>JAGATW010000084.1 GCA_017621085.1 Clostridia bacterium | reverse complement strand
TTATCTCTTTTGCGTTTACGCAAAAATATCACATTGCGTTAGCAATATATCACTCGGCGAAAAGCCGAATATCACTGTGCGTTAGCACAATATCATTGCAAGGCTATTTAATTGCCTTGCCACTCGGGGAGTGTTAGAGCCACAGTGTGACCGAGCCGAAGCGAGAAAGGTGGCAACAAAGTTGACGGATGAGGTGTTTTTACGCATTTGTAGCATATCTCTTTTGCGTTTACGCAAAAATATCACATTGCGTTTGCAATAGTGTATATTACACAGATACTATTACAAGCTCCGTTTTTGAATCCTCATATTGCTTTTTGAAAAGGTCAGAGATTTGGTTTTTGTCATCGGTTATGATGGTGGCAAAATCTGCGATTTTAGCAAAGGAGCAAATGGAGTTTTTGTCTATTTTATTGCTTTCTGCAACAAGGACTGACATACTTGCACGTTCAATTAATTGCCTTGAATATGAGCATTCGTCAAGGTTATACGAGGAAACTGCCTCGCAGGAAACCGCTGTACAGGAAACAAAGGCAATATCAAAATAATAATTGCCAACGGCACTTGATGCCATAGCCCCCTTGGAAAAGCGATTTTGTGTATCAAGCTCCCCACCTACAAATATAATTCGTCCACTGACCTCGTCCTTTTTAAATTTATCAAGAAGAATTCCTGCCGTAGATATGGAATTGACAATAAAGGTTACATTTTTAACATTCTTTATACAGCTTGCAATTGATTGCACCGAAGCACCTGCATCAAGGGCGACAACAAATCCGTCCTGTATCATTGAGGCGGCTCTTGCGCCGATAGTTAATTTTTGATGTTGATTTGACTTAATTCTCAACATAAAGTCATCATCCTTGCGACAGGCAGGCTTGCCTAAAACAGCGCCCCCACGGACCTTTTTAACTAAATTTTCCTTACAAAGCTCGTTTATATCGCGCCTAATTGTTTCAATTGAAACATTAAGCCTTTTTGCTATATCGGTAATAGATGCAAAGCCATTTTCCTTGGCAGTATTTAATATGTAGCTTTGTCTTTCCTCTGCTCTTATCATAAAATCACCGTTTTTTATTTTATTGTACACTATGCAAATAAGATTTTCAATAGAGAAGGGCAAAAAATGTTGAGCAATTTTGTTGAATTTGTGGAAAACTCAACAAAACTCAACAAAAATTCGTCAAAAGGTAGAAAATTCATTTAAACACTTGAATTTTTTATTGTATTAATTTAATATTAGATTATACAAGTGCTCAGAAAAAATTTAAAAATGTTGAAAACTCAACATTTAGAAATGACACAGTAATTAAGGAGGAAAATTTATGAAGAAAACACTTTTAAT
The DNA here is from genome assembly GCA_017621085.1 of Clostridia bacterium. Taxonomy (GTDB): domain Bacteria; phylum Bacillota; class Clostridia; order Oscillospirales; family CAG-272; genus RGIG2000. The sequence continues at coordinate 22,825 of JAGATW010000084.1, read as the reverse complement.
CCTTGCCTTTGTACTATCATTAATTTTGGCATTTTCTATTGTTTCCCTTGCAAGTGAAACAGAAAATACCTATTATGTTGTAGAAAGCGAGGACTCAGCTCTTGCAGGCACATTAAAGGAGGAGGGAAAAAATGTAGTAGGAATTAGTAAGCTTTATACGTCAGCATCAAATTCTATTGCTGAAAATACTACATATTTTATCAGCCAATTTGAAGGGCAGACGCTTAATTTAATTCTTGCTGAGAATGTAAGCTATTCAACAGGAAATGACACCGGTCCAAGAGCAACAGGTATTCGTATTGACAAGGCTGTTACAGTAAATGTATATTTTAATGGCCATTCATGGTGGATTCCTGATGATAATAACTACTCAGGCTTTTTTGTAAACCATGAGGATGCCAGCCTTACCTTAATAGGAAACAGAACCATTGAAGAGGTAAGCGCACCCTTAGACTTAAGTAATGTTAGCGCAAAATCAAAGTCCGATAAGATTGACTATTACGGTGGCTTTGTTGGTATTTATGTGGAAACAGGCGATTTAACAATTAAAAATGCAGTAATTGCCGGTCACGATGAAATTATTTATCAAAGGGAAAGTAATGCAAGAGGAACATCAACCATTACCTTTGATACTTGTAGAATAAAAATTAAAGCTTCAAATTATGACCCTATTACTTTTATTGCAAAGCAACAAGCGACCTTAACTATAAAGTTTAATCACCTTTATACAGATGATGTAAAGATACATAATGTTATGGGTGAAAGCTACATAAACAACAGCAGTATAAATACACTTTATATGGATAGCTGGCGTGCCGATAGATTTATAGGTAAGGATTATGTTGAGGTTAACAATTCAACAATTAACTCTTATACAGCAGCGGGCGACACACAGCATCTTGTGGCAAAAAATACCGCCTTTGGTTCTGTTAACCTAATGGGTGACTCAACAGGTGGCGCGTATTTAACAATTTACAAGGATTGTACATACACATCTATAAGCTTAGTCAATTCAAGCCAACCAAGACAGGGTACACTGTATGTAGTAAGTGACGCAGATTGTGAAAATGCAGGAACAAGAACGGTTACTACATATAATGGCACAGAAAATGTAACAAGCATTGATGAGGAATATTCAAAGGCAAATCCTGCATTTGGACACTCCACAGAAAATAACCCTGTATCAATTACATATACAAGCTATCTTGAAGCCGGTAAGGGCTTATATATTTGTGATGCTTGTGCAAAGGAGTTCTTTGGCGAGCTTGAGTCCTTGTTTACCTGCGTTGGCTATTCAGTTTACGAGGGTAACGATGCATCTGTAACAATAGGCTATAAAATAAATGCCTCTGCAATTGAATTATATGAAGCAGTAACAAAGGATGACCTAAGATATGGTATATATGCAGTTGCCAAGGACAAATTGGGAGATAATGACATCTTTACCGAAAACGGACCCTCAAATGGAGTTCTTAGTGCAGAGGTAACAGAGTATATTTTCCAAACACTTGAATTAAAAATTGTAAATATTTCAGATAAATATAAGGACGCAAAGCTTGCGCTTGGCGCATATGTTTCAACAACCGACGGTCAAACAACAACCTATTCATATTTGCAATACGGTGATACAGCAGAAAATGAAAAATACACCTTTGTTTCATTTAATGAAATAGTAGATAGCTTACCACCTGAAATACTTTCCTTTGAAAATATTGAGCTTGGAATTGGTCAAAGCGTTGATTTGCCAAAAACAGCATTTGTAAATGGAGCAGAAAAAGCACTTACATATACCTTTGACAGCTCTAATATTTCCATAGAGAACGGTGTTTTAACAGGTCTTGGACGTGAGGCTGACATAAAGGTAAATGTAACAGGTAAGGGTGTTAAGGGTGAATTCTTAGTAAGTGTAGTAGACCTTTCAAAATATAAGCACGTAGTAATTATTGGTGTTGATGGCGCAGGCACATACTTTAAGGATGCAAGCACACCAAATCTTGATAACATCTTTGCAAACGGAGCCTTGACCTATGATTGCTTAACATCTAATCCAACAATCAGCGCGCAATGCTGGGGCTCACTCCTTCACGGTGTAATTCCAAGCGTACACGGACTTACAAATGATAACACAGCTACCAATGCTTACCCAAGTGATTCAAGCTACCCAAGCTTTTTCCGTGTAATTCGCGAAAACAATGAAAACGCAGTTCTTGCATCCTTTGCAGGCTGGAATCCGATTAATATAGGCATTGTTGAAAACGATATTGGCGTACATAAGGAAGGCGGTATGTCTGATGCTTTATTGACAGAATCAATTCTTGCATACCTTGCACAAAATAATCCTGATGCTATGTTTGTTCAATTTGACGAGGCAGATAGTGTTGGTCACTCCTCAGGCTATGGCACAGACGCACAGCTTGCAAAAATAGCGCAGATTGATGAATACATCGGTGAAATTTACAATGCATACGCAGAAAAGGGAATACTTGACGAAACATTGTTTATCGTAACAGCTGACCACGGTGGAAACGGAACAAGCCACGGTGGACTAACAGATAGCGAAAAGTATGTAATGTTTGCAGCAGCAGGTAAAAATGTTGTTAAGGGTACTATTGGCGATATGGAAATTCGTGACACCGCATCAATCGTTCTTCACGCACTTGGCTATGAGTGTCCGATTACCTGGTCAGCAAGAGTTCCATCTAACCTATTTGACGGTGTTGAAGCTCCGTCAACCCGTCCCGGCAATGTTCCCGGTCGTTACCACGAAAGCGAGCCAACTCCGGTTATTGGAAGCAGCGACTATGTAACTAACTTTGTGGATAAAGAATTATCAGTTTATCTACCGTTTGATGGCAATGCAGCTGATAACTGCGGTGGAAAAACAACCTCAAATAATACAGTTACCTACACAGAGGGCTATTTTGGACAGGGCGCAACTCTTAATAAGGGCTATGTATCACTTGATGACCTTTCATTAGGAAATGATAGCTTTACCATTTCACTATGGATTAATTCAAATACACTAACCTCTGACCCATGTATTTTATCAAATAAAAACTGGGATAGTGGAGCAAACACAGGCTTTGCTTTGGCTATTAGAAAAGACAACGGTGGAGATATCAGAATAAACTATGCAGAAGGCGGAAAGCGTATTGACCTTGATAAATCCTTGCCTGCTGACTATGTAAATGGCTGGGTACACATAATAGTAATAGTTGACCGCGAAAACCATCAGCTTGGCGCATGCATGGATTTTGGCACAATTAAAACAGGTAGTATTCCACAAAATCTACAAGGAACAAACCTTGATACACAGTATAGCTACAACATCGGTCAAGACGGAAGAGGCACATATGGCAGCTCCTTACCAGCAACCGTTGATGAGTTTATGATTTTCAAGGGCGCATTCACCCAAGAGGACGTAGCGGCCCTTGCACAGTATTACGGAATGACAGAATAATAAAAAAAGCTAACAAATTATTTTACATTTAAATGAAAAGCGTGATGCTCGAAAGAGCATCACGCTTTTGTTTTAGGTTTATTTGCTTAAGTAAAGCTCTTCAAGGCTGAAGGTGAGTGCGTGTGCAATCCAGTCTTCACCGTTGTATACGGAAGCTACGAAAGAAACGGTTGTAATCTCTACCACACTGCCTTCGATTTCGATTGCAAGAGCATCCTTATCAACTGTTACAATACCTGATGCGCATTGGTATTTTCCGTATGAATCGTAAGGAGTTGTGTCCTCGATATAGCAGTAGCTCTCGCCTGCAAGTATCACGCCTGAGCCGTCTGGCTGATAGTTAAGTATGATATCAAACATAATTCTGTTTGAGCCGAAGCCCTTCTTATCATAGTAGCCTATTCTGAAGTCTTCCTTATCTACCATATCCTCAAGAACAATGTATGCATCAGCACCCGTTGTACTCTTAGTGCCACAATTCATACAGGTGTAAATTCCTGTTTCCTTGTTGTATGACCAGTTATGAGTATCGTCATTTACCCAAGAGGAAGGAGCAGAGTAGGAGGAGTCAGTAATCTTGTTACAAATACGGCAAACCCATCTTGTGTATGAGTATTGTGAGCAGGAGCCACCACTGTTTTCATAACGAGTTACGTGGTTTGTGCCTGTATAAATATTGCCATTGAAGTCATTATGAACATAGTCACAGCCTGTATAAACTCTTGTCCAAGAGTAATCCCCTATATAGTCTGTATACTTAATTGTACGTCCATATTCGTCATAGGTTTCCTCGCTAAGAGTTTTATTGCAAAGATCACAGTATGATGTGTAAATTCTACCATCTTCTGATGTTCTGCCATATTTTTGGTGGCTTGGGTATGCTTTGCTAAATGAAAGAATTACATTACCGTCCTTGTCCATAAAGGATTCATTTGATGTGTACCAGCAGGTTTCTTCCTTTTCGGGATGGTAGGTGTAATCGCCTCTGCTCATTCTGTAATATGTGTAAGCACATTCGTTAACAGCACATCTGTAAATTTCGTAACCGTCTTCGTTATCCACATAGTCAAAGATACAATCACTTTGGTGTGTGCCCTCAAAGTATGCTTCCTGTCCGCAAGGGCAAATTTCGTATGTGAATATTACATCACCGCAAGCGCTTGCGTTTTCAAGCACCTTATTATAGGTTGTTCTTTCGTGGTGTCTTGCATCTTCTGTATAGAATACAGTGTCACACTTTGTACAGTATCTTGTAACGGTAATACCGTCTTCACAGGTTATGGAGCCTTCCTTTAATTCAGCCTTTGTTGCATAGTCGTGACCATCTCCTGTGCGCTCATACATTTCGTGACCGCAAACAGAGCAGAAGTAAATGTTTTTACCATACTCGCAGCCGTTTGGCTCAATTGCTTCAACAAACTTGTATGAGTGAGCAGATTTTGATGAATATGTATTCTTTTCAAGATTGTAATATACATTGATGTGAGTGTACTTATCAAAGTCTAATTCATCCTCGTTGTCAATTAGCTCAATGCCTACTATCTGTTCGTTTTCATCAAACCATATATGTACGTTAATTAACTCACGAACCGCACGTGCCTCTGTTGGAATTTCATACCAGCCAAGGCAGTCATAGTACGCATTTAAGAAGCTATCATCCATTATATAAAGGTTATAAACAGATGCTTGATATTTTGTACAAGCCACTCCGTTAAATACCTCGTTTTTAAGCGCTGACTTTTCAAATATAAAGGTTGCGCTTAAGTCATTCTTGTTTTGCTGAATTTTCCAAATAAATGTTTTACCGTTTGTGGAAATAATTGTATATTTGCCATCAACAGTTACAGGTGCGTTTGGAGAAAGCGCCTTTTCAACTGCATCAATTTCCTCTGCAATTTTATCAAATTCCTGTGCGTATGTGTCATTTGCAGTAATGGTCATTGAGCCATTTGCTGAAATTTCATATGTTGCGCTGTCTTGTGTAAAGCTGTATAGGAATTTATCAAAGTTATAAGCTATGGAAACAAGCTCGTTATCTCTGTTTGTTGTAAATCTAAAGCTTGCCTTGCCAAGAGCCTCAATAATTTTTGTAATTTCCTTGTAAATTGGGTCGTTTTCGTTGGTTATTTCCTCATCTATGGAAGGCATAGGCTCGCCCTTGTTGTTTGCCATAAACATATCAATTAGCTTAAGCGCTCTTAGTCCTTCGGCATATTCATCAACCATAGCAAGAAAATCTTCCTTAGTTAGCTGACCCTCCTCCATCATAGAGTTAACAAATTCAAGAACGGTTACGTTCTTATTTTCCTCTAAGAAGCCTTCAACCTCTAAGCCTGCCATTTCAAGAATGAGAGTATAAACGGTTTCCTTTGGAATACCCCATCTTGCAAGCTCGGTTGTAATTTCGCCTTCAAATTCAGGTAAGGTTTTGTCAGGTGCGTTCTTAATAAACTCAACTACCGCATCATAAGCACCGTTTCCAAATACCTTATCAAAGGTTTCGGCAATTGTAAAGTCACGAAGTGTTTCGTAAATTGAAAGTGCCATTGATGGATTAAAGGTGTATATATTGCCATCAGCCTTTTCGGTCTTTACAAACATATAGCCAATAATCTTTTCAATTACCTTATCAAGTGGGTTGTTGTCTGTATTTACAATATCTTCCCAAATGTATGCGTATTCATTAAGCATTTCGGAAAGCATACCGACTGTTGCGCCGGGACCCATCATTTCTTCAATAAAGAAGTCCTGATTTGCGCTACCTACATACTCCATAACCTCTTGAGTTGTATTAGCATCTGTCGGCTCATATGTATAGTAAACATACATTTTTTGGTTTTTGAATACTACAACTGCCTCAACGTTAATATTTTCTTGCTCAAATAAAACGTTAACATTACCGTTTCCTTTACCTACAAGGTAGCCGTTTTCATCATAGCCAACAACTGCCTTAAGGTCAGATATGTCAACCTTAGTTATATTAACTGTGTTCAATTGTGAAACGATAACACTTAATTTATCAATGCTTAATAGGTATGTGTCAGCTGAGAACAAGCTGTTCATAAGAGTTAAGTAAGACTTATCAGCACTTGTAGCCTCCTTGTTACAGGTAGAGCATACACCGTTTACATATGTGTGTCCAAGTGGGCTTACCTCTTTTTGTGTGTAGCTGTTTCCACAGGTCTTACACTTATTAAGTGTGTAGCCCTTTTGTGTACAGGTTGGTGCAACTACGCTTTGCTCATAGTCGTGAGCAATTACTGCTGTTTGGTTAGAAATATAAATATCATTACAAATTGAGCAGGTGTTAAGTGTGTAGCCCTTTTCTGTACAGGTTGGGTTTACAACTGTCTTAGTGTAATTATGTGTAAGTGCAGGGGTAAAGGTGTGACGCTTAATATCGCTACATGTTCTGCATCTTTCAATTGTGTAGCCCTCTTGGTTACAGGATGCATCAATTACGGATGCAACATACTTGTGACCGTAGAATGCACATCTTTCCTCAGGTGACATACGTATAACTGTGTAGTATGAGAAGTGCTGTGTTTCAAATTGTGCATAGCCAAGACCGTTAATTTCACAATATACAGCTTGGAATGTATCGGGCTTGCCCTCTTCGTTAATATACCAAATAGCTATATTTTCAGGGTCGTCGCCTTCTTCAAGGTCGTAACGGATTGTAAGTGTAATGTAGCCATCAAATTCTGAAACTAAGCTATCGTTTTGTGAAAGAGTAAAGTCATAAATTTTACCGGAGCCAAGCTTTGCCTTATCTTCCTCACTTAAGAGCTTAATAACCTCCTCTAATGATTTGTCGCTTAAGGTGTTAGCTGAAATTGTAACGTCAGTTGCGCCAAGTTGGTCTAAAACCTCCTTGTCAAGCTTAACGTTAGCACCTAAAAGCTCAACCTCACCTGCACTTTGAAGTGCGTCGGACGGAACAGTTGCTACTGTTTCATTCTTAGCAGAGAATACCTCCTTGCTTTGACCGCAATTATTGTTTGTACAAGTGTAGGTTGTTAAATTACCATTTACCGTACCCTCGTCCCAGTTGTGTGCGTTTACGTCTGTAAACTCCTCCTCGTAGGAGTCATCACACTCAGAGCATACAAGCTCCTTAACGCCATTTGTTTGACAGGTTGCGTTTGTGGTAATTGTTGTTTTGTAGGAGTGCTTAAAGAATTCCTCGGTTATTGAAACATCCTCGCCACAGGTCTTACACTGTGTTGTTTCAATATGTAGGTACTTGCAAGGACCGTCATTTGCAAACTCGGTTGTAACAGTCCACTCACAGCCCTCTGTTACGTGACCGTGACTACGCTCTGTAATTACACGGTAGCTATCTCCACAGTTAGAGCAGGTAAATGTATCAAGTCCGTCCTGTGTACAGGTAGCAACGCTTGAGGCTTTGACATAGTTGTGCTGGGAAAGAACTGTCTCAATTTGTGTGTCCCCACACTTTGAGCATTCCTTTCTTACTTCGCCGGGTGTTGTGCAGGTTGCAGTTGTTTCTGTTATAACATAGCTGTGTTGTGCCTTTACAACATCTTCATTGTATGAATTTGAACATACAGAGCAGGTATAAACTGTCATACCGTCTGTTGTACAGGATGGCTCAATAACATTTTTTACATAGTTATGAGCGCTTTTGCTAATAGGCTCAGTTTTTGTTTCGCCACACTCTGTACAGGTGTATAGCATAACACCTTCCTCAGAACAGGTGGAGGCCTTTTGAACTGTGCCCTTGTCCCAGGTGTGTTCCTCACACTCTCCACAGCTTGTTATAACAAAAACAGCAAGCAACAAAAGTGCAAGAATTAAAGCTACCTTAGACATTGTCTTAAAGGTTGTTTTCATATGGTTTCTCCTTTACTTTTTGAAATTTTTTTCAATTTCTAATTTCATTGTAAACTATTTTATTGTGTTTTGCAATAAAAAATTGTCATTTAGAATATTTTTACAAATCTTTTTTGTTAAAAAATCATTAAGCTTATTGACTTTTTGTTTTTTGGTGCTATAATTGTTTTAGCAGTCTTAAGTCGAGAGTGCTAAAATTATAATGCGAGGTAAATAAAAATGAGAAAAAAGCAATTTAAAACCGAGAGCCAAAAGCTCCTTGATATGATGATTAACTCTATCTACACAAACAAGGAAATCTTTTTAAGAGAGATTATTTCAAACGCAAGTGACGCAATTGATAAGCTATATTATCGCTCCTTGACAGACAGTAGCGTAACACTTAACAAAAGCGACTACAAAATTGATATTAAAATCAACAAGGACAAGGGTCAAATTATAATCAGCGACAATGGCTGCGGTATGACTAAGGATGAGCTTGAAAACAACCTTGGTACAATTGCAAAAAGCGGCTCCTTTGACTTTAAAAAGGAAAACACCGACCAAAAGGACGTTGATATTATAGGTCAATTCGGCGTTGGCTTTTACTCCTCATTTATGGTATGTAAAAAAGTAAGCGTTTTAAGCTTGGCTTATGGTGAAAGCACAGCATACAGATGGGAGAGTGAGGGAATTGACGGTTATACCATTGAGGAAGCTGAAAAAGCATCAAACGGTACAGAAATTACATTAACCTTAAAGGACGACGAGGGCGAGGAAAGGTACAGCGAATATTTAAGCGAATACAGAATAAGAGCATTAATTAAAAAGTACTCCGACTATATAAGCTACCCAATTAAAATGGATATGCCTCACCAAAGATTAAAGGAAGGAAGCAAGGACGAGTACGAGGACTATTTTGAAAATGAAACTCTGAATAGCCAAAAGCCACTTTGGAAAAAGTCACAATCCGAGGTAACAGATGAGGAATACGCAGGCTTTTATAAGGACAAATACTATGATTTTGAAGAACCGTTAAAGGTTATTTCTCAAAAATCAGAGGGTCTTACAAGCTTTGAGGCTTTATTGTTTATTCCGGCCCACGCGCCCTTTGATTATTACTCAAAGACCTTTGAAAAGGGCTTAGAGCTTTACTCCAGCGGAGTTATGATTACTGAAAGATGCAAGGAATTACTTCCTGACTACTTTAGCTTTGTTCGTGGTGTTGTTGACAGCGCAGATTTAACTCTTAATATTTCAAGAGAAACTCTTCAGCACGATAGACAGTTAAAGGTAATTGCAAAGGCAATTGAAAAGAAAATTAAAAATGAGCTTGCAAAAATTCAAGAAAATGACCGTGAAAAGTACGAAAAATTCTGGAATGCCTTTGGCGCGCAAATTAAATTCGGTATGTATGACGGTTATGGAGCAAACAAGGAGAATTTAAAGGACCTTGTAATGTTTGTATCCTCAAGGGAGAAAAAGCTTGTTTCCTTTAAGGAATACGTAGCTAATATGAAGGAGGAGCAAAAGGAAATTTACTACGCTTGTGGGGAAACTGTTGATAAAATTTTAATGCTCCCACAGGTAGAGGCAGTTTGCGAAAAGGGCTACGAAATTCTGCTTTTGACCGAGGACGTGGACGAATTTGCAATAAAAATGCTTGGCGAGTACGACTCAAAGTCATTTAAAAATGTGTGCGCTGATGCTCTTGACTTAACAACAGATGAGGAAAAGGCAACAAAGGACACAGAAAACGAAAAGAACAAGGAAATGCTTGACTATATGAAGGACGCAATTGGTGATATTTCACAGGTTAAGCTGACAAATGACTTAGGCTCACATCCTGTTTCCTTAAGCACACAGGGAGAAATGTCCATTGAAATGGAAAAGGTTCTTTCCAAAATGCCGGGAGCTGACAAGTCAATGATAAAGGCGCAAATGGTCCTTGAAATCAATATGAACCACGAAATTTTATCAAAATTAAAGCTCCTATTTATAAACGACAAGGAAAAGCTTGGCAAGTACGCAAAAATTCTTTACGCACAAGCAAGACTTATTAACGGTCTTGATATTGAAAATCCAAGCGAGTACGCACAGCTTGTTTGTGAGCTAATGTAATGAAAATTAAGGAATTACAAGACAGACTTTCAGCCTGTGGGGCTCAAAACCCCAAGGCTGAGGCACAAATAATAATTGAACAGCTATTTAACGTAAGCTATGCTGCTCAATTAGCCGACCCAAAAAGAGATTACCCAAAGAACGAGCTTGAAAATGTTATTGAAAAAAGAAAAGAGCATATTCCCTTACAGTACATTTTAGGTAAATGGGAGTTTATGGGCAAGGAATTTTATGTGTCCCCCGAGTGCCTAATACCAAGACCCGATACTGAAATTTTAGTGGAAAAAGCCTTGGAAATTCTAAAAAAAGGGGATGACGTGGCTGATTTATGTACAGGAAGCGGATGTATTGGCTTGTCTGTTTTAATGTACGGTGAGCCGAAAACCGTAACCCTTATGGATATTTCAAGGGGTGCTTTGGAAATGGCTGAGAAAAATGCCAAAAAGCACGGAGTTTATGATAAATGTGAGTTTGTTTTAGGTGATATTACAAAAGATATGCCAAGAAAACAATACGACCTAATCCTATCTAACCCACCATATATTCCAACTAAGGACATAGAAAAGCTTTCAAGCGAGGTAAAAAAAGAGCCTTCCCTTGCCTTGGATGGGGGAGATGATGGGCTTGACATTATTCGTTTTTTGGTAGGTGACGGACTTTCATATCTTAAAGAAAACGGAAACATGCTAATCGAGTTTGGCTTTGACCAAGAGGAGCAAATGAAAGCTCTTTTAGAGGAAAAAATTAACACAGGGTCCATAAAATCCTACAAAATCCTTTATGACTACGGTGGAAATCCAAGAGTAGCGCACATAAGCAAGTAAGACGTTGCTTACTTGCAGTGATATTGAGCCTTTGGCTCAGTGATATTTGCTAACGCAAGTGATATATTGCTTACGCAATGTGATATTTTTGCTAACGCAAAAGAGATAAGCTACAAATGCGTATCTTTAGGCTGCTTTGTAAAGGCACCCACGACGACCCATAAAAAAACAAGCAACATCTATCAACAATACGGACCGTCGGGGACGTCGGTCCCTACAAATTATTTAACATTTTTCCGTTAAAATAAAGGAAAATCCCCCAACAAAACGGGCAACAAGGCAAGGTGACACAAGGTCGATTTGCAATGATATAGTGCTATCGCACTGTGATATTCGGCTTTTCACCGAGTGATATATTGCTTACTGCAATGTGATGTTTTTGCGTAAACGCAAAAGAGATAAGCTACAAAACAAAAAAGGGCTCTTCTTAAACAAGAGAGCCTAATTTATTCTATAAACCTACCTTGTAGGGGACGGCGCCCCGACGTCCTGTCTTAGAATAAATTGTCCTTGTAGGGACCGGCGTCCCCGACGGTCCGTAAATATCAAAAAATTCTCACAAACAAAACGGATACAATTTAAATTTCACATTCATTGTAGGGGAGAATAATGTTCTCCCCTACAAAACAAACAACACCCACAAACAAAACGGGCGACCATTGGTCGCCCGTTTGACTTGCATCTTTTGCTCTTATTCTGCTGTGTCTTCTTCCGGCTCTTCTACAAAGCTGATTTCAATTTCGTCCTCTGCCTCGTCCTCTTCCTTTGGAATGCTAAGGTCGTTTACGTCAACTGCTGCGGTTAGCTCGTTTTCGTTCTCGATATCATCAGGCAAAATTTCAACAGAGAATTTAAGGTGCTTTTTCATCACCTTGTAAAGTGCAAAGCTCGCACCTGCTACAACTGCGCCTGTTGCTGCTAATGCAATTAATGTTCCTGCTACGTTCTTATTCATAAAATCAACTCCTTATTTTGTGTGTTATTTATCTTTTCTATAAATAATATACCACACTTATGGAAAAATTTCAACTCCTCACAAAAAAATTTACAATAATTCTTAGAAATTTCATTGAATTAATATATATAATATGTTAAAATATATAAGCAATAAAATTTTTGGAGCTTTTTAAATGACAAATAAAAGAATTCTTGGTGTTGACTTCGGCGATGCAAGAACAGGTGTTGCCCTGTCCGATATAAGTGGCTTTTTGGCAAGTGGAGTTGGCACTATAAAATCCACAAGCTTTTTAAAAACAGCCGAGGAAGTGGTTAAAATTGCAAAGGAAAAGGACGTTTCCTTAATAGTTTTAGGTCATCCTATTAATATGAATGGCACTCTTGGCCCAAGGAGCGAAAAGGCACAGGCATTTGCCAAGCATTTACAGGAAATCAGTGGTATTGAGGTTGTTTTACAGGACGAAAGGCTATCAACAGCCAACGCCCACACAATGCTCAATTTAACTAACACAAGAGGCGAAAAGAGAAAAAGTATTATTGACGAAATGTCAGCTTGTCTTATCTTACAAAGCTATTTAGATAGCAGAAGGAGGTAAAAATGAGTAATCAAGAGCGTAGCTGTCGTCTTAACAGAGTAGGCGGTCAGGCAGTTATTGAGGGCGTTATGATGAAAAACGGTCAAGAGGTTGCCTTAGCTGTCAGAAAAGAGGACGGCACTATTGAAATTGAAAAGAGCAAATTTATAGCTCTTAAAACAAAACACAAATGGTTAAATATTCCGATTATAAGAGGTATTGTTGGCTTTTTTGAGTCTATGGTTTTGTCCTTTAAGACTCTTAGCAAAGCAACAGATATGTTAGGCCTTGACGAGGAGGACGAAAAATTAAAGGCAGAAAAGCAAGCCAAAAAGGAAGCTCGTCGCAAGGAAAAGCTTGCTAAAAAGGGTATTGTAGAAGAGGAAAAGCCCGAGGACGTGGCTAAAAAAGCAGAGGACGTGGCTAAAAAAGAGGAAAAAGAGGGCAGTGGAGCAACAACCGTTTTTATAATGGTTATTTCCCTTATCTTAGGTCTTGGTCTTACCCTTTTCCTATTTAGTGCCCTTCCGACAATGGTAACAGAGCTTATATGTAAGCTGTTTAGCATTGACAAGGACGGAAATATGAGATACCTCCTTGCAGGTGTTGAGGGCTTGATTAAAATTTTAATCTTTATTATTTACTTAGCGTCAGTTACTCTGATGAAGGATATAAGACGTACCTTCCAATATCACGGAGCAGAGCATAAATCAATTGCTTGCTTTGAGTCAGGTATGGAATTAACACCGGAAAATGCAAGAAAATGCACTCGCTTCCACCCAAGATGCGGCACAAGCTTTATGTTTGTTATGATTTTGTTAGGCGTTATTGTGGGAATGTTTATTCCTAAGTGGGGCTGGGTAAGAATTGTAATTAAAATTGCACTTATGCCTGTTATAATGGGTGTTGGCTATGAGTTTATTATGCTTGCAGGCAAGCACGAAAATTGGCTTACAAGAGCATTGTCTGCCCCCGGCCTTTGGATGCAAAGAATTACAACAAAGGAGCCTGACGATAATCAATTGGCAATTGCAATTTGTGCAATAAAAGCATCAATGCCGGAGGAATTTCCTGACTTTGACCCAAGTGAATATTACATCACAAGAGAGGAAAACAAGGGTCACCTTTGCATTTTTGAGGACAAGAAAAGCAAAAAAGAGGCTGAAAAAACAGAGAATCAATAGAATTTTGCAAAAAAAGTCCATTGTTTCAATGGCAAAATTGTAAAATTACAGAAAAATTACTAAAATATTTAAAAATTTGTAATATTTTTATATAAATAATATTGAAATATTATAAAATATATGGTAGAATGAACAAAATGAGCATTGTAATAGCCTTTTGGCTCTTACTTGGGTTATACCTGCTCAGTAATTTCTAACAGGAGGGAAAATTCGATGGCAGAGTTTAATTTTGAAATTGTTAAAAATTTCGGTTCCGTTTCCGAAAGTAACAATGGCTGGGTTAAGGAAGTTAATCTTGTAAGCTGGAACGACCGTGAACCTGTTTATGATATTCGCGTATGGCAGGGTAACCACGAAAAGCTTGGCAAGGGTATCACTCTTACAGAGGCTGAAATCAAAAATCTTAAAAGCTTGCTCAACAGCATGGACATCTAATTTTTGATAAAAACAAATGGAACGAAATTAGAGCGTCACTATAAAGGACAGTTTGTAAAAATACGGTATATCTCGAAAGAGGTATGCCGTATTTTGCGTTTGTGTCCACAAATGCAGTGCTTGTAAAGAAAATTGAAAAGTCATAGATGAACAAAAAGGCTCCTTTGTGTAAAGGGAGCTGACGCCGTAGGCGGCTGAGGGATTGTTTTGCGATGGAATTTTGTTTTTACAATCCCCCCGTCACGGCAAGCCGTGCCTACCCCCTTAGCAGTGCGCGACCCTTTTGTCCCTTTGGGACATTTCCCCTAACAGGGGAATCTTCCCTTTACACAAGGGAGGCTCTTTTTTACTTCTCGGAAGGCAATTGAATAAATTTATCAAATCTATTTACATACCGCAAAAATTGTGATATAATAATTATGCCAAACAAAAAACGAATAATGATTTAAAAGAAAATGCCTTATTTTTATAAGGGGTTTTATACCTTTTTGCTTTTTTTTGCACAAATTAGTCAATAATGGTAAAAACGTTGATTCCGCTAATTTGTGTATGGTGTTTTCTATATCATTAGTTTTTTGTTTGGCGACAATTGGAGTTGGCGTTTTTCGGTGCGGTAACTCTAGTTGCCGCACTTTTTATTTAAGGGAGGAAGCTATGAAATTTATCAAAATTACATTTTCAATATTGATTGTTGCGATTTTAATGTGTTCGGTTGTATTCACATCATGTTCAAATAACGAAACGCAAGATTCAACTCAAGAACAAAAACCAACTCAAGCAGAAATGCAGCAAATGTTCGATAAAGCAGAGAAATATGAAGCAAACGCTAAATTCAAGGATGCTATAGAAATTTATCGTCAGTTGAACGAATATGGTTTTGAAGACCCTGATTTTGGTTCTCGTTCTAAATCCGTCAGAGAAAGTCGTTACACTAACCAGTCAGTTGCATGCAAATATTTTTCTCTTACGGTTAGCACCTTGAAAAGCCAATTAAAAGACCCCAATTCTTTGGTTGTTTATTCAATGAATATTGATTCTGACAGTCCAAGCGGTGAAATCACGATTGAATTTGATTATGGTGCAAGAAACAGTTTCGGCGGCATGGTTCGTGATGAGTATACAAAAACTTATACGCTTTCCGAAAGTGAAAAAGAAAAAGTATATCAAGCGAACAAAGAACATATGGATTCAATAGGTCGCACCAAAGATGATGTTGGTAAGTATTTGGCAGGAAATTTCCATATCTATGAAACAAGCCAATATGATGCAATTGTTGCAGGGACCAGCAATTATTAAAATATTATTTTCTGTTTCATAATTTATACACACCGTAGACCGAAATATCGGTGTGACATAAAATGAGCGGGCTGATTTTGTTCAGCTCGCTTTTTATTGGTTTTTATAAAACTGTCCTCAAGGGCAATGCGCCTTAACTCGTTCCTTTTTTTGCTGGCTGTTTTAAACATAAGAATGTGAAATATAATCGTACGGGCGACGGGGCAAATAGACGTAGAGGTCAATTTGCAATGAAAGCGAAGATTTCATCGTGGTGGAACTACGATTTCATCAAACAAACAGAAAGAGCAAACGCACAAGACGAAAATCTTGCATGTTTGCTCTTTTTTCTGTTAGCGATGTTTTTGCTTGAATGTATTGCTTTTTTAACACATCAACGAGGGAATGCGTTGTATATCATAACGTGAAATGCGTGCATTATTTGTTGAAGCTTTCAAATAATTTGCGCTCCTCGGCTTTTTCAAATGATTTTGAAACAATTAAGGCGGCAAGGGATAAAACTGAGCAAACAGTTAAAATTATTGGACCTGCTACCATTTTCATATCAATTATTGTTTCAAGGTAATAACGATAGAATATTGAATCTACCATTTCAATAAATACTATATCTAAAACAAGGTATGCAACTGTTAATAAAATCGCTATTATAACTAAAGCCCATACAGCCTTACCTACCTTTGCATCGTTGCAAATTGAGGCTGTTACCATAAAGCCGGCTATTGCAAATAACAGTCCTGCCAGCATAGCCACATAATAAATTGCAGAAAGGGCAACGCAGGAGTCCTCAAGCCAATTATAAACCGCTAAGGAAAGCACCATGGAAATTGACATATCGGCATCTCCGTCACGAATGTCCTTAATGGTAAAGCTATTTGTTATGTCTTCAACTCCGTCCTTTATATCGTCCTTTGTGGACTGAGAAAGCTCCTTTAGCATTTTGTCATTTAGCTCAAATTCTTGGAAATAAACTGTTGAAAATTCTGTTTTTGCTGAACGTTCTTCTGTAATTTCTACCCCATAGGCTGAGCCAAAGGCTAAGAACATAGAGGCTACTAAAAAGCATAGGCAAAGACCTGATGCTATGGCTTTTTTAAGTGAAATTTTATTGCCGTGTAAAATATAGCCATCAAGTGCTACTATTACTATACCGACTAATGTAATTATAAGGGATGGAGTGCCGCAGCCCATTGTTGTTGAAATGTAATCTCCCTTTGAAATGAGATATGTAAACAATACAACAAACGGGGACAAGCAAAGTGCGATTTTAAGAAGCCTGTAGCTTGGCTCCTTTTTCATAAGAGTGCGCACAAATTGGTAAAGGGACATACCGAAGAAGGCAAGGGCGAATGCCACATATAAAATAGAGAATAATGCAAGAACGATAAATTGCGGACTTAAGGAAATTGTGTCGCTACGAAGTCCTAATCTTACAGTCAGCTTTGCAAATTTTTCAATAACCCTTTTGTCCTTGGCTGACAAGCCCGTGCTGCTTGTGATTTCCTGTACCTCATCTAAGGCGTCCTCGTACTTGTCGTAAAAGCTATCATACTTCATATCCTCCTCGTCATTTTCAATTATAGAGTCGAATAGGAACATTGTGTTTTCAATAGGAGTAAAGCTGATTTTTATTGCATTATCACGGTCAAAGCCAAACTCGTCATCAAATTCAAAGGTCAAAATCGGAAGGAAGGAGAACAAAAGAACAAGTGCGCTTATTAATAAAAACAAGGAGCTTTTAGCAATTACATAGGCATAGCTGCTTTTAACGCTTTCCTTGGTAAGCCTTCTTTTCTTTGCTATGGGCTTTGGCTCACATAAGATTTTCGGCTCTTGGCTTTTTTGTAAATTATAGCCACACTGTGGGCAGAATTTTGCGTTTTCCTCTACCCTTTCGTGGCAGCCGGGGCAACAGTCTGAAACAAGCTTTGTGCCACATTCCATACAGAATTTTGCGCAAGGGTCGTTTTCCTTACCACAGCTTTTGCAAATACGTTTTTCTAAATCAAAATTGTTGTCCATAAATTCACCTCGTATTATACTTTGTGCTTTAATAGTATCATATTTTGATGTGAGTGTCAAGCAAGAGATGGTTGCTTTTGTCAACTCTCGGTTAGCAAGCTGACATAGAGGTCAGCTTGCAACGAAATCGAGGCATAGCCTTATATATCATCACGCAAGAATGCGTGTATATTATTAAAGCGTAGCTTTGTATGCAATTAGGTGTTGACAATTTATAGCTGTAATGTTAAAATACAATAGATGAAATAATTATAGCTTTGGAGGCTTTTATGGAAAAGGTAAGAGTTGGTATAATCGGTTTTGGCTGTCGTGCTTATGGTATGACAGAAATTTTGCTTGGATTTGATGATGTTGAGATTGTTGCAATTTGCGACAAATATGAGGATAGATGTGAAAACGGTAGAAAGCTTGCACAGGACAAAAGAGGCTTTAACCCATTTACCACAACTAATTATAAAGAGGTTTTGTCAATGGACAATGTAGATGCGGTTTACATTGCGGCTGACTGGGAAATGCATTTTCCAATTGCAATTGATGCTCTAAAAGCAAAAAAGGCTGTTGCCCTTGAGGTTGGCGGTGCATACTGTGTACAGGATT
This sequence comes from Clostridia bacterium, assembly GCA_017621085.1. Lineage (GTDB taxonomy): Bacteria > Bacillota > Clostridia > Oscillospirales > CAG-272 > RGIG2000. Next base: position 4,521 of record JAGATW010000084.1, on the reverse strand, counting down.
GCTATGACCTTGTAAGCGCGTGGGAGGAAACAAAAGCTCCGTTTATGTTTATGGAAAACTGCTGTTATAACAGAGATGAGCTTCTTGCCACCGCTATTGCAAGAAAGGGTCTTTTTGGCAGAATAGTTCATTGCTCAGGCGCTTACTCTCACGACCTTCGCGGTGAGGTAACAGGTGGCGAGGAGAACAGACACTATCGCTTAAGAAATTACCTTTCAAGAAACTGTGAAAACTACCCAACACACGAGCTTGGCCCTATGGCTAAAATCCTTAACATTAACAGAGGAAATCGTATGGTGTCCTTAGTGTCTATGGCAACAGGCTCATTTGGTATGGAGCAGTATGTTGAGGACAGACGTGACACAATTAATCCACATTTAATAGGCGTTGATTTTGCACAGGGCGACATTGTACATACTCTTATTAAGTGCGAAAACGGTGAAACAATGATGCTTAAGCTTGATACATCCTTGCCTCGCTCCTATTCAAGAGAATTTCAGGTAAGAGGTACAAAGGGTCTTTATGAGCAAGAGGTAAACGCAGTTTATTTTGACGGTCAGCCTGAGTATTGGTCAAGAGTTGAGTATAATGAAAAGTACAAAAACTCTGCTGAAAAGTATAAGTCAATGCTTCCAAACGCATGGCAGGAAATTACACAAGAGGCTCTTGATGCGGGACACGGTGGAATGGACTATGTTGAGCTAAGAGAGTTTATAGACAGACTAAAGGACGGACGTGAAATGGCAATTGACGTTTATGACGCAGCGTCCTGGATGGTAATTACCTGTCTTTCCGAGGAGTCTATTAAAGAGGGTGGCGCACCAAAGGAAATTCCTGACTTTACAAATGGTGAGTGGAAGAACAGACCATCCTTAGACGTTCTTGATTTTAACGAATACGTAGAGGAATAATTATAAGTGAAAAAATTCTTATTATTGCTTAGCCTTTCCTTAATTTTACTTGCGCTTTTTGGTTGTAGCTGTGAAAAGGAAGAAAAATTTACAGTTAAATTTACAACCTACACAGACATAGCAATTGAAAAGCAGGAAATTGCAATGGACGGTCTTGCTGTTATGCCAAATAACTCAATGGAAAGAGCAGGGTATAGGTTTCTTGGCTGGTACGATGGTCTTAAAAAATGGAATTTTGAAAAGGATACAGTAACAAAAGATATAACCCTTACTGCTAAGTGGGAAAAATATTTGTCCTTTATGCCATCAAATGACGGAAGTGACGGCTTGTGGGTTGTTGGCTGTGGCTTTGATGTGGAAAACGTTGTTATTCCAAGAGAATATTCAAGAAAGCAAATAACAGGCATCAATATGGGCTTTACGGACAGAAAGAATATAAAAACAATTGTAATTCCAAGTAGTGTAACCTACATTAGTGAAAGCTCCTTTGTTGGCTGTGATAGCCTTACCACAATTTATTGTGAGGCAGAGTCTATGCCAAGTGGCTGGGAAGTGTCCCTTGATGGCTATGAGGTAATTTGGGGCTGGCAAGGCAACTGACGTTGTCTTGTAATGATATTGTGCTTACGCACAGTGATATTCAACCTTCGGTTGAGTGATATATTGCTTACTGCAATGTGATATTTTTGCTAACGCAAAAGTGATAAGAAACAATATAAATGTAGGGCGGGGGCGTGGCTCCCGCCGTTTTTTGTCATTTTGAGAAAAACCATTATTTTAATATCGGATTGAAAAAATATTAGCTTTATGGTATAATTAGACACGTTAAGATAAGAGTGGCAAAAGGAGATAATAAAAATGAAATCGGCTTATGAACACAACAAAAAATTAATGCAAGAGGTTATCCCGTCAATGTCTTATAACGGTGGAGATTTTCAAGAATGGAAGGTGGCAGCAAGAGAAAAGCTTTCACTTCTTCTTGGTATGGATAAGTTTAAAAGGGTACCTTCTGAATTTAATGTGGAATATAAAAAGAAAATAGAGGGAGCAACTGAAATTCGATTTACCTATCAAAGCGAATTAGGTTACCGTGTACCGTGCCATTTGTTACTTCCCGATGGGGTTAAAAAACCGCCACTAATGATTTGCCTACAAGGACATTCTAAAGGGATGCATATTTCCTTGGGCAGACCTAAATTTGAAGGGGATGAAAAATCTATTAGCGAAGGCGACCGAGATTTTTGCGTAAGAGCAATTAAAGAGGGCTTTGCGGCAATTTCCTTAGAGCAGAGAAATTTTGGTGAGTGCGGTGGAAACGAAAACGGACCGAGATGCTATGATTCCGCTATGACAGCACTTCTTATGGGAAGAACAACCATTGGCGAACGCGTGTGGGATGTTTCAAGACTAATTGATGTGGTGATAGACGAATTTGCCAATGAAATTGACACAAAAAATATTTGTTGTATGGGAAACTCCGGTGGTGGCACCGCTACGGTGTATGCTGCAGCCTTGGAGGATAGAATAACCTTGGCAATGCCATCGTGCTCAATGTGTACATTTAAGGATTCCATTGGCGCAATGACTCATTGTGCCTGCAATTATGTGCCTAAAATATCGGAATATTTCGATATGAACGACTTAATGGCAATGGCATATCCAAAATATTTTATTCAAGTGTCAGGAATTGAAGATTCAATCTTCCCTTTGTTTGGAGCTGAGCTTGTCTTTGAAAAGGGAAAGCAAATTTATGAAACGCTTGGCAATGCTCATCGATGCACCCTTGTTAAAGGAAAGGGCGGACACAGATTTTATGCCGATGATGCTTGGCCTATTGTACGCAAATATCTTTTTGATTAATAAAACGGAGTGTGAGGTTAAAATATGAAAAAGGTACTTGCTTTTATGATGTTAATATTATTAGCATTTTGTCTTGTGTGCTGTGGCAAGGACAAAGAGGGGATTTGTATTAGCGTTGATGGGGAAAAATCAACAGGTGGCGCTTTGACGGGTGAGATTTCCTTGAAAAAATTAAGCGGTGAATACACCCTTTACTTTGGAGATGCAAAGGGTGATGCCTTACAGGGCTACACAAAAATCGGCAATATAAACGAAAATACACCATATAAAATGGAAGCTCTTGTTATTCCGCCCGATGCAAAAACTATAATTGTTACAAAGGATGAGGGGGGTACTTATTTTGCAAAAATCCCCGAGGAGTATCTATTAAATAAGGAAAACGCCTTTATTTTCGGTGCGCTTTCGGACATTCATTTTAACAAATACAACAAGGTAGCACAGGACGATGCTGTGGTTGCCTTTAATAATGCACTTGATTATTATGAAAAAATAGGCGCAGATATGGTTGGTGTGGCAGGTGACCTTTCAAATGACGGTGAGCTTAGCGCATACACAAAATACAATGAGGCAATAAGCGGACGTAGCTTTCCTGTATATACAGTTACAGGAAACCACGACTATAATGCCTACAAGGACAAAAGCTGGCAAGAAAACATAAGCGTGGGTATAAAGGGCTGTGAGTTTGCGCCAAACGGACTTGATTTTGCCTTTTACCCAAACGGACCCGACGGGGACGTGTTTGCGTTTTTGAACATTACCTTTTATAGCTACAGCTATTTTGAAAAGACACGACCTGTTGTTAGTATAAACGAGCAAATTCCTTGGCTTGAAGGAATTTTAAAGGCTCATACAGACGACCAGGTGTATGTATTTTTCCACCTGTTTATGTGTGGACCTGACGGACAGAGTCACACAGGTGTTGGCAATCTGATGAACCCCGGGGGATATACCTACCCCTTGCCCTTTAAAAAGGGAAATTCCGATGAAAAAAGAATACGCAGATTTTTTAAGGAATACAAAAATGTTGTATTTTTAAGCGGTCACTCCCATTGGGCATTTGAAATGGAAAGATATAACGAGGAAACAAACTTTTCAAACTTCAACGGGGAATATTGCTATATGGTACATATTCCAAGTGTTACCGAGCCACGCTGGATTGAGGAGGAGGACACAGAGCGCACAGGCAAAAACGGTGAGCTTTCTCAAGGCTGGACAATTTACGATTACGGAGATACAGTAGTCCTTGTGCCCGTTGACTTTTTAAGCGGTACGGTTTATACCGAGTATATGGAAATAATAGTGCAAGGCGAGTAAATCGCCTTGCAATGATATTCGGCTTTTCGCCGAGTGATATTCACCCTTCGGTTGAGTGATATATTGCTTACTACAATGTGATATTTTTGCTAACGCAAAAGATATAAGAAACAAATGCAAAAACGAAAAAGCTTAAATTTATATTTTAAGGGCGACCAACGGTCGCCCTTTTTGTTGTATAACGAAAACCACGAGATAGTCGCGTGGTTCCATGTAGGCTATGCCGATGAGGAGAAATAAAAAAATATAGAGTGAAAACACACCTGCACAAGAGGCTCCCTCCGGGAGGGGGCTCGGCATGTTATAATACGAAGTGCAACACCTCACAAAAAGATAAAACAATTGAATAAAGAATTTGTATTTTTGAGAGAAAGGCGTAGCCTTGAACGAAAAAATACAAATTTCGGGCAAAAAGATAGACTTCATACTATCCAAG
>JAGATW010000083.1 GCA_017621085.1 Clostridia bacterium | reverse complement strand
TGCTCCGGACCAAAGTAGCAGTTTGAGAACATATATGGTAGGCACTTGTTCTTAATTTCAGCATTGTCACCAAATACGTAGCCCGGTGCAATCTTCTTAAATAGGTCGTATGCAAGGTCAGCCTTACCATACTTTAAAAGACCTAAAATCATCCAAATGTTTGTATGTGAATAAATTGTTCCGTTTTCGCAAATGCCCGGCTCCATTGAGGAAATTCTACCGATTGTTGGGTCAAATTCCTTAAAGGATGGTGTTAACAGCATATAGCCAACAGGAGTTAGCATATGCTCGTCCATTGCCTTAATAATTGTATTTGCTCTTTCCTCGCTTGCAACACCGGAAACTAAGCTCCAGCATTGAGATTCCATAAACATTTTTGCGTACTTGTTTTCCTTTGAGCCAAGTGGTGAGCCGTTATCTGTATAGCAACGTCTGTACCATTCGCCGTCCCAAGCATTGTCGTTAATAGCCTTGGAAATGCTTTCTCTGCGAGCAAGATAGTTTTGCTCCTTGTCCTTTAAGCCAAGGTATTTTGCAAGCTCTGCCATTTCAAGTAAAGCCTGTGCGTAAGCAATTGAAAGCCATACACTCTCGCCCTTACCCTCCTTACCAACGCCTGTTAAGGAGTCATTCCAGTCACCGAACTTAATTAAGAGTAGGTCGTGTACACCCTTGTTGGACTCTAAGAAGTCAAGTGCTCTGTCCATATGACCGAATACAGTTGCTTCTCCCTCGTCTCTGAATGGAACAACCTCATTTAAGAAGTCAATATCACAGGTTTCACGAAGATATGCGGTAAGAGTAAACTCAAGCCACAATGCAGAGTCAGAGTAAGCCTTTGTATCAACAGGGTTCCAGCCACGAACAGCCATACCGCTTGCGTACTGATTTTTAATAGCCTCTCTTAAAATTTCCTTTGTTCTTTCGTTCTTGAAGGAAACAACGCCAAAGCCGTGCTGAACAATGTCACGATAGCCATTGTAGCCCCAACGGCACCAGGTAGCGCCGAAGTTTGTTGCGTGCTTGCCCCAGAAGTTAATTAATCTGTCAAGATGCTCATCACTTGTGGTGATGTGGTTCTTTGAGTAAAGGTCATGGTAATATTTCTTTGTTTCCTCAAAGTACTTATCTTGGTTCTTAAGATATTTTTCTGTTAAACCTAAGGAAACATCCTCACAGTCCCCTGCGCCAAGCATTAAATTGATTGTTTGCTCCTGACCCTCATCAAGAGTAACATCAAAGCGAAGTGAACAAATTGTAGCATTTGCAGAGCCGATTGAGTTACGGCTAACGCCCTCTCTTACAACCTGTGGAGATGCAATAGTACCGTACTCACCCACAAATACGTTTTGACAGCCCTCAGATGCGCTGATTTCATAGTCAGCAGACATAAATGCTGTTAGGTAGTTGTGTGGAACGATAAATGGGTGCTTGGACATATAGAAGGTGTTTCTTTCCTTGTCAAAGCGAGTGCAACGGAACATAGTGTCACCATAGCTGTCAAAGCCCCACTTGAACTTAAATTGAATTTGGCTGTATGTAAATATGGAATAGGACCTTTTGCCCTTGCCCTCGTTCTTAATGCCAAGCTTCCAAATTTCCACAGGGTCATTTCCTGTAGGAACAAAAAGACGAAGAGATGCAAGTGTATCACAGGTTTTGTTTTCAACATAGGTGTAGCCTAAGCCCTGTACGCACTTGTAGCTTTGGTATGGGTGGCAAACAGGCTCCCAGTTAAGTGTCCAGAACTCACCTGTTTCATTGTCGCGAATAAATATAAGTCTGTTGTAAAGGTGGTCCTTACCAAAAACGTCATAGTCGCAGATACGACCAACGCCTGTGTAAAGCTGAATACCCTCTGTGCCATTGATTTGGTAGTCAAAGCAGCCTATACCTGTTTGATGAACGTTTGCATAGCAAGCGTCGTTAAACAAAAAGTTATCAAAGGGACGTGGTGTGTTCGGTGCTGTAATAATAAATTCGTCACCGCTTTGATTAAAATAACCGTACTTGTATTCCATATTTTTGACCTCTCTTTTATGAATTGGAATTTTTGCTTAATCCATTTTGAATTATAGCATATGTTTACAATTTGTTCAATAGTATTTTTTAATAAATATAGTCCTCAGGACGAACATTTTCCCCATTTATGAGCTTTTGATATTCGTTTCTTAAAATATCTATTTGGCTAAGGTATGTATTAAAGCTTACCTGCGCCTCGTCCCATACCTCTTGACCGTTTTCTATCTTGCCCTTGCAGGATTCAATCATAATGTCCATAGAGTTTTCTATCTGATAGTAGCTGAATCTTAAAAGCTCGTTATCGTTGTTTCTTGAAATAAGCTCAAATACTAAGGAATTTTTACCGTTTTTTACATTGCTTATTTCCTCTTTGGTCAGGTTGTTAAACTCTGTGGGCGCAGGGAAATAAATAAGCAAGGTATAAAAGTCCGTAAACTCATTTTGGTCGTTTATCATTTTATAAACAAGACCGTTTGAGCATTCTACCAGGGCATCACCGTTTCCATCCTGTGAAATATTAAAGCTTTCCATTATGGAATAAATAATTTCACCTGTTTTATCATCCTTTTTTTGGATTTTTATGGAAAGGTCACGAAGTCCCGGCTCCTTTGCGTCATCATTTGGCAAAAGATACTCATAGAACAAGGACGAAACATCCGTGCCTGCCCAGGAAAATACAGTTTTGTCGTCATTGCCTAAGAAGAACAAGGCTTCCTTTGGCACTCTTACAAGTGTTGGGTAGTCTGTGCCATAAATGCCTGATAGTGTGTAATAGTAGCCATCCTTTAAATCACTTATACGGAAGGTACACATATCCTCCTTATCGCTTGATAGCTGAGCTGTTACATAGTAGCAATGGTCGTTTTCTCCCAAGCCATATTCCTTTAATTGCTCCTGTGTTGGCTTAACGCATACAACCTTGTCCCCTGCAAAGCGACAGAAAAGGGCTGTAAATACATTTGACAGGTTGTTAACTCCTGCGCCTATTCTTACAATATTACCTGTACCCTTGCTCTTATAAAGCAAATCGTAGGTGTTTGAGGTGCCATCGGCATTTTGTCCCGTCTTTACAATTTCAATTATACTGTCAAGACCGTCTTCAAGGTTGGAAAAGCCTAATTTAAGCCTTTCAACATTTATCATAGCCTCTGTTCCGTTTTTGAATTTGCCATAGATAAGTGGGCTTATGTAGTCAAGCATTGAGGCTAAAAGACAGGTTTCAACGCCCTCCTGATGGAAGCGATAAATTGTATTTCTGCCCTCTAATGCCACATAATAGGTTGTTTCATCCGTAAGGGTTGGGTTTCCTATGTAAACCGTGTGATATTTCTTTTCCCCGTTTTCTAAATAGCCAACGGTGTAGGAGGCTTGGCAGGTTTCCTTGGTTACCCCCATTTCCTCCATTTGCTTTTTGTCAACATCACGCATAGGTGCGCCCTCCGGCTCACTCGAGCCATAGGAAACGGGAAGATAAACATAGGCAATTAATAAGGCATATAAGCTTTCATCATAGTCAATGCCCTCATAGCCCTTTAAGCGCATTTCTTCCTTTTCCATTGTGCTGTCATAGTACTTATGAAATCCATATGTACCGTATTTATTAGTGATTTCAAGGGACTCTATATTAGTCTTGTCAAGCTGAGGGTAAATTGTAATCATAGAGCCGTTAAACAATCCCTCTCCCTCAACAATTTCCGGTGGGGTATTTGGTGTTGGGTCGTCCTCCTTAGTTAAGGGTATAATAACAAGGACATACACCAAAATCAACGCCAAAAGAATTACTGCAAGAATAGAGATTGTAATTATTTTTTTCTTGTTTTCCTGACTCATCTATTCTTTCTCCTTACAATTACAACAACGCCGATTGCTGAAACGAGAAGGGGCATAATTGTAACTAAGCATACAAAGGTTGTTGTAGCTTGCTTTTGTGTTATATCAAGCTCATAATCCGCAAATGTTTTGAAGTCTAAGTTAACAGGTACATTTACATTAGAGGTTGAGTGAATAAGAGCAAGCATTATTTCGTAGTTGGGAAAAACATTTGAATTCATATAATCCACATCAATAAAGGATGCGCTTGGGCATACAACCATATATGAATATGTATTTTCGTTTTCCTTTATAGTGGTAACAGATGTAACACTCATAACCGTGTGCTTGCCAACATTACCGTTAAAGGATGCACCGCTGCTTGTTTGTACAAGCGGTAGGGTGTATCTTTCACCAACACGGTCCTCAACGAATCCGTTACCGTTTTCACCTGTTTGGCTGTATCTTTCATCAATATCCAAAATACCGCTATTGTTAAGAATGGGCTTAGCTGCGCCAAAGTTTTGAAGTGCGCTAAGATAGGTTTTTGCAGCGTAGTTGTTTGCTATATTGCCTCTGAAGTCAAAATCAGCGCCGATTGAGGTTGTGCTTGAATCCTTAACAACGTCACTGTCAAGAATTGTAACGCCTGTTTCCTGCTTAATAAAGCTATATAGATTCTTTAAAGGATGTACAGGCACATTTTCGCCAATAGGGTCAACAAAGCAAAGAATTGTACCCTTGCTTAATGTTAAGTAGTTGCTTAGCTTTACAAGCTCGTCAGAGGTGTAGTCGCTTTCCGGCTGGTTTATAATAATTGCTCTTGCGTTTTGCGGAATTTGTCTGTCCTCGTTAAACTCAACGCTCTTCACTCTGTATTCCTTATTGCAAAGCTCACAGGTGAATTTATCAAGAGAGCTTACCTCGCTGTATCCCCAGCTTTCGTCACAGCCATTTGTTTCACAGCTAAATTGCTTGTCGCTTAAATTAATGTATCTTACAGCAAAGCCACAGTCCATATATGTAGAGGCAAGGGCAGGAATATTGTAGCCCTCCTCTGTGGAATACGGAATGTCCTCGCTGTGTCCTGTTACAAAATAAACCGTTGGGGTCTTGTCCTGTGTTAAGCTGAGAATAGCTGTTGCAAATTGTCTTTCTCCACGATAACCGTAAAGTGCGCTTGACCCATCAGGCATTGAGGCAAAGGTATAAAAGCTTGATGCGTGGTAGGTTCTGTAAAATGTACCGTAGTTACCGTTTGCATCCTTTCTTGCAACTATTACAGTTGACTCGGTTGGCTTAATTTGTGAGCTTAATGTGGTAAAGGTCCTCATAAACTCATAGTCCTTAACAGGGTCCTTATACACTAAGGACACATTGTCAAGCTTTTCGGCAATTTGAGTAGCAGTTGAGTGAACATAAGCAAGCGCGCCACCGTTTTCAAGGTTTGAGTAGCTCTTTTGCGCCTGGTCCTTATCGCAACAGAAAATAATATCAATTTCAACATCAGAGCTTACGTCCTTAAGTAGCTCCACAAGTGGCTCGGAAACAGTATAAAGCTGCTCCTCCGTCATATCAAGATAAAAGCCAAAGGTGTTTGAAAGAACGGTTATAATTGAGTTTAGCATAATTACAATAGCAATAACCAAAGCTATTAAAATTATATTAAGAGTGCCATATTTTACTCTTTTGGAGTCGGCAAAGGATTTTAAATTACCAAGCTTCATTTCGCCCACCCCCTTAATTATACTTGCGTGATTCAAATACACGCACAGTTAAGAACAAAAATACGCCTGCTAAGGAAATATAGTAAATTAAAGCACCTATATCAAAAATTCCGTTAGTAAATGAGGTGTATCTTGCATAAATTGAAAGCCAGTCAAGAATAACTCTTATGGCATACACATCAATCAGTGAATTAAATAGGTTAATTACGAAAAGCAACAAAAGAACAAGAATTGTAATTACAATTGCTGCAAATTGATTTTCTGTAAGAGAGGAAATAAAAATTCCTATGGCAATAAAGCACATACCAACAAGCAAAAGCGCCATAATATTGCCTATTACAAGCGCTCCGTTCGGTCCGCTTGCGTCCTCTGCCACAAAGGAGTTTAAGGGTAGAATAAACACGCAAGAGGATGCTAAAAAGATTGCAAGCATTGTAAATGCCGAAAAGAATTTGCCAAGCACCATTTGAATGGTGGAAACAGGGGCAGTTAAAAGTAATTGCTCTGTTTTTGTCCTTTTTTCCTCGCTAAAGGACTTCATTGTAAGAATCGGAATAAATATCATCAAAACAAACACCAAGCCTGAAAAGTAAACGGAGGTGTCAGCAGTTTGAGAAAAGATTGTGGAAATTGAGAAAATTACAGCAGAAATAATAAGCGCGCTTGCTAAAAATATGTAGCCTATTGAGGTTGTAAAATATGAGCGCATTTCTCTTTTAAAAATAGCCAGCATTATTTTTTCTCCTTTCCGTTTCCTTGAATTAGCTTAACGAATACGTCCTCAAGCTCTGCCTCAAGGCTTTCCATTCCCATCATAGGCCAGCTTTTGCTTGCAAGGGCATTAAATATAATTTTACGTACATCTATTGCAGGGTTGCTATCTATTATGTAGCTGTATGTATCGCCCTCTTTTATGCCATCAGAGGTAACAGAAAGAATACCCTGTAAGGATTTAAGCAGGTTAAGGACCTCCTTGTTTGGTCCTGCAACCTTGATTTTGATTTTTGCGCTTTGACCAACAACACGATTTAAGTCGGCTGTTTTTTCATTAGCTATAATTTTGCCCTCGTTTATAATAATAACTCGGTCGCAAATTGCCTGTACCTCATTAAGAATATGGGTTGACAAAATAACCGTGTGGCTTTTGCCAAGGCTTCTCATAAGGTTTCTTATTTCAATAATTTGTACAGGGTCAAGACCAACGGTTGGCTCATCGAAAATAATGAATTTTGGGTTGCCTATTATTGCCTGTGCAATACCAACTCTTTGCTTGTATCCCTTTGAAAGATTTTTAATAAGCCTGTTTTTAACGTCGGTTATCTTAACCTTTTCCATAACCTCGCTTAAATGCTCTTTTTTGTTAAAGTCACAGCCCTTTAATTCAAACACAAAGGAAAGATACTCATAAACAGTCATATCAACATAAAGGGGTGGCTGCTCAGGCAAAAAGCCTATTTGACGCTTTACAGCCAAGGGCTCCTTAAATATGTCCTTACCACCTACCGTAACTGTTCCGCTTGTAGCCGAAAGATAGCCTGTTATAATGTTCATAGTAGTTGATTTTCCCGCGCCGTTAGGACCGAGAAAGCCAACAACCTCACCCTCTTTAATTGTAAAGGAAATATCGTCAACTGCGTTTTTATTTCCATAGTTCTTAACCAAATTTTTAATTTCTACCATACATAGCTCCTTTTTCATTTGAACTATTTTACTCAAAAAGGCTTAAAAATGCCTTAAATACATAATATTATATTTTAGATTATAACATAATAAATAAGACAATTCAACAGGAATATTTTGAAAAATACATTTTTCACCCCTTCGTCACTTTTTGTATTTTTGATATTCACTTTACTTGATATTTGAGTGAAAGTATGATAAACTGAATTAAATGTCAAATTAAGGAGAACAAAAATGAAAAAGGTTAAGATTTTTTTAGCATCCTCAATTGAGGATTTAAAGGACGACAGACTTTTTGTAGGTGACTTTTTCCGTCAGCTTAACGAAATATATTTAGACAGCGGCGTTCATTTTTCCTTAATTAAGTGTGAGGATTAAAGATTATAAAAAAGTTGAAAAATATCACCTTTTAGGAATTGAGACATACAAAAAATTAGCTGAGAAAAATCCTGACAAATATGAACGCACTTTGGCAAGAAAATATCGGCACATTGGTATAATTTATAGTAATATAAAGGATTATGAAAAAGCTGAAAAGTATTTTGCTTTAGCGGAAAAGATTAAGGTTAATTTTAAAAGGAGAAAAAATGGCAAAATCTAAATGGATATGGCACCCGGGTGCTTTTGAATTATATCATAGTATGCTTTTGCACAACAGGCGCACAAGTGCAAAGACTATTAATGACGGTGACAAGGTGGAAAGAAGGTCAGTTTTTTATGCGCCTATGTGGCGCGCTGACGGACCGCAGCACAATGCAGAGCTTACCAAAACAGAGGTAATAGATGGGGACGAAACAATTATTCTTCGCTCTAACACACCACACAGCGCTATTGTGGTTGATGATAAGAAATACCCCTGTGACACACCTATTTTGTTAAAAAAGGGCAAGCACACAGTTGTTTTACAGGGCTTTTGCGCTAATTCCTTTCCTGCCTTTTACATTGAGGGTAATGTATTCAACACGGACAGGACTTGGGTTACCTGCAATGAAAACATAATAATGCCAAGTCGCAACGCAGGACAAAGCGAGCTTTACACTAAGCCTGACGATAACCCCGAGATATTTAAGTTTGAATACAAAAGAATTGACCCTGTGTCAATAAAAAAGGTAAACGGTGGCGTTCTTTATGACTTTGGACGTGAAATGTTTGGTAAAATTGTAATTAAGGGGGACTATCAAGACGAGCTGTTTTTGTCCCTTGGTGAAAGCTACGAGGAGGCACTTGACGTTGACTACTGTCAAATATGCGTAAACGCAACCCTTGTGGGTGGCACATTCGAGTCCGTTTCCGTTGCGTTCCGTTACATTTTTATACCAAATTTAGACACTCCCCTTGATATTTTTGTAAATTTTGAATATTTACCACTTGAAACAAAGGGTAGCTTTGAGTGTAATGATGAGCTTATTAACAAGCTTTGGAAAATATGCGAATACACAATGCTTTTAAACTCACGTGAGGGCTTTTTTGACGGAATTAAGCGTGACCGTTGGGTTTGGAGTGGGGACGCCTATCAAAGCTATTTTGTAAACTATTACCTTGCCTTTGATAAGGAAATAGTTAAGCGCTCCATACGTATTTTGCGTGGCAGTGAGCCTATGACAAAGCACATTAACACAATTTCCGACTATACCTTTTATTGGCTCAGCAGTATTTGGGACTACTACCTATACACAGGGGACAAGGACTTTATTTTTGACATTTATGAGGATTTAAAAGAGGTTTTAAGGTTTGTTGAGGGTCGCTTGGCAGAGGACGGAATGTTTGAAAGAAAGCCTGATGACTGGGTATTTATGGACTGGAGCACCTTTGATTCAAACGGTCCTATTTGCGCCGAGCAGGCTGTGTTATGTAAGGCATATGAGGGAATTTCCAAGTGTGCATCCCTTGTAGGAGATGTCAAAATGGAAAAGCACGCTCTTGACAGGCACAACTACATAAAGGAGCAAATAAACCAGCGATATTGGTGCGAGGAAAAGGGCGCATTTATTGATGACTATAAGTCAGGCAAGAAAAACGTTACTCGCCACGCAAATATATTTGCAATTTTATTTAACCTAACCTCAAAGGAAAGGCAAGAAAAAATAGTTAAAAATGTAATTTACAACAAGGAAATAACTCCGATTACAACACCCTATTTTGAATTTTATGAGCTTGACGCTATGTGCAAAATAGGTGACTTTGAGTATATGACAAATATGCTAAACAGCTATTGGGGTGGAATGCTCCGTTTGGGAGCAACTACCATTTGGGAGGAGTTTGACCCTTGCAAAAACGGTATAGAGCATTACGAAATGTATGGTGGCAAGTACGAAAAGAGCCTTTGCCACGCATGGGGAGCTTCCCCAATTTATTTACTTGGCAAATACGCCCTTGGTGTTTACCCAACAGAGCCGGGGTACAAAAAATACGAGGTTAAGCCAAGCAAAATGAATTTTACTCATTTTAGTGGCACAGTACCAACACCTAACGGCTTAATTAAGGTATCCTACAAGGACAACCAATTTTCTGTCCTTTCCCAAATTGAGGGTGGCACTCTTATAATTGGCGACAAGACCTACGAAATTAAAGCAGATAAGGAAATAAGAGTGAGCCTTTAACCTAAATTTGTAAGGAACATCATCCTTTCGTTTTTTGAAGGTGTAAAATATCACAAAAAAGGTCAATACTCGATTTGAGTATTGACCTTTTGGTTGGTGCCTTTAAGGCGTGGAAATAAACCCCTAGTTCTACTAGGGGAAAAAGACGCGAGGAACTGCAAAAAATTCGGGCGAGCTTTATGCAAGCCCATAAAAAAGAAAGCCTCCCCTGTGTAAGGGGAGGTGGATTGCGAAGCAAGACGGAAGGGCTGTAAGATTATGAGGAACAATCCCTCAGTCAGCAAAGCTGACGCCCCTTAGCAGGGCACGACCCTTTTGTCCCCTTGGGACATTTCCCCTAGCAGGGGA
>JAGATW010000082.1 GCA_017621085.1 Clostridia bacterium | reverse complement strand
ATTGCAACACACGTAATTCCAAGACCACACGCAGACGTTGAAAAGCTTCTTCCTATTATTAAATAATTTAAGGATATTAGATTATGAAGGCAATAGCGTTACTTGAAGTGCAGGCTATGGTAGCCGCAATCACAGGACTTGACGCTATGGTAAAGGCAGCTGATGTAAAGCTGATTCACGTGGAAAAGCGCCTTGGCGGACGACTTGTAACAGTAGTTGTAGAAGGCGAGGTTTCCGCTGTGAAGGCTGCCCTTGAGGCAGGAGCGCAGGCAGCTGGCGAGGTAGGAAATGTCAAGTGCTGCGAGGTTATAGCTCGCCCACACCCCGATGTTATGAAATTCTTAACAACGGGCTAATAAAAGCTTTTAAAGTTTAGGCTTTGAAATAAAAATGAAAATATTTTAACAGGAGGATTTACAAATGGAAGCACTCGGAATGGTAGAAACAAGAGGCTTAGTAGCTGCAATTGAGGCTGCTGATGCTATGGTAAAGGCTGCAAATGTAGTTCTTATCGGTAGCGAAAAGATTGGTAGCGGTCTTGTAAGCGTTATGGTTCGTGGTGACGTTGGCGCAGTTAAGGCAGCAGTTGAGGCAGGAAGTGCAGCAGCAACATCACTTGGTGAGGTTATTGCAACACACGTAATTCCAAGACCTCATGCAGACGTTGAAAAGCTTCTTCCATCTATTAAATAAGAACCTGACATTTGCAAGGCTCGTAAATAATAGAGGTTGAATCTTTCAGCATCCAAAGGGCTTTATGCCCTTTGGGTACTGCAAAAGAGCTTAACATATAAATGGTGAGCTTTTTTGCAGTACTAAAAGCAATCATACGAAAGGATATAAAAATGGATATTTCAACAGAAAAAATAGCTGAAATGGTAAGACGTGCCATTGATGAAATTAATAGCGCATCAAATAGCACAAGCACAAATAATGGTGGTATTCCAATCGGTGTTTCAAACAGACATATACATCTTTCAAGGGCAGACCTTGAAACTCTTTTTGGCAAGGGCTATGAGCTAACTCCAATAAAGGACTTGTCCCAGCCGGGGCAATATGCCTGCAAGGAGCTTTTAACCATTATAGGTCCATCAATGCGACCAATTGAAAATGTAAGAGTTTTAGGACCTGTAAGAAAAAGCTCACAGGTTGAAATATCAGCAACAGACTCTTATGTTTTAAAGGTTAAGCCACCGGTAAGAGAATCAGGCAATATAAAGGGCTCTGCTCCTATAAGAATTGTAGGACCAAAGGGAGTGGTTGAGCTATCAGAGGGCTGTATTATAGCAAACAGACATATTCATATGTCACCAAACGAAGCTAAGGTATTTGGAGTTAATGACGGTGACTATGTAAATATTGACGTAAACGGTACACGCAAAACAAGATGGTTTGACGTTCAAGTAAGAGTACATAAGGACTTTAGATTAGAGATGCACGTTGACACAGACGATGCAAACGCATGTGGCATTGGTAATGGCTTTATTGTAACAATTGCAAAGTGAGGTTAAAGGAAAATGTTAAAGGGAATTATTCGAGGAAATATAGTTTCCACAAGAAAGCAGGAATCCTTAGTAGGCAGTAAGTTTATGGAGGTTCAGCTTATTAAAAACGGTGAATACACAAACGAATTTATAATAGCTATTGACTCCGTTGGAGCAGGTATTGGCGAAATTGTTTTAATTACAACAGGAAGCTCTGCAAGACTTGCTTTGCATAACACAAGCAGTCCTGCCGATGCAGTAATAGTAGGTATTGTTGACTAAAGGGAGAAAAGATGCAGGAGCTCAAAAATTTAATGCAGAAATTCGGCATTGTCGGTGCCGGTGGAGCAGGGTTCCCCTCTTATGCTAAGCTTGCGGAGGGGGCAGACCTCCTCCTTGTAAACGGCTCTGAATGTGAGCCGCTTTTATACACAGACTACATAATTTTAAAAAACGAGTTAACTATTGTTCTTGGTGGAATTTCAAGAGTGCTTTATCATACAGGCATACAAAAGGCTATTATAGCCATTAAAGCACACACCGCCTTGGCTCTTGGCTTTGATGACGGTAAGGAGCTATGCGACAAGGTTTTTGTAAAGGTATTACCTGACGTTTACCCAATAGGAGACGAGGTAAGCTTAATTTACGAAGCAACAGGCAGACTTGTAAAGCCGGGAAAATTACCTATAACTCAAGGCATTATAGTTTACAATGTAGAAACTATGTATAATCTTGGAAGGGCAATCAGGTCCTCCAAGCCTGTAACAAAAAAATGGGTAACAATCGGTGGCGATATTGAAAAGCCCGTTGTTATAAAGGTGCCCATAGGCGCTAAAATTTCCGATATATTTAAAAAGCTGAATATACAGCTTAAGGAAGGCTATACCGTTCTTGACGGTGGTCCTTCAATGGGTAAGATAATAAACCCCTTAACCTATGCGGTAAGTAAAACCACTAAGGGTATATTGATTCTTCCAAATGA
The DNA here is from genome assembly GCA_017621085.1 of Clostridia bacterium. Lineage (GTDB taxonomy): Bacteria > Bacillota > Clostridia > Oscillospirales > CAG-272 > RGIG2000. The sequence continues at coordinate 5,315 of JAGATW010000082.1, read as the reverse complement.
TATACAAGCTGTCATTTCAAAGAAAACCAATATAGAAATGGCAGTTGCAAGAGCAGAAACAGCTTGCTGTCAATGTACAAGATGTACCGATATGTGTCCAAGAAATATGCTTGGCTACCCATTAGAGCCGCACAAAATGGTAAGAACCGCTATGGGAGTGGCAGAGGTTATGCCGCAAATGGTATTAAGCGCAACGCTTTGCTGTGGCTGTGGAATTTGCGAAAGCCTTGCTTGCAGTCAAGGCATATCTCCAAGGGCAGTTATTGAAAATTATAAAAAGCTGCTTTCAAAAAACAAGCTTCGCTTTGACTTGCCGGGAGAATATAAGGTAAGAGAAGAGCGAGAATACAGAATGGTTCCATACAAAAAATGGATGAGTATGCTTGGCGTTTCTAAATTTGACAAAATGGCAGAATACATAGGAGAAATTAATGATTTTGAAAGAGTGGAAATTCCACTTTCAAGACATATAGGCGCACCGAGTGTACCGGTAGTTAAGGATTGCGATATTGTTAATGAATTCGGCTTAATTGCAGAGGCAGGAAACGGACTTTCCTTGCCACAGCACGCATCTATTTCCGGTATTGTAACTCTTGGTGGCGATAAAATAATAATTGATAAGGTAAGATAAAAGGTAAGGTAAAATGTATAAGGCAATAGGCGTTATTGAATTAAAAAGCATACCTAAGGGTGTGGAGGCAGCAGATGCCGCATTAAAAAGCGCAGGTATTGAAATGGTATCATCCCATCCCTCTTGCCCGGGAAAATACGAAATTATACTAACAGGCTCAATATCTGATGTAACAGTAGCTGTTGCCCACGTTGAGAATAGATTTGATGGCTATGTTATAGACTCCTGTGTTTTGGGTCGAATTGATGAGCAGGTAATAAAGGCTCTTTTCGGCACTCAGCCCGGGGAAAGAAAGGGCTCACTTGGACTTGTGGAAACATTTTCCGCAGCAAGCGCAATTAAGGCAGCTGATATAGCAGTTAAAACTGCAAGGGTAGAAATATATGACCTAAGAGTTTCACGAGGAATGGGTGGAAAGGGTGTTGTTATGATTACAGGTGATGTAGGTGATGTAACAGCAGCCATTGAAGCAGGTGCAAATTACGCAAAGGGAATATCTACCCTTTCATCATATACAGTAATAGCAGCTCCTCATGAGGAGCTATGGAAGCAAATGTAAGGAGAATTTATTATGGAAAACATAAAATTCATAATTGAAAAAAGCTCAAGAATACAAAAGCTTATAGACAATCTTTACGAAAAAATGCCGGAGATTGAGTCAGCAAGAGGTAAGCTTGTAACCGAGAGCTATAAAATGACTGAAAATCTTCCGATAATCAAGCGCAGAAGTGCTGCATTTGCTCACATTTTAAGAAATATACCAATCGTTATAAGAGAGGATGAGCTTATAGTCGGCAGCGCAACAGTTGCTCCACGTGGCTGTCAGGTTTTCCCCGAATACTCTTATGAGTGGCTTCTTTCCGAGCTTGATACAGTATCAACAAGAAGTGCCGACCCGTTTTACATAAGCGAAAAAACCAAGGCAGAGCTACGTGAAATATACCCTTGGTGGAAAGGTAAAACTACAAGCGACTTAGCAAAGGCAAATATGTCACCCGAGGCGTATGAGGCATTTACCGAGCATTCAATATTTACCCCCGGTAACTATTTTTATAACGGTATCGGTCACGTTTGCGTTGACTACGGTAAGGTTATGAAAATCGGTTACAGAGGAATTATTCAAGAGGCAGAGAATGCTCTTTCCAAGCTTGATGTTTCAGATGGTGATTACGTTTCAAGAAGCAATTTCCTATATGCGGTTATTGAAAGCTGTGAGGCTGTAATTGAGTATGCACGTAGATACAGCGCCCTTGCTCGTGATATGGCATCAAAGGAATTAAACCCACAAAGAAAGCGTGAGCTTGAAATTATATCACGCAACTGCGCAAGAGTGCCTGAATTCGGTGCAACAAGCTTTTATGAGGCTTTACAAGCATTTTGGTTTGTTCAGCTTCTTTTACAGGTTGAGTCAAGCGGTCACTCTATCTCTCCCGGTAGATTTGACGTTTATATGTATCCTTACTTTAAAAAGGATTTAGACGCAGGCAAAATTACCTATGAGCAGGCACAGGAGCTACTTGACTGTGTTTGGGTAAAGTTTAACGATATAAACAAGGTAAGAGATGCAGCCTCAGCCGATGGCTTTGCAGGCTACGGAATGTTCCAAAACCTAATTGTAGGTGGTCAAAACATTCACGGAATGGACTCTACAAACGACCTTTCCTATATGTGTATTGAGGCAGCTATGCACGTGCCACTACCACAGCCATCTATCTCTATAAGAGTATGGAATGGCTCACCTGAGTCCTTACTCATTAAGGCAGCAGCCTTAACAAGACTTGGCACAGGCTTGCCTGCTTATTATAATGACGAAATAATTATTCCTTCCATTATGGCAAGAGGACTAACCCTTGAGGATGCAAGAGATTATTGTATAATCGGCTGTGTTGAGCCACAAAAGGCAGGAAAAACAGACGGTTGGCACGATGCCGCATTCTTTAATATGTGTCGTCCAATGGAGCTTGCATTCTCAAATGGCTATGACAAGGGCAAGAAAATAGGTCCTGACACAGGGGACGTTTCCCAAATGAAAACCTTTGAGGAGTTTTATGAAGCATATAAAACTCAGCAAAGCTATATGATAAAGCTACTTGTAAATGCAAATAACGCAATAGATATGGCTCACGCAGTAAGATGCCCACTTCCATTCCAATCCTGTATGGTAGAGGATTGTATAGGCAGAGGAAAGTCCTTACAGGAGGGTGGAGCTATATATAACTTCACAGGTCCACAGGGCTTTGGTATTGCTAATAATACAGATGGCTTAGTAGCTATTAAAAAGCTTGTATTTGAGGAAAAGAGATTTACTCTTGAGGAATTACGCGAGGCATTAAAGGCGAACTTTGGCTACGGTGTTCAAGGAAATGCAGCCGAAAAGCTAACAACCGATATAGCAACAGAGCTTGTGCGTCAAGGCGTTAACGTAACAGAGGATGCTATTCGTATGATATACGATGAGGTAACAAATCAAACCTCACTTAATCAAGCACAAAAAGCAAGATATAAGGAAATTAAGCGCTTAATTGAGGAGGAAGCTCCCAAATACGGAAACGATATTTACGACGTAGATATGTTTGCCCGTGACGTTGCTAACAGCTACACAAAAGAGGTTGAAAAATACAAGAACCCACGTGGTGGTATTTTCCAAGCAGGTCTTTACCCTGTATCAGCTAATGTTCCTCTGGGAGCAAGCACAGGTGCTACCCCTGACGGACGACTTGCATATACACCACTTGCAGACGGTATAGGTCCTGCCTCGGGCAGAGATGTAAAGGGACCGACAGCAACAGCTAACTCTGTTGCAAAGCTTGAGCAGGGTGTTGCCTCAAACGGAACATTGCTTAACCAAAAGTTCCATCCATCCGCCCTTGCGGGAATGAGTGGACTTTCAAAGTTTGTTGCCCTTATTCGCTCATATTTTGACCAAAAGGGCATGCACGTTCAATTTAACGTAGTAACTAAGGAAACCTTAATAGATGCGCAAAATAACCCTGAAAAATATAAAACTCTTGTAGTAAGAGTTGCAGGCTATAGCGCACTATTTACAACACTTTCACGTTCATTACAGGACGATATTATTAACAGAACCGAGCAGGGCTGGTAAAAACTAAGAAGGAGGGAATTGTATGCCACAGGACATAAAGGGCAGAATATTTAATATTCAACGCTTTTCAATTCATGACGGACCCGGAATTAGAACAATAGTCTTTTTCAAGGGCTGCTTTATGAGATGTGCGTGGTGTTGCAATCCCGAATCTCAAAACAAGGAAATTGAAACTATAATCGAAAAGGACAAGATAAAAACCGTTGGTCGTGATGTGTGTGTTTCTGACATTATGCCGGAGATTTTATCTGACCTACCCTACTATCGCAGAAGTGGTGGGGGAGTTACCCTTTCAGGTGGAGAGGTGCTTTGCCAAGCAGATTTTGCAAGGGAGCTTTTAAAGGCTTGTAAGGAGGAGGGACTACATACAGCTATTGAGTCCGCCTCATCAGCCCCCTTTTCCGAGATAGAAAAATTACTTCCTTATCTTGACCTTTATTTAATGGATATAAAGCATATGGACAGTCATAAGCATAAGGAATATACAGCAGTTAATAACGAAAGAATACTTGAAAATGCTAAAAAAATAGCAGAAAGCGGTGTTGAGCTTATAATAAGAACTCCTGTAATTCCGGGCTTTAATGATACCCCTGAGGAAATTAGAGCAATTTCTCACTTTGCCCGTACTCTTCCATGCGTGCGTGAGCATCATTTGCTCCCGTATCATAGATTAGGCTCGGACAAATATATAGGACTTGGAAGAAATTACTCACTTAAGGAAGTAGAGCCACCTACTAAGGAAAAAATGGAATATCTTTTGTCCGTGGCAGAAACCTCAGGACTTAAATGTAAAATTGGAGGCTAACAATGGAGCTTAAAGAAAATATGAGAATAGTGCAGGAGCTTGTCCCCGGTAAGCAGATAACTCTTTGCCATATAATTGCAAATCCGGACGATGTGCTTTACACAAAGCTTGGACTTGACCCAAAAACAGACTATACAAGAAGCGCAATAGGTGTTTTAACCGTATCTCCTGCTGAAAGCGCGGTAATTGCCGCTGATATCGCTATAAAATCATCAGGTGCCGATATAGGCTTTGTTGATAGATTTACAGGAACTCTTATAATTACAGGAAGTGTATCAAGCGTTGAATCTGCATTTTCCGCAATAAGAGAATACTTTATTAGCAAGCTTTCCTATGTTTGCTGTGATATTACAAGAACATAATGAAAAAGCTTATTTTAATAGGCAGAGTTGCGGCAGGTAAAACTACTTTAACTCAAGCATTAAACGGTGAGGAAATCCACTACTACAAAACACAGTATATAAACTATCTTGATACAATTATCGACACTCCAGGCGAGTATACAGAGCTAAGACAGACAAGCGGCGCTCTTGCATTATATGCATATGAGGCTGATGTGGTGGGGCTTGTGCTTTCAGCAAATGAGCCATATTCCATTTTTTCGCCCTGTATTACAAGCCTTGTAAACAGAGAGGTTATCGGTATTATTACAGGCATAGACAAGCCTGACGCAAGGCCTGACAGAGTAGAAAGATGGTTAAGGCTTGCAGGCTGTAAAAGAATATTCCCTGTCAGCGCATATACAGGCGAGGGACTTGATGCGCTTGTGGAATTTT
>JAGATW010000012.1 GCA_017621085.1 Clostridia bacterium | reverse complement strand
TTCCATACCGTTTGTAAGCTTAACTCTTGCTATCTTACGAAGAGCTGAGTTTGGCTTCTTAGGTGTAGTTGTTGTAACCTTGGTACATACGCCTCTCTTTTGAGGTGCGCTCTGATCAATCGCTTTGTTCTTCAAGGTGTTGAAGCCTGTTTGAAGTACAGGTGTCTTTGACTTATATACTTTGTCGCTTCTACCTTGTCTTACGAGCTGATTAAAGGTTGGCATCTTGTTCCTCCTTCTTTAGTGATAAATGCTTATACGTCAGTGCCAAAAGGCACGATGTATCGTTTAATTGCGTGTAAAATGGGCGCAAATATACCTTATTTACGCATTACACACAACAGTATTATAGCATTTGATTTTTCCGTTGTCAACAATAAGTCACGTCGCTCGAAAAAATCTATGTTTTGCACAATTTTTAGAATTCCCACGAACTTTTTTTGTGCAATGCTTATACAATTTCAACAAAATTTATATGTTTTTTGAGCTTTTCAAATCTCAAATTTTCAAATTTCTACATTAAATATATATTAGCAAGCAATCAAGTTAATAAAATCAATATTTGTCATCAAAATCGTCAGCTACACCCTTGTCCTTGTTCTTGTTGATAATATCGATAATATCGCTATAATCGTCTTCGCTAATCTCTGTTACAGGCTTAACCTCTTCAAGATTCTCACTTGTTTGCATCTTAGGTCTTGAAGAAACCTTATCAAAGCCGGTTGCAATAATAGTTACCTTTACAGTATCAGTTAGTGTTTCATCAAAGTTAACACCCCAAATAATATTAGCATCTACCGCAGCTTCCTCAGTAATCATTGTAGATGCTGCATCAGCTTCATCAAGTCCTACATCTTGAGAAACAGTAATATTTATAAGTATGCCACTTGCACCCTTAATAGATGTTTCAAGTAGTGGACTTGCAACAGCCTTTTTAGCTGCCTCTATTGCTTTATTCGGTCCACTCGCCTCACCAACGCCCATGTGAGCCATACCGGCATCCTTCATAACCGAGGATACATCAGCGAAGTCAAGGTTTACAAAGCCTGCAACATTTATAAGATCAGAAATGCTCTTAACACCGTGCTTTAAAACATCATCTGCTATTGCAAATGCATTTATAATTGTGATTTTTTCCTGTGTGAACTCCTTAAGTCTTTCATTTGGAATTACAACTAAAGAATCAACATATTTCGAGAGCTCTGCTATACCGTCATCAGCCTGAGCCATTCTTCTATTGCCCTCAAATTTAAATGGTTTAGTAACAATGCCAACAGTAAGAACACCTAATTCCTTAGCTACTCGTGCAACAACAGGGGCAGCACCCGTACCCGTTCCACCACCCATACCTGTGGCAACAAATACCATATCAGCTCCTTCAATTGCGCTTCTAATTTCATCTACACTTTCTTCAGCACTTCTCTTGCCCATTTCAGGGTTTGCACCGGCACCATTGCCCTTTGTAACAGCCTCACCGATACATATTTTATTTCCTGCACCGCATCTTGCCAGTGCTTGTCTATCTGTATTTATTGCGATGAACTCTACACCCTTTATATTGGAAGAAATCATACGGTTGACAGCGTTGTTTCCACCACCACCAACTCCAATAACTCTTATATCTACACCAGATTCAAAATCATTATCAAACTCAAACGCCATTTTACCTTCTCCTTTACTTTTTACATACGTGTTCATTATAATAATACACTCTTTTTTTCCTTTTTGCAAGTCTTTTTATTAATATTTGTACGATATTATTAATAATTTATTGACTTTTTCGTTAAAAAAGTTTATAATATTTTCGTTAACGACAAAAACTTGGAGGTACTATGAAAAATAAAACTATATCAAACGTTTTAAAAATTGCCTTTCTATTGACAGGATTACTTGCTTCGCTTTTTGTCTCCACGCTGTTGGCAGATTTGCTTTTAAATAACTCTCTTAGTAACTATTCAAATTCACTTTTATCCTTGCTTGTTGGAGCTATAGTAATTGTCTTATTTACCTATGTTACCAGACTCCATTCTGTTTCCTTGACACATGCAAGTGTTAATGAAATTATACGTGTAACATTTATTACAGGTGCGTTGTTTGTATCACTTATCATAGTTTCATTAACTCAAGAATCCACCTCTTTAGAATGGCTTATTATAACCTGTGGCATATTCTTCATTTTAGCTTGCGCTGTGATTTCCACATGCAGAATTATGAATCTTGCCAGACACTTAATTCACGGAACTAACAGGGCCGGAAAAAAGGTACTAATTGTTGGTGCCGGAATTGCAGGTTCTACAATTTTGAGAGAAATTCAAGTTTCTGATAAGTTAGATATCGTAGCTGTAGGCTTCGTTGATGACGATATTCACAAAATAGGTACCACAATTTTGGGTACAAAGGTTCTCGGAAATTGTGAACAAATCCCAGAAATTGCTACTAAAGTTAGGGCAGATATGATTATCATTGCAATCCCTACTGCAAATGCTCAGCGTATTAAGGAAATTTCACAGATTTGTTTAAAGACAAACTGTGAGGTTAAAACTCTTCCAGGCTTGTACCAACTTATTGATGGTAATATTTCTGTTTCAAGATTACGTGATGTTGATGTACAGGACTTGCTCGGAAGAGAGCCTGTAAAGGTCAACCTTGATGAGGTTATGGGTTACATCGAAGACCAAGTTGTACTCGTAACGGGCGGTGGTGGCTCAATCGGTAGTGAGCTTTGCAGACAAATTGCTACACACAATCCAAAGCAGCTTATTATTCTTGATATTTACGAAAATAATGCTTACGAAATTGAGCAAGAGCTTAAGCGCAGGCTACCTAACTTAAATCTTCTTACATTGATTGCTTCTATTCGTGACAGTGGCAAAATGGATGATGTTTTCAAAACATATCGCCCAGACATTGTTTTCCACGCAGCAGCGCACAAGCACGTTCCACTTATGGAAACAAGTCCTAATGAGGCTGTAAAAAACAACATACTCGGTACTTATAAGGTTGTAAAATGTGCTGACAAGTACGGTGTTAAAAAATTTGTTCAGATTTCCACAGACAAGGCTGTTAACCCAACAAATATTATGGGTGCTACTAAGCGTGTTTGCGAAATGATTATTCAAGCCTTTTCAAGAAAATCCAAAACACAGTTTGTTGCTGTTCGTTTTGGCAACGTTCTTGGTTCAAACGGCTCTGTTATTCCTCTATTCAAAAAACAAATTGCCGAGGGTGGTCCTGTAACTGTTACTCACAAGGATATTATTCGTTACTTTATGACTATTCCTGAGGCAGTAAGTCTTGTGCTTCAAGCCGGTGCATATGCAAACGGTGGCGAAATATTTGTTCTTGATATGGGTGAACAGGTAAAAATTTATGACCTTGCTGTAAACCTTATTAAGCTTTCCGGTTATGAGCCGGATAAGGACATTGAAATTAAGGTAACCGGTTTGCGTCCGGGTGAAAAGCTATATGAGGAAAGACTTATGGCTGAGGAGGGTCTTGAAAAAACTGCTAATGACAGGATTAGCATTGGCAAGCCAATTGAGATGGATGACGAGAAGCTATTTGCTACACTTGAAAAGCTTTATGATGAGGCTTATGCAGAAAGCGAACAAATGAAGGATCTCGTTAAAGAGCTTGTTCCTACATATAAAATTGATAGACGCAGTTAAATATTAAAAAGCCTTCACAATGAAGGCTTTTTCTTATATTTGTGAATAAATTTGTCTTGCTCTGTTTAAAAGAGCATTTTTCTCATTTTCAAGCTTGTTCTCTATTACCTCTGTAAGGAGAATATTCAATATATCGCCTATTATTTTACCTTGTTCAAATCCGTTTTCCATGAGTATGCTTCCATTTATTTCAAGGCTTGATAATGTAAAGCAGCATTGAGAGGAAATTTCATCAACCATTTTTTCCAAAATGTCAAAATGCTCCATTTTGGTAAGTTCCGGGTTTTGTGCATTATTGTCTGCACGTTGAATTTTAATAAGATTTAAAAAGCGCTCCTTGCCCATACGGTTGAGGCGTTTTTTTATTAATACTTCATCTGCTTCTGTATGAAGGTCATGGTGTTTTACAAGCTCATAGACCTCTTTTTGAGTTTCATTATCATATTTGTAATTATGAAGATAGCTTTTAACAATTTCAGCACTTTTGTCACCGTGGCCATAGAAGTGTCCTATACCTTTTTCATCTCTGAAAAATGTGTGTACCTTGCCTGTGTCGTGGAACAGCATTGCAAGTCTTAATGGCAATATCGGTGGAACACTTTCGGTTGCTACTGCAGTATGCTCGAGTATATCGTAAATATGCCACCTATTATGTTGGTTAAAGCCATTCATTTTTACAAACTCAGGACAGATTTCACCTAAAATTTCATAGTTTTCCAGCAAAGCATTTTTTACATTTTTTCCAAGTACAAACTTATTTATTTCATCAGCTATTCGCTCGGCTGATATATTTTTTAACAGATGCTTGCAAGCAAGCATTGCTCTTTTTGTTTCTTTCTCTATTTCAAAGCCTAAGGTAGAAGAAAAACGAACAGCACGTAATATTCTTAAAGCGTCCTCGTTAAATCGTTTATATGGGTCCCCTACTGCTCTTATGATTTTATTTTCAAGATCGTCAATACCACCAAAGCAGTCTTGTATGCCCTCATCTAAATCATAATACAAAGCATTAACTGTAAAATCTCGTCTTTTTAAATCCTCTATGAGATTACGGGAAAAAGTAACATTTTCCGGATGTCTGTTGTCCTTGTATTCTCCATCTATTCTAAAGGTGGTGATTTCTATGGGCTCGTTATCAAATAAAACAGTTAATGTTCCGTGCTTAATGCCTGTTTCGATTACTCTTTCGTTTCTGAAAACAAATTTCATTTCCTCAGGAGTGGCATTTGTGGTAACATCAAAATCATTTGGCTCCTTGCCCATTAGCATATCTCTGACACATCCACCAACCAAGCCTGCTTGATAGCCACTACCTTCAAGAATGCGAATTGCCTTTTGGGCTGATATACTTATTGCTCCAAGCATGCTCACACCTCCTACTTGCACATTTCTAAAAATTCTTCCTTACTTATAATTTTAACTCCAAGCGCTTGTGCCTTAGTAAGCTTAGAGCCCGCCTCCTCGCCTGCTAAAACATAGCTTGTTTTTTTGGAAACAGAGGATGAAACCTTTCCTCCTCTTGCCTTTATCATATCTGAGGCTTCATCTCTTGTCATATTTTCAAGAGTACCTGTTAAAACAAAGGTTAGTCCCTCAAATTCATTTGAAATTTCTTTAATTTCGTTTGCAGTATCCACTCCTGCATTTTTAAGTCTTTCAACTATATATCTTGTTGAGTCCTTGCTAAAGAAATCAACTACGCTTTTTGCCATTACGTCACCAAAATCGCCTATTTCCTTAATTTCATCAAAGGTAGCTGTAAACAATGCGTCAATTGAGCCAAATTTATTTGCAAGCTCGCTTGATGCAACCTCACCGATATGGCGTATGCCCAAAGCAAAAATTAGTTTTGCAAGACCTGATTTTTTAGATGCTTCTCTTGCCTTTGTAAAATTTTCTGCACTTTTTTCACCCATTCTATCAAGCTTGGCAATTTCCATAGGGTCTATATAGTATAGGTCGGATGCATCGTGAATTAAGCTTGACTCTAATAGCTGATTTACAAATCTTTCGCCAACGCCCTCAATATTCATTGCCTTTTTAGATGCAAAATGAATAATGTTTCTTTCAAGCTGAGCCGGACACAGTGGGTTAGTGCAACGCAAAGCGCCCAAGGTAAAGTCCTCGCCATCATCAATAAAATCATCTGCATCGTCATAGGTAAGAGTTCCATTACAGGATGGGCAAAGGGTTGGCATTTCATATGGAAGCTCGTTTCCGGTTCTTTCTTCCTTTACGCTTCCTACGACCTCAGGAATAATATCTCCCGCCTTTTGCACTATAACCGTGTCACCAATTCTTATATCTCTTTCCTTTATTATATCTATATTGTGAAGGGTAGCTCTTGAAACGGTTGTTCCTGCAAGCTTAACAGGCTCTAACACTGCGTTAGGCGTTAACACGCCTGTTCTACCTACTTGAATTGCAATATCAAGTAGCTTTGTTTTCTTTTGCTCCGGTGGGTATTTGTAGGCAACTGCCCACTTTGGTGTGCTTGTGCCCTCGCCCATTTCTCTTCTTTTTTCTAATGAGTTAACCTTAATTACTGCTCCGTCTATGTCAAATTCAAGCTCTTGTCTTTTTTCGCCAAGGGCTTTAACTGCATTTACAATTTCGTCCTCGTTTGAGCTAACTGTTAAAAGAGGAATTGTTTTAAAGCCTAAGGAATTAATTTTATCTATTGTTTCCTTGTGGGTTGTAACCTCAGAAAAATCACCTGCCTGGTAATTGAAAACAAAAATGTCAAGCCCACGCTTGGCTGTTTCCTTAGAGTCAAGGCATCTTAATGAGCCTGCTGCTGCATTTCTTGGGTTTGCCCACAACGTCTCGTTATTTCTTTCCTTTTCTCTATTTAGCTTTTCAAAGGAGCTATGTGGCATATAAACCTCGCCACGAACTATAATGCTTGTTTTTTCATTTAATTCAAGAGGAATAGAACGAACTGTTTTTAGGTTAGCTGTAACATCCTCGCCAATGCTACCATCACCACGTGTTGCACCTACCTTTAATACACCATCAACGTATTTTAGTGAAACACTAAGTCCATCAATTTTTGGCTCAACTGAAAAGGTAGTGTCATCTCCTACCTCTTCCTTGGTTTTTTTAATAAAGCTGCGTAAGGCATCAAAATCGAAAACGTCGGTTAAGCTTGCCATTCTTACCTCGTGCTTAACCTTATCGAATTTATCAAGCGCCATTCCACCTACGCGTTGAGTTGGAGAGGTTTCACTATAATACTCCGGATGGTTAGCCTCCAAGGATTTTAGCTCCTCAAACATTTTATCGTATTCGTAGTCGGAAATTTCCGGTGCGTCATTTTCGTAATATCTTTTTGAGTGATATGATATAAGCTTTCTTAGCTGTTCTATTCTTTCTTTAATATTCATAGCTACCTCTTCTAAAATTCCTTTCATTTAGTATAGCACAACAGCGTAAAAAATTCAAGAAACTTATTATTCTGTCGCAGGATTTTTCCTTTTTATTTCTTTTGTGACAATTGTTTATTTACTATTTTGTCGTATTGTCGTTTTGAAGCACTTTGTGTCAACCACTTTGCGTTGAATTGGTAATTTTTTACTGTATAATAAAATCACCAAGCAAGAAGCTTACATATTTAAAAACAAGGAAGGAAAAATCTATGAAAAAATACTTATCCTGCATTATACTTATTATTCTTTGCATTGTTTGTGTTGCTGTTTTTTATGTAAATGCAAACGACTTTGAAAATGATAACAACAATGCTACACAAGGCTCTGCTAACAAGCCAAGCAATGATGAGGCCACAAACGATATGCCACAACCAACAATTGATAAAACGGGCACTATTATGAGTGAACGTTTATCTGACACCAATTTAAGAATTGAGTGGGCGATATACAAGTTAGAAAATGAAGCAAAGCTATATTTAAGTGCCGAGGTATATCTTGATACTCCTGAGCAAATCACAAATGCCGGCTCAGGCTATATTTCAATAAACGGTGTTAAGGAGCAATTTTTTACTAACACTATGGTTGGCAAAAGTAATCTGTTGACATCCTACTCTTGTGTGCTTGAGTCCAAGGGGAATGATGTTATTTCCTTTGATGCTTATCTTGATATTACATCATATACGCAAACAGGGGACAAAATTAACGGTTTACACGCAATTGGCACTGTAATTGCAAGTGAGGAATATATGAAAATGCAAAATAGCGCCTTAATTGATTTAGAGCTAATATCCAAATTTCCGGAGCTACCAAGCGGGGATGAAATTACAGCTTTATGTATGGTTTTAAATTACTTAAAGCATGACGTTGACAAGTGTGATTTAAGCGACCTATATTTAAGCAAGGGTCCTGCTCACTATACCGATATTTTTGAGGCTAATGCAGGAAATCCAAAGGACACATATAATTCCTATGGTTGTATGCCACCTGTTATTGTTAATGCAGCTAATAAATATATTGGTATAAATGGTGGTAGCTTCTCTGCTTTTGATATAAGTGGCTACAATGTTGATATGCTATACTACGAGGTTTCAAAGGGAAACCCTGTTATTGTTTGGGCGTGCGAGGAATTCGACTCTACCCCTTCGGTTTTTCGCACTTTAATTATAGATGGCAAAGCAACCTACTTAAAATCAAATGTAAACACTCTTGTTTTGATTGGCTATGACCTTGAAAAAGGAACTGTTACCTTAGCTAATCCGAGTGGTAATATATTTGATATTGATATGGAGCTTTTTGAAAAGAGATTTTCTGAGGTTGGCTCCTATGCTGTCATAATTAAATAATTTATATAAGACTGCCCCTTTTATATAAATGCCCAATGGGAGCTATTGTTTTGTCGAACAATAGCTCCTTTTTAATGGAAAAATTTGAATTTTGTCAAGGGGTTTTAAAGGTTTAAAATTTTTTAGAAAAAAATGAAAAAAGGTATTGACAAAGGTAGTTTGGTGTGCTATTATATTAGAGCAAAAAGAAAGCATATGCGAGTGTAGTTCAATGGTAGAATTCCAGCCTTCCAAGCTGGTCGCGTGGGTTCGATTCCCATCACTCGCTCCATTTTTATGTAAATATTATTACGACGATTCTGTAAATCATAAAAATGGAGAATTTGATGTGGTTACGCAAAATGACAATTCTTATATTTTTTATGAAGCAAAATTCAAAAATGAAAAG
>JAGATW010000081.1 GCA_017621085.1 Clostridia bacterium | reverse complement strand
GCTTATTGCATTACCGTTTTCATCGAAAACGTCGCTATCGCCAATCTTTTCCTGTGATACTGCAAATACACCATAGGTTATATTAACGCCCATTGCTTCTTCGTATTTGTTAATAGCCTCATTGTTTACCTTAAAGCCTACTGCAATTCCAACACTTGCAAATTCCTTACCTGAATAGCCAAGGCACTCAAAGAGTGGGTCAATCATATCAATAATGCTTTCTTGTCCGCAATTTCTGCCACAGGGTGAAGAAATTTTAAGAGTGGATAGGAACCTTACACTTGTTTCATTGCCTTCCTTGTCAATGTAGGTGTAAGCAATATCATCGGTTTCAACGTGTACACCACCATAAAGAAGCTCACATAAATTATAGCCATATACAAAGTGCTTGCCTGTTTTATAAGTGTCCTTGTCAGCCTCATAAACATCCTTTGAAACTATGCTGGTTATGCCACCTACTGATGTAGCATCCGAGAATGGGTTGCCGATTACACGAACTATTGCACTTTCAACATTAGGGCAATTTGAGAAAATGTTGTTAACAGCTGTAATAGGGCCTGAAATATCAACGGTTTTAAGATTTGTACAGTTCAAGAACATACCATTTCCAATAGAGGTTACACCGGAAAGTGTAGCATTAGAAATGTTTAAAACGTTTTTGAATGCCATTTGGCCAACAGGTCCAACATTTGTTGCAACAATTGTCATTCCACCTTCTGTCAAGCCGTTAATGTTTTGAAATGTGTAGTCCGGCAATTCAACGCCATTTAATACCACATTTTTTAGCACACTGTTTCCACTAAATATCTGGCTACCTTTTACTCTTGTAGCAGATGTGTTGTTAATATAAATTGTTTCAATCTTGGAACAGCCACCAAACAATGAGCTGGAAATACCTGTCATTGGGCCTTCAAAGCGAAGCTCCTTAACAGCACAGTTCATAAATGCACATGAACCGATATAGGTTGTATAATCAAGCTGGAACTTGAAATATGCAACAGCCTTTGCATTTTTGAAGGCATAGTCAGACACGGTTGTAATACCCTTAACTGTACCGTCTGCTTCCCTTGATTGCTTTACAAAAACCTTTTCAAGTGTAGGATGATTTTCGCTCTTTGGCAAGCCTGTTGCACTTAGTGGGAAAATAACCTCTTTAAGTGCTTTGTAATTATTAAGTCCACTTGTTGTCTTTATTCCCTCCGGAATGTCAAGGGCAACAAGGCTTTCGTGAGTAAATTCTTCATCAAGCTGTTCGCCAATCCAATCATACCTAAATCCGGTGCGACCTGTTGTGGTTTGAATTTCGTGTCTTAGCTGATTTGAACCGTTTGCTTGATAGATGTAGTAAAGAGGAATACGAATATATGTTCCGTCTGCCTTCTTTAATACTGCAGTAGCATCCTTATCGCCAAGGTCAGCCCACTCAGGACCTGCGCCAAGCTCTGTAACCTCTTCTGTGTAGTCACTTACAAAGCCTTCAGCACTTATGCTGATTGCAAAAATGCAAGCGAAAAGAGCTACCATTAATGTAATTAGAAATAGCTTCTTTTTCATAAATTTTCTCCTTAAAATTTAAACTATTTGACTTTACGCCATTTTTATGATACAATAATTTAAAGGAATATACAAGGTATTGATTAATTAAAAAATAGTATTTTTTGACGGGGGTAGCTTATGAATAATGTTTGGTATTATGTAAATGACATTGTAAACGGCCCTAGGTTACCTTGGGTAGGTCTTGGAAATCGTCAATGCAATGACCTTCCGTTAATGGTTAACTGTGCAGGGGCATATGAGCAAATATTCAGAAGCTATAATCATAATCCAAATGGCAGACTTGACTACTATCTTATGTATATAGTATCGGGTGAGGCTAAGATATATAACGGAAACGAGGTCCTTATTGCAAAGGAAGGAAGCATAATAGTTTTTCCACCTAATAATGAATACAAGCACACAAGTGAAAATTCCTTAATCAGCTATTTATGGGTGCATTTTACAGGTAGTGATGCATTAAGCATATTAAATCGTTACGGAATCAGTTTGTTTCCTGCCATCAATTCGGCTAATGGAGAAAATAAAATTTCAAATCGCTTTCAAAGGCTTTTTGATGGTTTTGCCAAAAACGACAAGTTTAGAGATTATGACCTTTCCTCCCTGCTTGATAGGTTGCTTATTGAAATTGGTCGTTCAATTTCCGTGGAGCAGGGTGAAAAAATGCTTTTTGCCAAATCCATAAGATATATAAATGAGTTTTATTTTAAGCAAATAAGAATAACGGAGCTTGCAAAAATGGAAAATGTAAGCATGACTACATATAATCTTCATTTTAAACGACAAATGGGAATGTCCCCAACACAGTATATTCTTGCACTTCGTATGCACTCTGCCAAGGAGCTTTTAGAGTCAAGCAAGCTTCCCATAAGAGATATAGGTGTTATGTGTGGCTATGACGACTTTAACTTTTTTACCAAGGTTTTTAAAAAGTTTACCGGTAAATCTCCATCTGCATATCGTAAAATGAAATAAATTTTAAGGAATTATTCGCACTCCCTTGGCTTTTTTGATGTGTGGAGCTTTCAATTTGATAAATAAAAAGACCATCGTGCGATGGTCTTTTTTGATTTATTCGGCTACTATGTCGTTATAGGAAACAAAGTAGTAGCTGCTATTTTCACCTTGTGCGCCCTTATCGGTTGCTTGGAGATAAGAATATTCTGTTGCTTCGCCATCTGTTGTCTTAACATATGCGCCCATTGCAAGCTTAGAGTCCTTTTGCTCATCTGTAAAGCCTACTACCTTTACCTCGAAGGTTGTAAACGCATAAGATGTAAGGTCTGCTGTAATAGCACTGCTTATTGCATTGCCGTTTTCATCGAAAATGTTGCTTGTACCAAGCTTAGTTTGAGCTACTGCAAATACACCATAATTTAAGGTCTTGCCTGTTATTTCCTCATATTCGCTAATAGCCTCATTATTTACTGTAAAGCCTATTGCAATTCCGCCATTGCCTGTTAAAGGTGCTGAATAGCCCTTGCAGGTGAATATAGGCTGAATTGTTTTTACAACGTCAGCACTATTACAATGCGCACAGGTTTTAGCAATTGTCATTTGTTCTGTAAAGCTTGTAAATTGGAAGGTTGGCGCTTCATTTGTCCTTATGTAACCGCAAGCACAGTTTTCTGTTCCATAAACAATTGTTTTTGATGTTACTGCTGATGGGTCAGCTAAATAATCAGCATATGACATTGTTTTGTATGATGCCCATTGTGTATAGTGGTTTGTTAGTGTTGATGGGTCTTTTCCTGCAAAGAAAATTGTTGTAGGATTTACGCCATTAAAGGTTACATTTGTACTCCAGCCATCAAAGCTTGTATTTGCAAACACCAAGGTTTGTACAGCTGACATACTATGGAATGCAGCACCACCAACTGAATTAAGGGTTGCCGGAAGAACAAGTGTTTGAATTTTAGTTGATTGGAAGGTGTTACTACCAATTGTAGTAAGCCCGCTTGGTAATACGATTGATGTAAGGCCACCACAGGATTGGAATGCCTTGCCACCAATTGTTGTTAGAGTGCTTGGGAGCTTAACGGTCTTTAACTTGGGAGTTGATGATGTGATTTGGTCTAAGGTTGTAAGATTTGCCATTCCCGATAAATCAAGAATTTCAAGGCTTGAACAAGACCAAAAGTCGCCTGCATTAAGCTTTGATACACTTGCATCTATCTTTACTTCCTTAAGAGCATAGCAGTTTCTTACAAGCTGTGCGCCAAGATATGTTACGGTTTTAGGGATGTACAGATATTCAATATATGAGTTACCCTCGCCTGCATCCTGGTGTCCTATACTTCTGTCAGCAATTGTGGTTACAGTATAGGTTTCACCATCTGCGCCCACTACTGTTTCCGGAATAACTACCCTTGTTAATGTGCAATCAGTTCTATTTGATGCGGCAAAGGTTGCTGTTTTGTTTGCTGAATTAAGAGTATATTCAATTCCACCAATATTTTCAGCACTTACACCTATTGCAAATAAGCATGTAAGCACTACGATTTTTGCAATCGTTAAAAGAATTTTCTTTCCCATAATTTTTCTCCTTATAAATCGAATTTGAATTAAAGCCTTTAATTTTATTGACTTCTTTCCATTTTTATTGTACAATAATTATGTAAGTATATCAATGGATTTTTTTGTCATTATGATGGACTTTTTTACTATGCGAGGTGAAAAATGGCACGAGTAACACGAAATATAAGTCTGGATTGGCTGAGCTTTAACAGCAAAAGCTCTTTTGATTACCCCATACTTGTAAACACTACAGGCTACTATGAAGCCGTGTATTCCTTTGAATCGTATAACCCCCTTGGCAGAGATGATTATTACTTAATTTATGTTGTTGAGGGAGAGCTTTTCCTTGATATGCCTAATTTTACACGGGCTATTGGCAAGGGCACTGCTTTTATTATTCCCCCAAAGCATATGTATAAGTATAGTGGAAATAGCTCCACACGTTATTTATTTGCTCATTTTACAGGCTCATATGTTGTTGGATTTTTAAAGGAATGTGGCTTTGATACCTTGCCCTGCATTTTAGAAAATGATTTTAGCAAGGAGCTTTATGGTAAGTTCTATTTAATGATTGACACCTTTTTGCGAAATGACCGCCTAAGCACTCAAAAGTGCGCTTGCATGCTACAAGAGATTTTAATAAGCATTTATGAAGGCTCCTTAGATAAGGCAGACAGCTCACCTCTTAAGACCTCTTTAAAGTATATACATGGATTTTTTACCGACAAAATTAGCATTCCGTATCTTGCAGGCTTAGAAAATCTTAGCAATTCTCGATATGTAACGGTTTTCAAAAGCCAGACGGGAAAATCTCCTAATGAATATATTATTGAGCTAAGGCTACAGCTTGCAAAGGGCTTGCTTAACAACACTAATATGTCAATAAAGCAAATTAGTCAGCGTGTTGGCTATACCGACCAATATTTTTTCAGCAGAATATTTAAAAAACATTTAGGCATTTCGCCTCAAAAATACAGGGAGCATAGCTTACCTTGAATTTTTGCTATAAAATTCAAAGCCTTTTATAACAAAAAGACCGTCGCTCGACGGTCTTTTTAGTTTTATTCAGCTTTATTATTAACTATGTTGTTATAGGAAACAAAGTAGTAGTTGCCTGTCTTTTCGCCCTTGTCGTCTGCTTGCATATAGGAGTACTCTGTTGCTCCGTCCTTTATCACAGCTACATATGCGCCAAGAGCAAGCATAGCATCCTTTTGATTATCTGCAAAGCCTGTAACCTTTATATCAAAGGCTGAAAATTCTGTTGCCTTAATTTCTGCGCAAATAGCATTTTCGTTTGCTACGCCATTTACGAAGATGTCACCATCTTGAAGCTTTTCAAGGGAAGCGACAAATACACCGTATTTAACATCAACGCCTGTTGCTTTCTTATAATCAGCTATTGCCTCGTTATTTACTGTAAAGCCAAGGGAAATAGCAGCGCTTCCTGTTACGGGTGCTGAGTAGCCAATACATGTAAATAAGGCCGGAGCCTCAAGAATTCCGTTTTCCTTACAGTTTGCGCAAGTTACTGTCTTTTCACCCTTTTGTGAAAAGTTAGCATATACCATACTAACAAGTATGGCCTTGTCATTGTTAATATAGTCATAATTGTGGGACAATGCTGTTCCCTCTATTGCTTCCTTTGACATTTCGTATCCACAGAAGCAATATGTAGCTCTTCCTGCATCAACCTCGCATTTAGCCTCTACGTCTACTATTTTTTCTGCAAGGTGGCTTGTATTTCCCTCAGCGTTACAGAAATACATAGGCTTATTTCCGCTTGCGCCTGCTGTTGTTGCATCAATGTCGTTTTCGTTTGCAAAGTAAATTCCACTTACATTCCAGTTATTAACGCTAACGCTTGATACATCGCCCTTAAATACAATAGCGGGCTTTGTACCCTTTGAATCACAAGCAACAACCTCAAATGCAAATGGGTTTGTTATTTCAATATTGTCCGCCGAAAATACAAGAACCTTGTTCAAATTATATTTTAAGCTATCAAACGCCTCGCCATCTGCCTTATAAAATCCACTTGGGAAATAATATACATCAGGCTTTGTTAAAAAGTCATATGGGTCATTTACAAAAAACGCATTGTAGCAGCCCTGAAATCCATTAGTGCCAACGAATTTTACACCATTTGGAATATAGAAGCCTCTTAACTGTCTTGCATTCATAAATGTGTTGGAATTTATTTGCTGAAGCTGTGAATTTTCAGAGAAATAGCAGCCTCTCAAATGTGAAAGGGAGCCATCTCTATGACCGAACGCATAGTTGCAAAGATTCACGATTGTATCAGGCATAAAGATGTGCTGCAATGGAGAGGACTCCTTAAACATATTGTCGCCATTAAAGTCGGTAATATCTTGACCACTACCATTTTTAATGCCTCTTATATTCAATACAACAATTTTTCCTGCCTTTGCTGTGCCTGCAAGCTGTTCATCACCGTAATAAATTGATGAAAGCCTTGTGCCGTTAAAATTGAATGTTAAGTCCTTTGTTCTTACTGACAAAAGCTGTCTTGTAGCAGAGGATACATCGTCCCAATAATAGCAAAGAGTATAGCCCTGTGCATCGTACAGGTCAACACTTGTTCCGTCCTCAAGCTCAACGCTTAGCATACCCTGTGTCATTGTTTTTACATATTGCTCATTGTAATCAGGATTAATATCATCCGCGCTAATGCCAATCGCAAGCATACATGACATAGCAATTAACAATAAAGCAAAAATCAAAAGCTTGTTTTTCATAATTTTTTCCTTTCATTTATGTAATTTACAACCAAATTATATCATGACACACTTTTTTTGTCAAGTGCAATGCTACACAAAAAAGCTGTACGGATTGCTCCATACAGCTCTTATTGATTATTTTACTATGTCGTTATAGGAAACGAAGTAGTAGTTGCCTGTCTTTTCGCCCTTGTCGTCTGCTTGCATATAGGAATACTCGGTTGTTACTCCGTCGGTCAACTCAACATATGCGCCTAAGGCAAGGAGTGCATCCTTTTTATCTTCTTTAAAACCTGCTATCTTTAACTCAAAGCTTGTAAAATTATACTCTGTAAGGTCTGCTACAATAGAGCCGATTGCTGCGTTTCCGTTTTCGTCGAAAATGTTGCTATCTCCAAGCTTGCTTTGTGCAACTGCAAATACACCATAGCTTAATTCCTTACCTGTTAACTCAGTGTATTTATCAACTGCCACATTATCTACCTTATAGCCTACTGCTATTCCGGCATCACCTGTTGTAGAAGCTGAATAGCCTTGGCACTCAAATAAGGCATTAAGTGTAGACATCTGTGTACGTTGACTGGGGATTTCCAATGAAGAACACCTCGGTAACACCGTAGGC
Organism: Clostridia bacterium; assembly: GCA_017621085.1. GTDB lineage: Bacteria > Bacillota > Clostridia > Oscillospirales > CAG-272 > RGIG2000. The sequence continues at coordinate 199 of JAGATW010000081.1, read as the reverse complement.
AATATCAAGATTGTTATTTCCACCGCCATATCTTGTGCCGGTAGAATTAACAGCAGAGACGTAATTATGATTACCGTTAGAGCATGACGACCAATCTACAATAACTTTTCCACCACATTTAAGTTGAGGTGTTTCGTTAATGTAATTATACACCGTGTAAGAATTTTTGCCGTTGGTATCAGCAACAACAACGCCATTG
>JAGATW010000080.1 GCA_017621085.1 Clostridia bacterium | reverse complement strand
TCAAAGTCGTTTCTTCCAAATTTCTTTGTGAAATAAAGGCACTGATTTATCGTTTCCATTTTTCCTAAGCGAATGCTATACCCTGTTTGTTCGCATAATCCTCCCACTACCATAACATCAGGTATGCTCATAAGTGCGTGAAAATGTAATCTGTTTTTTCCGGGAGAGCGCTCCCAAACACCTACATATTTCCAATCATAATCCTTACAAAATTTTCTTAATTCTCTCATTAAATTAGCCCTAAATGATGCTTCATCAATTATCTTTCCGTCATAGGTAAATGTAGTAAAATAATTAAATTGCTGTAAGTTGATTTTTCGGTTCATTCTTACACGCCTACAAATTAGGTTGCGTTCCTTACGTTCAAATTGTTCCTCTACATATTTTTCTGCCAATTCCTCATAATTGAATAGTGGCTTCATTTCCTCAAGTATTTTCTTTTTCTTTACTTTTTTTTTAAAATTACTGTACTTTACATAAAGCTCTTCAAAAATCTCTTTACGAGTAATTTTCTTTACTTTTTTCTGTGGTTTTTCTTGTGTTTCAGCCTCACCAGAAGCCGAAATTGACTCTTTTTCAGAGTCATTGGATTTCTCAACGGTAGCATCAATTTCAAGCGAAAAAGGGTCTTTTTCGTTTGACTCAACAAGTTCAAATTGAGTCTTTCCTTCCTCGCTATTTGTGTTATCGTTTTCAATTACTGTGATTTTTTCCTCTATCCTCTGCATCCTATCCTTCTTAGGACGTGTTGTGTGAGGAATACCTATATAGTGGCTACCGTCTGAGTAGATTTTAACCTTCTCATACGGCATTGAACCTCCTTTCGCACAAGTCTTATATTTAACAGCTAACTGTTAGAACCTGTGTTTGAATACAATGAGTTGATGAAATAGCTATTCTGCAATTTTAATTCCTCTATTGTCGCTCTTTCAGTTCGATACTCATAATAATCATCCAGTCCTATACTTGTCTTTCTGCCTAAATCATTAAAATAATCACTAAAACAGTCTGTAGAAAATCTGCTGCTATATATTTTCTTATTCATAAGGAAATACTTCTTCTTTTCGATTTTCCCATCCATTATTCCTTTTTCTTTTTCAATAAATAATGTACAGTATCCGTACCTGTTATAGTTCCGTAAGTTATATTTAAACAATGCAGAGGCTATACCCTTTAACAGATACACAAACAAGGTATTATCGCCTCGCCTAAATCTAAAATCGTTATATATTCCCATAAACCAACTACCAAATATCTCTACTACCATTTCTTCATAGATGTAAAAAGGTAATGCTATACGCTGTTGTCCGCTTTTAACAATGTTAAGAATATCACACAAATCTCTTGCGTCAGCTCCCCAAGATTCCGGTCTTTGTTCATCACAAAACACCTTGATAAATGGGAAATTATCAATAGTTGCCGAATGCCTGCACATTTTTAACCACGAATTAAAAAGGTCATTCTTTTGATTAGTTTCATCCTTTGTTTTCTTTACCTCTCGAAGCTCTAAGTTGTTTCCTCGCTCCTTGCCTATTTCCGACATAACAAGTACACCAAATTCAAAGCTGCCGATTTTAGGATTATCCTCAATAACCTTTCTACCCAGCCTTAAAGCATCATAATCAATAATATGTGCGTGTCTGCTTTCATCCCTGGTTGCCTCAGGGAAGAAATCATAGTACCAAGACGGAAAATTTCCACTATCCATAAAAATATTATCAGTTCTTATTGAGTAGTTAGAAACAATAGACTTTAAAAATTCTAACTGACTCATTCTTAAGTTTGTCTTTGCGTAAAATGTATCTCTGCTATATACAACAGTAATACCATTGATAATTTCTATTGAAACTTCCTGCCTAACTAAATAGGTT
>JAGATW010000079.1 GCA_017621085.1 Clostridia bacterium | reverse complement strand
GCACGTGAAAACACTAGATCCTAAGTCTAGCGCGTCTGCCAATTCCGCCACACCCGCATATTTGGTTTTGTTTTTGCACGATTAGTATTATACTACACAATTATTGTTTTGTCAAGGGAAATTTATCTAAATTTTGTATCCTTTTAAATAAAGTTGTGAGTTTATTGTGAGTGCGTAAGGGTATTTAACGACATATAGCAAAAGGTAAAGCTATGCGCATTTTGAAATGTGCATAGCTTTTCGGTTTTATAGTAGGTGAATTCCCTTTTCTTGACATTCCTTGGTGGTTTTTTCGTCCCAGAAGGATGAGTGAACCTCGCCTATGTGTGCTTTTCTTAAAAAGTACATACACATTCTTGATTGACCGATACCACCACCGATTGTGTATGGCAGCTCTTCGTTTAAGAGGGCCTTATGGTATGCAAGCTCACGTCTTTCCTCACAGCCTCTTTCCTTTAGCTGTCTTTCAAGTGCGTCCTTATCAACACGAATACCCATTGATGAAAGCTCAAAGGCTATATCAAGGACAGGATAATATACAACGATATCACCGTTTAGCTCCCAGTCGTCATAGTCCGGAGCTCTGCCGTCGTGAATTTTACCGGATTTTAGCTTACCACCTATTTTCATTATAAACACAGCACCGTGTTCCTTTGCTATTGCCTTTTCTCTTTCCTTTGGGGTAAGGTCCGGATACATATCCTCAAGCTCCTGTGAGGTTACAAAGAAAATCTTTTCCGGAAGCTGTTGTCCTATAAAGTCGTATTCGTAAATTATATAGTTTTCTGTATGCTTTAAGGAATTGTAGATGATTTTTACCATCTTTTTTAGATATTCCTCTGTCCTTTGCTCCTTGGTGATGATTTTTTCCCAGTCCCATTGGTCAACGTACATTGAGTGAATATTATCGGTATCCTCGTCACGACGAATAGCAAGCATATCTGTGTACAAGCCCTCGCCTACCTTGAAGCCATAATTTTTAAGAGCTACTCTCTTCCATTTAGCCAAGGAATGAACGATTTCCAAGTTGTTTCCTGCATATGTATCAAAGGTAACTGCTCTTTCTGTGCCGTTTAGGTTATCGTTTAAGCCACTCTCGGGAGATACAAAAAGCGGTGCTGATACTCTTGTAAGGTTCAAGCCGATTGCTAAATCCCTTTCAAAAAAGTCCTTTACCTTTTTTATTGCAAGCTCTGTTTGTCTTATATCTAACAAGGACTCATAGCCCTGTGGTACAAATAATGCCATTGTTTTTTCCTCCAGCAAAATGATATTTAAAGTATATCACATCCCTTGTATTATTTCAAGTAATTATTTCATATTATTAAAATTTATATTTAGTTATTATTAATATTGACAGAAATAGATTTGTGTGGTACAATAATTATGTATAAATGTACTAAAAAGGAGTTCCTTATGAAGAAAAAATTTAGCAAAATAGGCTTAGCCTTTATTTTGACTTTTATTATAATTGCAATATCTATAACTGTTGCTATTGTGGCAGCTAATTATACTGACCCTGACGGAGTTAAGTGGACCTTTAATGTCAACAGCGACAAGACCACCGCAACCATTACAGGAGTTACATTAACTAAGCAGACAAAGGAGTTTATTATACCTTCTACTGTGACTGATGAAAACGGCAATGTGTACACAGTTACTGCAATTGGTAATAATGCCTTTAACCAAAGCTCTAAAAAATTAGTTTTTGGCAAGCTTACAATTCCTAATACTGTTACTTCTATCGGCTCCGGTGCTTTTGCTAATACATACATTTTTGGCAAGGTTGAAATTCCTGAAAGTGTTACCTCTATTGGCTCCAGTGCATTTTCCAACTGTGATGGTATTACTGAGGTTGTATTATCAAGCAATGTTAAGACAATTGAGTCTGACACCTTTAACGGATGCTATGCTTTAAACACAATCAATCTTGATAATGTAGTAACTATAAAGGGCAAAGCCTTTTATGAATGTACTGCACTATGCTACATTTCCCTTAGCAACAAATTAAAGACTATTGAATCAAATGCTTTTTACAATTGCTTTTCTCTTCACGGAAAAATTGATATAAGCTCTGTTACTTCTATTGGACAAAATGCATTTTATCAGTGCAAGGGTATTGAAAGCTTTGTTATTCCTGATGTTAGCCACAATATGAACGCATACAACACCTGTATAGGAGTTGAGGCATATTACACTACTGAAAATAACCAAAATTATCTTTCCATTGATGGTGTTCTTCACTCTAAGGACGGAAAAACCTTATTAATTTATCCTTCTACAAAGTCTGATGCTGAATACCGTATGTCTGACACTGTTACTACTATCGGTTCTCTTGCGTTCAATGATACAAAGAATTTAAAGACCGTAATTATTGGTAAAAATGTAACTAAATTAGAAAATCAAGCCTTTGCTAACTCTTCTATTACACACGCCTACATTTCTGAGAGTGTAACCACTGTCGGCTTTGATTTATTCAAAAACTGCAAAGAGCTTACATGGGTAGTATTCGGCTCAAATGTACAGGCTATTGGTACAGGTGCATTTTACAACACTCCTGCTCTTGAGCTTGTAATTGCTAAAAGTGACAAGGTAACACCTGTTGCTACTAATGCAAGCTTCTATTATGCAAGTGAATATGCTTGCTCTGAGCATATTTATGGTTATTCTGATAAAGCTCCCACTTGCGAGGAATACGGCTATAACAAATGTATTATTTGTGACAGATACGATTACATTAAGGAAACAAATCACTCCGGTGCTATTTTAGAAGAGGTTAAGGTTTCCTGTACTACTGATGGCTACAGAGTTGTAGAATGTATGACCTGTAACAAAACAGTAACTACTATTACTGAAAAGTCAACCGGTCATATTTCAAATGGCAAGGTTTACAGCATCAGTGCAAGCTACAAATCCCCTGCATTCAAGTACTCTACCTGTACTGTTTGTGGAAATATGTATGTTTTGGAATACGATGCAGATTTTTATGTTTATGGTGATGTTAACTGTGATGGTAGAATTAACTTTGCTGATTTAGCTGTTCTTAAGAAATACATTAATGATAATTCTTCCGTTGAAGAAATTTCCATTGTAAATGCTGATATTGCTCGTGATGGTAAGGTTGACCAAAAGGATTTAAGTATGCTTAATGCTTACTTAAACGGACACATTGATGCTCTTCCGGAGCTAAACATCACTTGTAGCAGTCATAGTAAAAACACAATTGAATTATATAAGGCATCCTGTAGTCAAGATGGATTTAGAATTAGATATTGCATAGACTGTGGTGCTCTTACAGATGAGATAACAACCGAAAAGCTTGAGCATAACTTTACTGATTCTTTAGTTATCTCCCCTACTTGCTCAAAAACAGGTCAAAGAGTTTCATCATGCTCCACTTGTGAAAAAACAATAGTTGAAACACTTGACAAGACCGAGCATACCGGTAGATGGTACACAATTGACAAGCAAAGAGGATATGAGTACACATCCTGCGATATTTGTGGTGAAATTGCTTCGAGAATAGTTGATTATTCTAAATTTGATGCACTTATTAAACAAATTCCAAAATACTACAACGTTTATTTCCAACCTGAAACTGTCAACATTATTGAACCAATTATTGCTAATCATGATCTTTCCTTAACTCAAGCCGAGGTTGATCAAAGCGTTAGAATTCTTTCAGATGCTCTTGCAAATGCTCAATATATGGTTTATGATGTTCCGGTCGTATTTATCAATGCCGATATTTTCACCCAAGACTACAATGCTGCAACTGTTATAATTGCATATATGGGCGATGATGGTAAAACAAAGATTGAGGCTATTGATTACAACGGACAGGTTAAGATAAGAGGTAGGTCTTCTGCCAGCCACTCTAAAACCCCATATAACTTTAAATTCAATTCTAAAATTGATTTGTTCGGTATGGGTGCCGGTAAAAAATACTGCTTACTAAGCAATCAAAATGACACAACGTTGATTAAAAATGCTTTAATGTTTGAGTTGTCTGATCTTTTAGGTATTGAAAACTCTTGTAAATATGAGGTTGTTGACCTCTACACCAACGGAACATACAGAGGTAGTTATTTATTAACAACTCCTGTTGACGTTGGCTCCGACAGAGTTGACATTGATGAGGACTATGACTTCTTGTTTGAGGTTGAACATAGCCCATTACAAGAGGACAAGGACAAATCATATTTACTACAATCTCCTATTTTTGGAATTGAATTCTTAGTAAACAGTCCCGAAATTGAGGATATGAAGCCAGAGGCTCTTTCCAGTGTAAGAACAACTGTTGCTCTTATTGATTTTGCTATTAAGAGCGGAGATTGGGAGCTTATTCAAAAATATGTAGATGTTGATAGTGTTGCTAAATATTTCATTCTTCACGATATGCTAAAAGAAGTAGATATTATTTGGGACTCAACACGTTTTTATGTAAAAGATGGAAAGCTTTATGGTGGTCCGGGCTGGGACTTTGACCTTTCAATGTTCAACGATGGTAGCTCTATTGGCGGTGGTACAGCGGTAAACGAGCGCGCATATTATCAAAATCTTTCAGGAAGTCTCTGTGAGGGTGGTGTGCTAAACAACACAGCAACAGGCGTTTGGGCAAGTGTTGAATGGATTGCCCCCAGCAAGGATTCTACTGATGATAGAATTTGGTTCTGCTCTCTTTACAAGCATTCACCTGACTTTGTTAAGTTAGTTTGCAAATACGTTGGTGAGCTAAATGATGAAATGTCACTTTTATATGAGGACCAATTAGATTCAAAGGGAAAGGTTTCAAGACAAAACATTATAGATTCTATTGTTAAAGACGAAAAAATTGAAGGCTCTATCATTCGTAACCGTAACAAGTTTAACATTTCTAAGAGTTCTTACGACCAAGCTATAAGTAACTTGAGAAATTGGCTTAAGGATCGTAACGAATGGATGCAAGAATTTTACGCTAATAAGTTAAAAACCCTTCCATAAATCAATAAAATCAAGGCATCTACAAATTGCAGATGCCTTTTTTTATGAAAAAACAGCTAACTAATCGTTAGCTGTTTTTTCTTATTCTTCTATACGGTTTAAACGAGATTTTGTTGCAGATGAAATAAATGAGCCAACCATTGCAACTCCGAGCCCTATGCACGCCATCGAAAGTGCTGTCGTTTGTTCTTCACTAAGTTCAATGTAATACTTGTCCTTCAAGACGAAATTGTATGCTAACACTATTATACCAAAAACAATAGCTCCACCAACGCCATCAGACTTTTTCTTTCCACTTATTCCATAATGTACATTACCAGCACGTGCAAGAACGGATACAATTCCTTTATACACTATTGGCATTAAAATCATCAATAGACATACTAAAACAGAAATTAATGCGAATGATGCAACGTCAATATCATTTTTTTCTGAAATATGCAAAACTTCTTCCCAAGTAATTGTAAGCTCAGTCTTAATAATATTAGTTATAAACATATAAAGACCAACGGCTGATATTAAAGAGCTTATTTGAAGTGTCAGCAAAGATTTTGTTTCGTTTCCGTTTTTTGTAAGCCAGCTTGCAACAATATTAAACGCAATAACAATTATAGTTATTATGACTACAAACGTACCGGTGTTGGTTAGGCTTGAATTCCAAATTGCTGCCACTGCCAAGAGCAACGCAGCCCAAGTGAATGAATTTCTTGATATTAGCATAACCTTACCAAAATTTTTCCTCAAAATGGCGAATAGAAGCCCTAAAATTGCAAAGACCATAGAAAGTGGAAAGGCTACAAGAATTGAAAAGGCAAAAATCATTTTGATGATTGAAGATATTAACAAAGAAATAGTTTCACTTGCTGAAGCTTCCTCACCAAGTATTATTGATGGGCTTACTACTGTAAATATAAATCTAAATTGGTTAAGACTTTCAATAGTAACAGCTTTATAATCAATATTTCTTAGTTTTGCTCTTGCCGCTTCAAGCTCCTCATATTTGTTTTTTCTATATTCGTCACTTGTTTCTTCTTTAAAAGAGTTCTCGTATTCAAACTCTAAGTCTTCACACTTTTGAATATCAATAAATGCTCTAATATACTTAATGGTGTTAGGAACAGCCTTTGCAAAGGAAATTACAGTATATTCAGCACTGTATTCGCTTTGTTCAAAATAGTCTTTTATTGCCTTATATTTTTCTTCCTCAATTTCGCCCTCATTAAGCTTTTCCATTAATTTAGCATTTGTAACAACCTTGTCCATTTCCCAGTCAAGTCTTTCATTTCTTGTTAAATTAAAGCGTAAAAGTGGCATAAAAGCAAAAATAGCAATTAAGACTACTGAAACAATAGCTACTATATTTCTTAGTCTAACAGTCAAATTTTTCATAAATCTCTCCTTAGGTTTTTATTCATATTAACACTTTTTGTACAATTTGTCAATACTTATAAGCTATTAGTTATTTTTGTGAGCAAGGATTAGACCTTTAACATCTAAAACTCTTACAATAACAATATACCTTAAGCTTTTTCAAAAAATCAACACTTATTGCAAAATTTGTTTTAAATATTTATATATAAAAAGAACCAATGTGCGTTTAAAGACGCAAATTGGCTCTTTTTGATTTTAGAATGTTTATTCCTCTACGGCCACTGTTTCCGGCTTAATTTCAGCCTTTTTTACGCCGACCTTGTTGTATTCGGCAAGACCTGTACCTGCTGGAATTAGTTTACCGATAATAACGTTTTCCTTAAGACCTAAGAGATGGTCAACCTTACCACGAATAGCAGCCTCAGTAAGAGCCTTTGTAGTCTCTTGGAAGGATGCTGCGGAAAGGAAGGATTCAGTTGAGGATGCAGCCTTAGTAATACCAAGAAGAATTGATGAATATGTTGCCTTACGAAGCTCGATTTCTCCTGCTTCAATTCTTGCATCAATTCTTTCGTTCTCTTCTCTTAGCTCGGTTACATCAACTATCATACCCTCAATAAGCTCGGTATCACCAGGGTCTTCAATCTTAACCTTTCTGGTCATCTGACGAGTGATTACCTCTACGTGCTTATCGTCAACCTCAACGTTTTGAGAACGGTAAACCTTTTGTACCTCGCGTACGATATAGTCGTAAACTGCCTCAATACCATTGATTTTGAGTATATCAAGAGGAGCCATGTAGCCCTCTGTTAATGCTTGACCCTTAACTACCATATCACCGTCGTGTACTATCATAGTTGTACCGAACGGAACATCATAGCTACGGCTTTCGCCTGTTTCGGTGTCGTTAACCTGAATCTTGTTAATACGTCCGTCCGGAATTATAGAAACCTCACCATTGATTTCACAAGCAATTGCCGGTTTCTTTGGACGTCTTGCCTCAAAGAGCTCTTCAACTCTTGGAAGACCCTGTGTAATGTTAGCAGAAGCAACACCACCTGTATGGAAGGTTCTCATTGTAAGCTGTGTACCAGGCTCACCGATAGACTGAGCAGCAATAACACCAACAGCCTCACCGATATTAACCGGCTTGGAGCTTGCAAGGTCCATACCATAACAATGAGCACAAACGCCACCCTTTGTTTTACAACGAAGAACTGAACGTACCTTAACCTCTTTAATGCCTGCATCAATGATCTTTTGAACATCCTTAGCAAGAATCATATTATTTTCCTTAACGATAACATCGCCTGTTGTAGGATTGATTACGTCTTCAACAGTATATCTGCCAAGGAGTCTGTCCTTAATGGACTCAACTGTTTCGTTTCCGTCCTTTATGTCACTCATAACCATATAGTCACGTGTGCCACAGTCCTCCTCACGAATAATTACCTCGTGGGAAACGTCAACAAGACGTCTCGTTAGGTAACCTGAGTCAGCTGTCTTCAAGGCTGTATCGGAAAGTGACTTACGAGCTGAACGTGCAGCTACGAAGTAGTCAAGTATTGTAAGACCCTCACGGAAGTTGGACTTAATCGGAATTTCCATAGTTTTACCTGTTGCAGAGAACATTAGTCCACGCATACCGGCTAACTGACGCATCTGTGTCATACTACCACGGGCACCGGAGTCAGCCATCATCTTAATTCGGTTGTATCTGTTAAAGCTCTTTTGAATTTGGGCGATTACATCATCTGTAGCCTTGTCCCAAATTTCAATTACACAGTTGTATCTTTCATCCTCTGAAAGCTCGCCATCATTAAAGTGTTGGAAGATTTCATCAACCTTAGCCTCAGCCTCTTTAACGATTGTGTATTTCATTTCAGGAATTGTCATATCTGCAACGGAGATGGAAAGTGATGCTCTTGTTGAGTACTTATAACCCATTTCCTTAATATGGTCAAGAACCTCAGCAGCCTTTGTAAAGCCGTGAATTTTAATTGTACGGTCAACAATTTGTGAAAGCTGCTTACTTCCTGCAACGAAGTCAATTTCAAGGCCGAATGGGTCAACGTCTCTATCAACGTAGCCAAGGTCCTGTGGAATTTGCTTGTTGAAAATAAGACGACCAAGTGTTGCATCAATAATCTTTGTTTTCTTTTCGCCGTTGATTTCCTTTTCAACTCTTACCTTAATTGGCGCATGAAGGTCAAGGTCCTTGCTTTCATATGCCATCATAGCCTCGTCAAAGTTGCGGTAAACATTGCCCTCGCCCTTTTCGCCGGCTCTGTCAAGTGTTAGGTAGAATGAACCCAATACCATATCCTGTGATGGTACTGCAATTGCCTTACCGTCAACAGGCTTTAAGAGGTTGTTTGCGGAAAGCATTAAGAATCTTGCCTCTGCCTGAGCCTCACTTGAAAGTGGAACGTGTACAGGCATCTGGTCACCGTCAAAGTCAGCATTGAATGCCTTACAAACGAGCGGATGGAGTCTTATTGCTCTACCCTCAACAAGTACAGGCTCAAATGCCTGAATTGAAAGACGGTGAAGTGTTGGCGCACGGTTAAGAAGCACGGGGTGGTCCTTAATAACTACCTCGAGTG
>JAGATW010000078.1 GCA_017621085.1 Clostridia bacterium | reverse complement strand
TCTCGCTACCGATAAGAACTACGTTTGCAGCCTTTACCATTGCATCAGCAGCCTCAATTGCAGCTACTAAGCCTCTTGTTTCTACCATTCCTAATGCTTCCATCATTGTTTTGTTCTCCTTATAATTTATTATCTTAATTTATCTTTTCCAAGAGCCGATAGACGAGCAAACCACTCTATGTCCTCGCTCTGTCTTGCAATTACCTTGTGGGTAATGTACAATTCTCTTTTTTCAGCCTCTGCCTTGCCTACCAAAATTGCTGATTCAACAGCTGCGGCAGAGCCTTCGATTTTTATAGCCATAACAAGAGGAACTCTTGCAGAATCTCCACCTGCCGGCTTGTTTTTGTCAATGGCAACTACACAAACGTCCGCTGCCTTAGCCATAGCATCGGCTACTACTATTGCAGTAGCAAAGCCATAGACCTCTATCATACCAAGAGCCATATATTAACTCCTTTTAATTATTCAGCAACGTAGCATATCTTAATGCCCTGTTGAGAAACGTTAACCTCCATAGCCTCATTGAGCTTGTCAAGAGGGAATGTGTGAGTAATGAGCTCCTTTATAGGAATGTTCATTTCTCTTGCCTGACGAAGGAATGCCATTGTTGTTGGATAATCATCTGCGCTGTAGTCCCAAGAGCCTACAATGTTGATTTCCTTATTACACATAGCAAAGTGTGGATTTACGGTGTATTCTCCATTATTAACGAAGAAGCCCATTTCACACATTCCGCCTCCACGACGGATATATTCATAAATATCCTTAGCTGCCATTGGTGCGCCTGTGCATTGGAATGCAAAGTCAACGCCAACACCATTAGCAACGCTTTTAACAAGGTTAACTCTTTCCTCAAGTGAGCTAATTTCCTTAAAGCTGATAACTGTTTTTGCGCCTAATTTCTTAGCCATTTCAAGTCTTTTTGGTGTTCCGTCAATTGCTATAATGTGGTTAACACCAGCAGCTCTTAAAACGCTTATCATAACAAGACCAACAGGACCAAGACCCTGAACTAAAACCTTAGAGTTAAAGTTAATAAGACCTGTTGTATTTGCTCTCTTAAGTGCGTGTACACAAACACAAGAAAGCTCAAGAAGCATTCTCTCCTTTAGGTCAAGGTCGTTAACTACAAAGTAGGTTGAGCCCTTGCCACTAATGAGAAGATGTGTTGCAAACCAGCCTGTTAGTGGGTTTGCATCGCTATGAGGAATAAGTCCGAATACGCCCTGCTTATCGCAAAGGTTAGTATTAGCCGGCTTGTTACGACAAACAAAGCACTCCCCACAGCTAATAACAGAGGTAACAATTTTGTCGCCAACCTTTATAGGATTTCCTGCTGTATCCGCCTTAATATTTTTACCAAGAGCAACGATTTCGCCTGTTCCCTCGTGACCAAGAGTTACAGGAATAATTCCAAATGGGTCACCCTTCCACTCGTGAACGTCTGTTCCACAAACACCGCAGCCCTCAACCTTTACAAGAATATCGTTGTCGCCAACTGTTGGAATTGGAAATTCCTTAACCTCGATTTTCTTAGGAGCTGTGAGCATTGCAACCTTTGCAGTTTTTGGAACGCTTGTGCTTGACGCACTTGTACTTGGGGATATTTCGCCAAGAATTTTACGAACTATGCTCTCTACCTGTGATGATGAAATATTCATTTCTTTTTCCCTTCTTATATTATTCTAAAGCTTTCTGAAAGAACGCAACGGCGAAGTCTTGTAAAGCTCTTTGCACTTGTAATGCCCTCGCCTGTCGGTCCTGCTATTGTAAAGGTTGTGTGTCCCTCTCCACCAAAGCCTATGCCTGCGTAGGATGGAGCATTCTTTACAAATATAGTAGTTTCAACGGCTCTGGCAAATCTTGTAAGATTGTCAATATTCTTAGAGTGCATATGTGCTGTATGACGGTTGCCGTGCTCTGCCTTAACGGCAAGATCAATAGCTTCATCAATATTTTTAACTCTAACTATTGGAAGAATAGGCATCATAAGCTCGTGCTGAACAAAATCGTGGTTAAAGTCAGCTTCGCAAATTACGCAACGAATGTCACTATTTACATAAACGCCGATTTTTTCAAGTAATACCTTGGCATCTCTGCCAACGCAATCACGGTTAACGATTTTTGAGCTTATGCCTGTCTTCGGATTAGTTTTCTCAACAAGAACGATTTTTGCAAGCCTATCAGCCTGTTCTCGGCTGATAAGGTATGCACCGTTTGCTTTCATAGCATCTATTAGCTCGTCCGCTATGTTAGCAAATGCAAATACCTCTTTTTCTGCTATGCAGGGTAGGTTGTTATCAAAGGTTGCGCCATCAATAATGTCCTTGCCTGCCTTTTTAATATCTGCTGTATCATCAACAATAACCGGTGGGTTACCGGCACCTGCGCCAATTGCCTTCTTTCCACTGGAAAGAACGCTCTTAACAACACCGGGTCCACCTGTACAAACAAGAAGCTTTATTCTTGGGTCCTTGTACATTATGTTGGCTGTGTCAAGTGTTGGCTTTACAACTGATGAAACAAGAATTCTTGGTCCGCCAGCCATAGCGCTTGCACGGTTGATAAGGTCAACTGCATAGTTAGAGGTTGCAATAGCATTCGGATGTGGGTTGAATACAACGCCATTACCTGCTGCTATCATACCTATACTGTTACAAATAACAGTTTCAGATGGGTTTGTGCTTGGGGTAATGCTACCTACTACTCCAAATGGAGCCATTTCGGTAAGAGTTAGTCCAAAGTCACCTGTTTTTACCTGTGGGGTAATGTCAGATGTGCCGGGGGTTTTATCTGCAACAAGCATATGCTTTGCAGTTTTGTGGTCAACTCTTCCCATTTTTGTTTCGTCAACGCCTAAGAAAGCCATTGTTGGCGCTTCCTTGCGACAAAGGTCACGGATAATTCCAATAACTCTTTCTCTTTCCTCAAGTGACATTGCACGAATTGCCTTGTAGCCCTGCTCGGCTGCATCTATGGCATCGTTCATATCTTCAAATACACCGATATATTTTTTGCCATTATAGCCGGCTCCACAATATTCCTTTTTGGTAGTAGGAGATTGGCAACCCAGCCCCTTCATAACAGAGGCTACTATTTGCTCAATTTGAGCTTCTGTCCAATTTATAGCCATAATAATCTCCTCTTACTTAAGAGCTTATTTTCCGAGAGCTGCAAGAACTCTACGTGTGATTTCAGCAACAAGCTCCTCGTTTGCGCCACACTTGCACTCATGCTCTTCAATTTCAATACCAGGGTGACGGCCAGGAATGTTCATCTTTTGACGAAGATCCATAAGCTTCTTAAGCTGGTCGTTAGGAATTTCGTGAACTGCGCCAAGCTCCATTGCATACTTACAAATCTTTGCGTTGAACTCAACCTCTTCCATTACGAACATAGCCTTTGTAAGATTAAAGCCTACTGTTAAAGCACCGTGGTTTTGGAGAAGGAATGCGTCGTGGTTTTCGATGTATGGCTCAAGTGAGTCAGGAATTTCCATTGTAGATGGTGTACCGTAAGCACAGGTTGGAACCTCATCAATTGTAAGAACTGCCTCAGGAAGAATGTATTGGTCAAGGTCAATGCCTGCAATTGTAAATGCAGTAGCTATTGGTGGATGTGCGTGAACTACTGCGTTAACATCAGGACGCTTTTCATAAACACGCATGTGCATCTTGATTTCTGATGAAGGATTGAGCTTACCCTCAATCTTCTTTCCGTTTCTGTCAACCTTGATAATCATATC
>JAGATW010000077.1 GCA_017621085.1 Clostridia bacterium | reverse complement strand
GCATTTGGGCAAACCTCTTCAATGTCCTTTGCAAAGTCCTTAAGCACGTGAATAGTACGAAGGGCACGGAAAATGCCACCTATACCGAGAGTGTCACCTATTGTTTGGCGAAGTCCGTACTTTTTTGGAATTTCAAAGTCTATAATTGTGCAAGGGTCATAAAGCCCTACTTGAATTGCGTTAACAACAAAATCCGCTTTTCTTAATGCATTCTTTCTTTCGCCAACGCCTAAAAACTTTTTGAGTGTTGCGCGACCCTCGTTTATAGAGTCATTCATTTTTGAAATAAGAAGATATGACTCATCAAGTCTTTTTTCGTCTATATCGTAAAGCGCAATTTCCACATCGTGAAACGCATCGCACAGCATTGTGTCACCTAATACGTTTTTAGAAAATATGGTGCTACCCGCACCCATAAATGTTAACTTCATATTAAAGCACCTCTTTTTATTAGATTTTCTGCTCTCTAAATTTTAAATCAAATTTTTTATGATATCATAGAATAACATAAAATTCAATCTCCTTCATCCGTATCATCAGCATGAATAGAGCAAAGTAGACCGTTGTTATCGGTATCCTCGTTGTGTTAAATGATTTGCTTGATATAATATAGCTTAGACGTATAATCTCCATTATCTGTCCAAATTGGTAAGCCAAGGGACATTAATGCTTCTCCAAGATATTTTCCTTCGCCGTTAATGCTATAATAAGCGTTATGCTTGAGTCCTTTCAAACGAACCACTTCGTCTGCTGCTTTTGCTCGGTTTTGCTTTTTTACAACAGCTAAAAGTGCCTCTGACTCCTTTACAACCATCCAAGAGCAATAAAGGCTATTTGCGTTGTACGGAGAAATTAAACGGTAATAATCGCCATACTGAATGAGCTCGTAAAATCTTTTGAATTCTTTGATTTGGCGTCTGATTTCTTCTTTTTCGACGCTTGACATTTTGTTTATATCAAGCTCTAAGCCGTATGTGCCAAAATATGCAACTAAACCTCTTGTTTCAAGAGGTGTAATTCTTCCCGTTATATGATTTGGCGATGCGCTAACGTGGGCTCCCATTCTGGAAACAGGATAGATAAACGATGTTCCACCTTGTATTCTTAATCTGTCTATGGGGTCGGTATTATCGCTTACCCAAGCTTGCGGCATATAGTAATGCATACCTAAATCAAATCTTCCGCCTCCGCTTGAACAGCTCTCAAATAAAATGTTTGGATATTTTGATGTTATTCTATCAAGAAGCTCGTAAAGACCTAAAATGTATCTGTGAAAAATCTCACCTTGCTTGTCCTTAGGAAGCTCACAGCTGTATAAATCGGTAATGCTTCTGTTAAAATCCCATTTTATATATGAAATATTTGCATTGTCAAGAATATTGCAAAGCTGCATAAAGATATTATCTCTTACTTCTTTGCGTGACATATCAAGAACAAGCTGTTGGCGGTATAGAGTGGGCTTTCTTCCGGGCATTTTAAAGGCATAATCAGGGTGAGCTCTGTACAAATCGCTGTCCTCGGAAATACACTCCGGCTCAAACCAAATGCCAAATTTCATTCCTGTTTCATTTATCCTTTCGGCAAGCTCTGAAAGAGAGCATCCAAGCTTATTTTCATTTGCATACCAATCGCCAAGACTTGTATGGTCATCATTTCTTTTTCCAAACCATCCGTCATCCAGTACAAGCATTTCAACTCCAAGCTCGGAGGCATCTTTTGCCATGGAAACAAGCTTGTCGGCGTTGAAATCAAAGTAAGTTCCTTCCCAGTTGTTGATAAGAACAGGGCGGCGCGCTGTTTTATACTGTCCGCGACAAAGATTGTTTCTTATGGCTTTGTGGAAGTTGTGAGATATTTTTGAAAATCCACAGGAGCTAAAAGTCATAGCAACCTCGGGGGTACAGAATATATCGTTAGGGGAAAGCTCAAAGCTAAAATTTTCCGGATTGATACCTATAACGATTCTTGCATTATTGTTATAGTTTTTTGAAGCGGATATAAGGAAGGAACCGCTATAAACAAAGGCGAAGCCGTAAGCGTTTCCGTATTCTTCATTTGCTTCTCGTTCACAAAGAATACAGGACGGATTTATAATGTGTCCGGAGGCACCACGAGTGCTGAAGCCTTGAACACTACCGTGCTCGACAGGAACTCTTTGCACATCACGCTCTGATGCCCATCTGCCGTAAAATGTAATCAAGTCAAATTCGCTGTAATTAAAATCAAGTGTTAAAGAGAGTGCTTTTTCAAGAGTTACTGGCTTATCTGTTTTGTTTTCAATACGCATGCTTCGTAAAATAACATCTGTTTCCTCAAAAACACCGTAATACAGGTGGACAAATATATCGTACACTCTGTCCTTTAACGTAACTATAAGCGTTTCTCCTTCATCACCATAAAAAGCGGGAAGCGAGGGAATGTTATATTTTCCTTTTTCTGTCCTTACACTGTGGAAGATAGGCTGAAGCCCCAGAGAGCCGTCACTGTGTCTTAGATTCAACGCAGTGTCACGGTAGTCGCCACAGCCAAAGCAAGAAAGCTCTTGAGGTAAAACCTCAACAAGGCTGTACTGTCCGTCTCCCTTGATTGCTTCGTATTTTGGAATATCTTCAACCATATCTCTTTTTATGGAATAGGACATATCCATTTCGCCGCCAAGCTTTTTTCCATAGTATGTATGCAAAAGAACTCCTGCACAGTTAACCTTCATCTGATATGTTGAATTTTTTGTGCTTACAGTAAATGTTTTGTTCTGTTCGTTTATTACAATAGCCATATTTATGTACCCCTCTGTAAGTTGGTATATCAAATCAACGCGTTTTCCTTGCTATCAAACAAATAGCATTTATCACCATTGTCAAGAATGACCGTCTCGTTATAATCGACGGTGGTTTCATTGTGTACAGTGTCCGCAAGAACAACCATTGCAAGCCCCAAAAGGCAAGCAAGTACCGCAACAAGTGTTAAAAATAGTTTTTTCGTTGTTTTCCGCTTTTTTACTTTTTTTGACCTTTGTGCTATTTGACATCTCTAATATTCAAGTACAGTATAAACCATAACCTTGGGGCAATGTCAATATATTTTTATTTTTTTACAATCGTATTGAAAAAACTTTTTATTCTGCTATGCCACAGTAAATTCGAACCAGCTTAAAGCCTACTGTTTAAAGCACTTTTGGAATTGTCGTCGTTGTCTTACGTCAGTAAAACCTCCTCCTTTGCAGCCAAAATCATCTCTAAACAGTTAGATTTTAGATGCAAGACGTAGAAGTGATGGCAGATACCTTTCGCTTCAAGACGACACTTCTTCTGTGGCATCTCTTGTTTTAGAATATCTTTAAAGCAAAAACTAAAGCCACTCTTTCAAGTGGCTTTGAAATATTAGTTGTTAGTCAGAGCATCAAGCAATATTTTTATGCCCAGTTTCATTCCGTATGTAAAGGCTGTTTCTTGTAATATGCTTGAGCATTCACAGTATAGGTCTGTGTATTCCTCAAATTGTCGCTTTTGCTCCTTTGTATAGTTGGCTGTAAGG
>JAGATW010000076.1 GCA_017621085.1 Clostridia bacterium | reverse complement strand
CGCTTCGCATTTTTGTCCCAATAGTCAACATCTCCAAAAATAGGGCCAATGCTTGAAAACTGTACTATTTTTAGTTCTATTTCCTTACCCCAAAGCTCTTTTTCAACACTAAAAATATACGGTGCGGTTATTTTCTCGCCCGAGGGGCTGTTTTCAAGATAAAGTACTGTATACAGCTTGGTCCCTAAAAGCTCAATGCCGACAGCACCTTGTGGCACTCTTACCCTTGCCAAAAATTCTATCTTGCCAAAATCACTGGTTTTTTCGCCTACATTGTATGCTTTTTTGCGCTTAGTAAGGTTCACACCACAAGTTTCTCCATTTATGATACTAGCTGAAAAATTGCCAATTACCATAGCACTTGGCATATATTTTAGGTCGTTTTGACATTCAATTATGGTTTTTTCTGCCGTAATGCTTTGCTCTTTTGTAATGCTATAATGCTCACAAATGCCTTTTGGCAACGGGTTATAATCAGTGTCAAGCAAAGGCGATACTCCGTCTATTTTTATATCTGTGCCCTTTCTTACCGCAAAGCGCACATTAAGCTCACCCTCGGCACAAGCAAAGGCAACCTTAGAGTCATTCAAGCACATAAGTCGTATGATATTTGGATTACAATAATTAACCATAAAGGAAGATTTAATTGCTTCCTTTTTTGTCGGCAAATTAGTTTTATTTAATAGGACATCGTGCTCGTATAGATAAACAATCTCGCCATCTATTATATAGCTTCCCTCGGGCGCATATAGATTGAGTATAACAGAGGTGCCGTCGTCAAATCGCCTTCTGAATATTCCCTTAACACACACACCGTCAATACCGGTTATTGCTTTTTTATCAAACCTCGAAATAACATCGCCTATGCTTACTGCGTTGCCGTTTAAAATAAACTGGGGCGTGTCATCAAGCTCAATAATTGGCGCATCTGTCGGTGCTTCATTTAAGATGTATTTCCACTGTATTCCTCGATATGCAAGCTCATTTAAAAGTGAGAAAAGAACAGTCAAATCAAAGTCCCTTGATGCATTTTTTAAGCTAATCTCGGTAGGAAATCTTATATATAGATCCGGGGAGTAGTCCTTTTTTGCAAGCTCACAGGCTGTTTTTGCTTCCTCTGATAAAAGACGCATACCGCCAAAATCGGGCTGAGCCACCGCAAAATCGCTAAAGTAATCACAAACGTGCATATTTCCCGAAATATCCATATGTGAAATCGCCAAAAAATAATGGTCGATTTTGTGGCACGCAGCTAAAAAAAGCATACACCTTTTCTTTGCATAGGACATATCGCAAGGGCCAAGTGCGAAAAGCTCCGCCATCGCACCCTTTCCTTTCCCTGCGTATTCTATTCCACCCAAAAGAGCCATTAATGTTCTGTCCTCAAGGCAAGTGGCAATCTCGTCAATACCGGGCAAGGGGAAGGCGGAAAGATTTTTCAAAAAATCGCCGTTATATTTAACAGAATAAAAGGGCTCATTATCACACATCAAATGCCCTGTCATTAAAATGCCGTGTGAATTACACCAGCTTGAAAGCTTATCTATATAAGCTTCCTTAAATTTGGCAGAGGCAAGCTTCATTGCGTTTTTACAAAAATCCTCACTGTGCAAGAGTAAATCGTGGGAAAAATCCTTATCATATGATGCCTTATAGTCGTCTTCTATTCCGTCATAATATGGCAAGCGTCCATTCTGTGAGCAATAGCCTATTGAAGGCTCATCGGTAAAAATTCCTTTTAT
This sequence comes from Clostridia bacterium, assembly GCA_017621085.1. GTDB lineage: Bacteria > Bacillota > Clostridia > Oscillospirales > CAG-272 > RGIG2000. Next base: position 3,178 of record JAGATW010000076.1, on the reverse strand, counting down.
TACAGTGCCAAAATAATTGCCAAACCGCTTATAATATTCCTCGTGAGTCAGAGAAATAAAGTAGTCAACTGCTTTGGGATTCATTAAATCCGGAAAAAACTTTTCGCCAAAAATATCAGAATTGTGCTTTGATTTACAGCTTATTTTTCCAATATCATCGCCCTCTGTTTTTATCGATTTTAAGCGAAAATTCTCATTTTCAGTGACCTTTCCGCACGCATCTCCCGATGGCCAGTTAAAATCATCGTAAAGCCAAAGGTCCATATCAAGCGCCTTGGCACTCTTTATAAAATTTTCAACGGCAGAAAACCACTCCTCGCTCAAATATTCAATCAAACAGCCCGAGCGAGGGTAAATCATTACCCCGTCAATTCCGTTTTGCTTCATATCGTTCAAATAGTTAAATATATCCTCGCCAGTCGGGTTGCCAACCAAGGCAGACATAGTGATTAGTGGGTTTTTCATAGCGATTTTTCCTTTCGGTAGTCTTTAATGAAATTATACCATAGCTTATATAGATTTTCAACGAATTCCCCTTTTTACTTATTCGCTGATATAAATGCGTGTTGAAAGCCTATCAACACTTACCGTGAACCAACCGTTCTCAAATCGTTTTTTCATATCCAGTCCTGTAAGCATAAGCATTTCCTTTGGAATGGTCAGTTGAATTTTTTTGGTTTGTCCTGCCTCAATATCAACTCTTTCAAATGCTACAAGCTTTTTTACAGGCTGAGGAATAGATGCGATTTCGTCACGAATATAGGCAAGCACAGGCTCGGTAGCAAAAAACGTGCCTGAATTTTCTATTTCAACGGCTATTTGCAATTTATCGCTTTCATATTTTACATCTAAGGAACGATAAATCAGCCTTGAATATCCAATTCCAAATCCAAAAGGAAATTCAGGATTAGTGTCACAAAATACATAATCACAGCCAGGGGCTTCTTGCGTTCCCGGCTTGTGATAATATCCGTAATCGCTTGGTAGATTATCGTAGCAAAGAGGCAACTGTCCCGTATGCTTTGGGAAGGTTACAGGTGTTTTTGCAGAAAAATTGACATCACCGAAAAGCAAGGAAGCAAGTGCCACCGAGCCCTCCTCTCCGGGATACCAGGCGCTAACTAAAGCATTACAATTGTTAGCAACATCAAAAAGCGTTTCGGGTCTTCCGTCAACCATAACAACAACCACATCCTTGCCGGTATCTATCATTTTTCTAACAAGGTCAAGCTGTGGTCCACCGGGAGTTAGGTCGTGCATATCTCTGCCCTCACCACAGGTCAGAATTGATTCCTCCTCACTTCCCCAGCCGACACCGTAGCCTTTCATGCTTTTTCCACCAATAAAACAAACAACCGTGTCTGCCCATTTTGCAAGATTTTCTGCCTCCTCAAAGCCTGATGTGTCCGTACCATAAACATCACACCCCTTGGCTGAGAGGACAGCTCCACCTGATATTTCAGCGCGTTTCTTAATCGCTTCAAAGGGAGTTTTTACATCAAATTTAGGCAATGCGTAATCGCCCAATTGAACAGAAAAGGCGTTAGGACCGACAATCGCGATTTTTGAGCCCTTTTTAAGAGGGAGAGCGCCATTATTTTTAAGAAGAACTATAGATTTTTCGGCAGCCTCCCTTGCAAGTGCCTTATGCTCTTGTGAGCGAACTGTTTTCTTTATATCATCAATATTTGGCTTTGGCATATCAAAAAGTCCAAGCTTTTGCTTTAGCTTTAGGACGCGAAGAACTATTTTGTCAATCTCACAGATGCTGATTTCGCCATTTTCAATTAGATTTTTAAGATTATCTCCATACGCCCAAGCATCGGGAGCTTCAATATCAATACCACAGGAAATAGCTTGCTTTGCTGCTTCCCTTTCATCCTGTGCCATACCTTGAAAAAACGAAAGCATTGATATTGCTCCAAAATCGGAAATTACTACTCCGTCAAAGCCAAGCTTTTCTCTTAAAATATCATTCATTAAGAATTGGTTTGCGTGGCAAGGAACTCCGTTTAATGCAGAGTAGGCAGGCATAACAGAGTATGCACCTGCATCTAATGCTTTTTTGAATGGCGGCAGGTATTTATCCCACAGCTCCTGCTCTGTTACGGTTGTTGATGAAAGGTTTACTCCTGATTTTGGCGAGCCGTGAGCAGCAAAGTGCTTGAGTGTAGCAGCGTATTTTTTGTCATCTCCAAGAATACCCTTGACATACGCCTCTCCCATAGCTCCGACAAGATAAGAATCCTCTCCGTATGTTTCCTCAATTCGTCCCCACCTGGGCTCTCGTCCAAGGTCAAGATCAGGAGCAAGGGATAAACGAATTCCAAGTGCTCTTGCTTCCTTTCCTATGGCCTCTCCCACACGCCTCATAAGTTCCGTATCAAAGCTCGCTCCCATACCAATTGATTGTGGGAACACGGTTGTTCCCTTGCCTAAGATTCCGTGCAAGGATTCGCACATCAAAACCGGTGGAACAGGCGAAGCACTCTTAAAATAATCAAGCATTTGACAAACCCATTCTCCGATTTCTTGGGGATCTAAATCTATGGGTACCATAAGTCCAAAAAGTCCGTTTGGATATTTTTCCCTTGCAAATTCGCAGTTAAAGCTCTTGTCATCATTTACAAAATCAGACGGTGAGCCATGTGCGACAAGCTGTGATAGCTTTTGTTCAAGTGTTAATTCCTTTAATATTTCCTCGGGGGATTTCTGCATTTCAAATCTCCTTTTCCAAAATTTTATTTATCAGCTAAATTGTATCACACAATAAAATACTTTTCAACATAAAATGCTTTTTCGTAACAATTATTAAAACACATGGATAATCGTGCAATCTCATTAATGTTACACAAAAAAGTATAATTCACACACAAAATTTCTGTCAGTTATGTTGGCTCAAAAAGCTTTGATTTTATGATATAATTTTTCCATAATCTTAGTTTCCATATTTTGACCTTTTTCCAAAAATCAAAATTAAAAATTCCATGTTTTTATGGAAAAAGTGCAACAAAAAAGGAAGCAAGTCAGACCTGCTCCCTTGTGTAAGGTCAAAACAAAGCCGACAACTAATCAAATAATTAGGTTCGCTACCTTGTGCTACAAATATATTCGTACATTTTCGTATAACGTCTCTGCCATATTATAGAAATTTTTCAAAGACACTGTCAACATATTT
>JAGATW010000075.1 GCA_017621085.1 Clostridia bacterium | reverse complement strand
GATATGCTTCGGGAACGCTATCAAGACGAGCAAAGAGGTTTGGACGAAAAGATCGCCGCCTTAAATGCAAGACTTGCCGAAAGCGTGGAAACGCAGCGTAACGCAGAACGGTGGATTGCTCTGATACAGAAATACACAGTGATCTCGGAGCTGACCGCCCCGCTACTTCACGAGCTGATTGAGAAGATCGTTATCCATCAAGGTGTAACAAGCCCCGACGGCTTCAAAGACCAAGAGGTTGAAATCTTCTACCGCTTCATAGGCAAAATCGAATTTTAACCGAATATAAAACAATGCAGTGCTTCGTATGTCTTTAATTAAGGCATACGAAGCACTGCTTTTGTGGACACAAAAGCGTTTTAGCATATATAAAAACAAGAAATTAACTCAACTATAAAATAGATAGCGGATGCAGTAACTGTAACAATCATTAAAGCTGATACAATCCAAATAAATACTTTTATCCACTTCGGCTTTGTTTCTTTCGTTGAATTTATAATTGAAATCGCAATATAATCTATAACTGAAACAAATAGTATTAAAATAGCAATGGCAGATATTTTATCATTAAGCGTATTCGCATAAACAATAAATTTATTTGTTTCTATTCCCCAAGGTTCAATAGGCATATCCGGAATTATCAAGAAAACTATGTTTGTTATTAAAACAATTCCTGTGCCGAGATAAAAAGGAATGCCACAAAAAGACATCTTGTTTTTGTCTTTCTTCAGGCGTCTGGTTCTTCCGTAAATCGACATACTGTCTAACAAAACAATACTTAAAACGGTATTTTTGATGGAAATATATTTTCCTTTTTGAAAACGGCTATCATATCCTGCCAAAAGTCGGACAAAAAATATTGATAAAGCAAAAATCAAATACACCATAATCATAATTTTCACCGCCTTTCTTGGATGTATTATATCATATTTTTCAGTGTTTTTCAATAATGAATAAATGCTTTGATTAAAACGACTTTGGTATTAAAAAAATATCTTGGGGCACCTGCTTTATCGCAGACACCCCAAAAGGTGTGATTTTTTATGCCTACACAGTCTAATATCTATAATTGTAGGGGATGACATCATTTCCCCGTTTTATGCTTGAGTGCTTTTACAAACGTCAACCCATTTTTCGTATTTGGTAATTGACTCTAATTTTTCGGGAGTTAATTTAATGGCACTGTTAGAGCTACCACAGGCAGGGTAAATTGCTTCGTGGCTTTTTAAGGAAGCATCTAAGTAAATTTTAACTCCCTCGTTTACTCCAAAGGGGCAAACGCCACCAACTGCGTGACCTATTAACTCTTCAACCACCTCAAAGGAAAGCATTTTTGCCTTTGTGCAAAACTCTGATTTAAATTTGCTGTTATCTACCTTGCAATCTCCTGCTGCAACTATTAAAATCGGCTCATCATTAACCATAAAGGAAAGTGTTTTTGCAATTTCTGCCTCTTTACAATTAAGGGCTTGCGCTGCCATTGCAACAGTTGCCGAGGAAACATCAAACTCCATAATATCTTTATCTAAGCCATATTCCTTTAAATAATTTCTTGCTCTTTCTATTGACATAAAAATCTCCTTGTTAAATAAATTTTTCCTTATATTCAGGGAATTTGTCTGACAAATCCTTTTCTGATGCTACAAAATCAACGCTATTAAGTGTACATAGTGTGTTAAGCTGTGCCTCGCCTATTTTTTGCGAGTTTAAAAGCAAAACCGATTTTTTTGAGCATTCCATCATAGTTTTGCTAATTTGATTTTCAAAAATTGAATTATCTGTTAGTAACCTACGCAGGATTAACAGCTGTAGAATAAAATAAAACACCTTCTCACCACAGGAGAAGGTGTTTTTTGTAATTTATAGATATTCTTTAGACAAATCCTCAATTCTTTTAGTTAGTCGCTTGTCAATAATTAGGTGCTTATACTTTTCAATGTATCTCTTTAAGGCTTCCTTGTTTATTGGCTTTGGTGAGCCACCTAACTTATTTAAAAGATTTTGTGAGAATATTTTTTGTAAGCTTGATGTTGGAATTTGAATACCCTGTAGCATATGGTCGTCGAAGGAGGAAAGTGTTTCATTTGTTGCAAGATAGCGATAAACTCTGTCGCATAGCCAAATACCACTCTCCCCACGTGCAGGAAAGTCCATATCTGTGCCAAAGCAAATTCTATCATCATACTTTACAAAAAAGTCCTTAAAGTAGTCCTTGCGTTTATCAAAGCCAATATACATTTCCCCACCGGGAGTTAGGTCAACTGTTAAATTCTTGTAGGTATCAAGCATATTTGATAGTTTTTCGGGATTTTCAGACAAGAAAAAGAAGTGGGCAAGACAAAGGTTTAATTTTGGATATTTTCTTAGCACATTATCTATTTGAGCATAAATTTCATCATCACTTGGGTAAGTGCCGTCCCCGTAAAACCAGCCCTTCTGTTTGCATTCCTCGTCAACATCAACCCAAAATTGATGTGGGTCACAGGCGTGCATAAGAATATACGTTTTGTCCTTTTCCATTTTTTCAAAAACAGGAGCAAAAAACTCACTGTCTAATGGGTTGTTTACCATTTTATATAAATTCGGCTTACCCTCAAGCATTTTTATACCATCAAAGCCAATCTCCTTAAGCTCCTTATATTGCTCTAACAAGGACATCCCTGCCATATTTTCGTTGGTTGCAGGGTATGTAGGGTAAATAAAGCCACCGTATGAAAAGGTATTTTCATTTAAAAGCTTGTAAAATGCACAAATAATGTTATTGCTAACATCACGGAAAACAGGAACGTGCCTACCTGATGGAAGTGGAGCAAGAGCAATATACTTAAGATTACACTCTTTTCTGTATCCTTCAAGTCCGTGTAAAAACTCCTCGCCTGTTTCCTCATCAATCCATCTGTGCATATGTATATGGCCATCAAAACCATTTTCAACTAAGGGGAATTGCTTTTCTAAATATTTTGACATAAAATCACCTCGAAAAATTGCTAATAACATTTTACAACAAAGGAAGCATAAAGTCAATGCAACAATAAAAAAAGCAAGCAAATTTAAATCAAATCTTAAGACCTTTAATTGTGTCTTAAATGTTAATTATTGGGATTTTTTAACAAATTCCTAACAATATGTGATAAAATTGTTTAAAATTTGACAAAAAAGTTCACAGGAGAGAAATAATGAAGGAATTTTTTGGCTTTGGTGGATATGAAAGAGAGCCAGAGGGCTTTATGTCCTGGCAACACCTGCTTTTTGTTACCTTGCTTATGGTGGCAATGGTTGCTTTGGCAATTTGGCTCGGTAGAAAATACAGACACTCGGATGAAAGTAAAAAGAACAAGGTTTTAATTATATCAGCAATATTAATTGATTCCTTTGAGCTTTTTAAAATAGTTCTTTTGTGCATAAGATCAAGCAACCCATTGGATTGGATTTATAACCTACCACTATTCCTTTGCAGTATTCAATTAATCACAATCCCCCTTGCAGCCTTTGCAAAGGGAAGAATAAGAGAAAGTGCTCTTGACTTTGTATTTATTTTTGGTATTTTAGGCGCTATTATGGGTACATATGGGGCAGGCAATAACTACGGTAGCTACCCTGTTATGTCCTTTGATAATGTAGTGTCGGGCATAACACATACAATTTCAGGCTTTGCGTCCCTTTACATAGTAATTTCAGGTATGGCAAGCATGAAAAAGAAAAATATATTCATCAGCTTTGGCATTTTAGGCAGCTTTTGCGTCCTTGCCTATATAGCCAACATTACCATTGATTATAACTATATGTTCTTAATGAGAGGGGACGGCACACCATACGACATCTTTTATAACCTTGTAAACGGTAACCAAATCCTCTACCCAATAATAGTTGTAGTATTGTTCCTTATTTATATTTCACTTTTCTATTATATTTATTTCTTAATCAAGAAAAAGGTAAGTAAGCCGATACAACAAGCTGAAGCAGTAGCAATTGCTCAATAAAAGCAAAAGCCTTCCCCCCATCAAAAGAAAAGCAAGGCTTGACAGATTAGGTGCAAAAATTTTCGTTCTCACGCTGATAGGCGTACTTCGTACGTCGAGGTGGGAGAACGGAAATAAAAACCAAAAAATTATAATAAGAAGGAGAAAAGCTTTGCTTTTCAACCTAAGCGATTTACAAATGAACGCAAATAGGTGTACTAACCGTTGTCAGTACACCTATATTTTTATTTACTATATTATTTTTGAGCTTTGGTTTTGCCCTAAGGTGTCAGCCTCGTCCCTCGATATAATCGCAGGCAGCAAGAGATGCAATTGCTCCATCGGAGCAAGCAGTTGCAACCTGACGAACACGCTTTTTGCGACAGTCGCCTGCTACAAAAATACCCTTAGTTGCTGTTTTACAGCTTTCGTCAACATCTGCATAGCCATAGCTATCAAGAGGTAATACGTTTTTAAACATTTCATTTTGTGGTATAAGTCCTATTGCTACAAACAAGCCCTCAACCATCAAATCTCTTGTATTGCCATTATCACTCTTTATGGTAACGCCCTTTAATTCCTCGTTTCCTATAAGAGAGGTAATAACTGTACTTGTAATAATTTCAACATTACTCTTTTGGTAAAGCATATCGGCAAGCTTGCCTTCGCCTGTTAGCTTTTCAAGGTTTTGAACAACGTAAACCTTATTACAAAGGTCAGACAAAAGGAGCGCCTCCTGTAAAGCAGAGTTTCCACCACCAAGAACGCAAACGTCCTTGCCCTCGTAAAAAGCACCATCACAAACAGCGCAGAAGGAAATACCGTTTCCTATAAACTCTGTTTCTCTTTCAATACCGGGTAAGCGATGCTTAGCGCCTGTTGCAATAACAACAGCCTTAGCCTCATACTCTCCCGAGTCAGTAATAACAGTTTTGATATCTCCATTCTTAATTTCCAAAACCTCGCAAAGGTCAATTTCAGCCCCCTGCTCCATAACCTGCTCAACCATTTTGTCGGCAAATTCATTACCTGTTAAGGAAACAAAGCCGGGAATATTTTCTACCTTTGGTGAAAATGTAATTTGACCACCAAAGGCACTTTTTTCAAGAACTAAAACGCTTTTATTTGCTCTTAAAGCATATAGTGCAGCAGTAAGACCGGCAGGACCTGCGCCGATTACTATAATATCGTACATATAATCTCCTTAAATAAGGGTGTTGGCAACCAACACCCTTAAATTTTTAGTTCAAATATTTCTTAATATCAGAAAGACCTGTGTATTTTTCAACGCTTCCGTCGTTTACTACAACAAGTGTAGGAGCTTGCTTAATGCCATAGCTCTTAGAAAGCTCAACATGCTCATTTGCAAGAAGCTTTACATATGGAATGTTTGCCTTTTCAAGAAGGGCACAAGCTATCTTACAGTTAGGGCAAGTAGCAGTTGTGAAAAGATATACGCCGTTTGGCTGTGCGCCAACACAATCACATTCGCTTGAAATTTCAACAGTTTCTGTTGGCTTGCCATCTCTTTTTAGCTTTGAGTTCTTAATGTCGTAAACAGCTCTGTCCTTGTATTCCTGGCTCTTGCCGTCGTTCCAGTTTTGAACAGGACGATAGTAGCCTGTAATACGGCTGTAAACCTCTGTCTTTTCGCCACACTCAGGGCAAACAAATTGCTCACCTGTTAAGTAACCGTGGTTCTTACATACAGAGTATGTTGGGGAAAGAGTATAATATGGAAGCTTGTAGTTTTCAGCAATCTTCTTAACAAGGTTAGCAGCACTCTTCCAGTCAGGAAGCTTTTCACCCAAGAATGCGTGGAATACTGTACCTGATGTGTAAAGTGTTTGAAGCTCATCCTGAATATCAAGAGCTGTAAAGATATCCTCTGTGTAGCCAACAGGCAAGTGTGAGGAGTTTGTATAGTAAGGTGTACCACCCTTACCGGTAGAAGCATTAATAATTTCAGGGAACTTCTTTAGGTCATGCTTAGCAAGACGATATGAGGTTGACTCAGCAGGAATAGCCTCAAGGTTGTAAAGGTCGCCATATTGCTCCTGGTAGTCAGAAAGACGCTCTCTCATATGGTTAAGAACATCCTTTGTAAACTCTTGAGCCTTTTCGTGTGTCAGGTCTTCCTTTACCCAGTTTGCATTTAAGCAAGCCTCGTTCATACCAACAAGACCGATTGTAGAGAAGTGGTTGTTAAATGTGCCTAAGTATCTCTTTGTGTATGGGTACAAGCCCTCATCAAGAAGCTTAGTAATAACAGTACGCTTAATCTTAAGTGAACGAGCGGAAATGTCCATAAGTCTGTCAAGACGAGCATAGAAATCCTTTTCATCCTTTGCAAGATAAGCAATTCTTGGCATATTAATTGTTACAACACCAACAGAGCCTGTGGACTCACCACTGCCGAAGAAGCCACCGGACTTCTTACGAAGCTCACGAAGGTCAAGACGAAGACGACAGCACATAGAACGAACGTCGCTTGGCTCCATATCACTGTTAATGTAGTTAGAGAAGTATGGTGTACCATACTTAGCTGTCATTTCAAATAGGAGCTTGTTGTTTTCGGTTTCGCTCCAGTCAAAGTTGCTTGTAATTGAGTAGGTAGGAATTGGGTATTGGAAGCCACGACCGTTTGCGTCGCCCTCAATCATAATTTCGATAAACGCCTTGTTTATCAAATCCATTTCTGCCTTACAATCCTTGTACTTAAAGTCAACCTCTTTACCACCGATGATACAGTTAAGCTCAGCTAAGTCAGCAGGAACTGTCCAGTCAAGAGTGATGTTAGAGAATGGAGCCTGTGTACCCCAACGAGAAGGAGTATTTACACCGTAGATAAAGGATTGGATGCATTGCTTAACCTCTCTGTATGAAAGGTTATCAACCTTTACAAATGGAGCAAGGTAAGTATCAAATGAGCTAAATGCCTGAGCACCTGCCCATTCATTTTGCATAATACCTAAGAAGTTAACCATTTGGTTGCAAAGTGTGGATAAGTGAGAAGCAGGAGCAGAGGTAATCTTACCTGTTACGCCACCAAGACCCTCTTGAATAAGCTGCTTAAGTGACCAACCTGCACAGTAGCCTGTAAGCATTGAAAGGTCGTGAATGTGAATATCTGCATTTCTGTGTGCGTTTGCGATTTCCTCATCGTAAACCTCGCTTAACCAGTAGTTAGCTGTAATAGCGCCGGAGTTTGAAAGAATAAGACCACCAACAGAATAAGTAACAGTGGAGTTTTCCTTAACTCTCCAGTCATTAATCTTTAGGTAGTTGTCAACAATTTCCTTATAGTCAAGAATTGTTGAGCTAAGGTTACGAAGCTTTTCTCTTTGCTTACGATAAAGAATGTATGCCTTAGCAACATCATCGTAGCCAGCCTTAATAAGAACAGACTCAACGCTGTCCTGAATGTTTTCAACTGTAATAGAGTTGTCCTCAACCTTTGGAGCAAACTCAGCAGTTACCTTCAAAACTAAGAAATCAATTACATCTTGATGATAATTTTTTTCACAAGCCTCAAATGCTTGTACGATGGCTCTGCTAATCTTGGATAGGTCAAGGCTAACATTTTTGCCATCACGCTTAATAACGTTGTACATAATTTTCTCCTTTTTTAATCTTTATTTTTTCAAATTTGTGTCGCACAACTATTCTATCACTTTTGTTAAAGTTTGTCAAGAGGAAAATACAAGATATTGTGTTATTTTTTCAAAAGCAACACTAAATGTTGTGTTAAACCCCTCTTAATAATGTGTTAGGAACATAGGGCAAAACAGCCTCTTTAAGTGCTTCTAAGCCTTGCATATCAAGGGGAGAAGAGCTGTTTTCAATAAGCTCGCCACTGTCTATAAAGCTCTGTATATAGTATTTTTCATTTCCCTTAATCCACTCACCGATTTTTACAAAATCAGCGGGAGAATGTAATTCACGAGTTACAGTTGTCCTAAATTCAAAATCTATTTTTCCCGACATTAAAATATCAACGCTTTTTTCGATTTTTGAAATATCCATATTGTCAAGACCTGCGGTAAGAGCGTACTTGTCCTTGCAGTTTTTAATGTCCATTGCCACATAGTCAACAAGACCTGAATTAATGGCATCACTTAACTTATCGGGAAAATAACCGTTTGTATCAAGCTTAATAAGCATACCCATATCCTTTACCTTTTTCATAAAATCAAAAAGGTCACCCTGTAGCATAGGCTCGCCACCGCTTATGCAAACACCGTCCAAAACACCACGCCTTTTATTAATATAGGAAAGAATTTCATTTTCATCAAACAAATCAGGCTCCCTTACAACAAGCCTTGCATTGTGACAAAATGGGCATCTGAAATTACAGCCGTGTGTAAAAATTGTGCAAGCTATCTTTGTAGGATAGTCAAGCATTGTCATTTTTTGAAATCCGCCTATTAACATAAAAAAATCCCCCTTCAAGAGCTATAATAATATTCTATCATATATTACAAATTAAAGCAATAAATAAAATATTAAAATTCTATTGACTTAATTATAAATATGTGATAAAATTACAATGTACAAGTGTTTATTGAATATTATTTGTGCAATTTACACAATTATGAAGGAGAATATTATGAAAAAGAAATTATTATTAGTTTCCTTAATGGCATTAGTGCTTGCTTGCCTTTTTGCCTTTTCTGTTTTTGCAGAGGATAAAATTATAAAGCATACTACCTTGCCAACCTTAGAGGAAATTCACGCAAACAGAGATGCGTATGTGTCCCATTTGGACGCATTTGATGGAGATTCATTGGGAGAGATAGATTCTACATCAGTGGTTGTCTTAAGTGACCTTGCAGAAACACCAACCTATTACGTGTTCCCATCATATTATTATATGAGAACAACAAATAATACCGTTTGGGGATATCTTACCAAATTGAACGATGCCATTGCAGCAGCAGACCCAAGCGCATTTGCAGGCTATGCTGGAATTGGTGGTGGATGGTCAGGTGGTGGCTGCAAGTACCTTATAAGATATGAGGTGCCAACATATGTTACATCCTTTTCAGGAACATCAAAGTTTGAGGGTGACACTAATCTTAAAGAGGTGTATTTCCCAACTCACATAGTTGTTGACGAGGAAACAGGCTTGGAAAAGGAGGTAGCTTACGTAACCTCAATTGCAGGACAAAATCTTTTCTCAATCTGCTCAAGCCTTGAGTATGTTCATAATTCCGAATTTCTTCCTGCGGCACTTGTTGAAGGAAATCAAGACGGATTTGCAGGCTGCAAGGAATTAAAGGAAATTAAAATCCCACAAACGGCTACCTCTATTGGTCTAAGATGCTTTAATGAATGCTCATCCCTTACAGAGGTTTCATTGCCAAACAGCGTGACAACTCTTAATAAAATGGCTTTTGCAAACTGCACAAGCCTTGTTACCTTCAAATTTGGCTCAGGCTTTAACAAATTTTCAAGCCCAAATAATGACTATGAAACATTTTTAAACTCCAACAAATTAAAGTACGTTTATTTGCCTGCATCCTTTGCAGATAATGTAACTGCAACAAATAACCAGTTTAAGAACATTTTCAATAACAGCCAAAAGGCAACATTCTTCTTGGTTGGTAGCTATGATAATGCCCTTGAAGCAAGAGATAAATTCAAGGCAACAAATGCAAACAAGGCAATCGGAAATGCAGAAATTGTTGAATTTTCACCCGACGTTGACTACACAACCTATGCGGACACACTTGGTTATAGCATAATTGTATATAATTACAGTGCTTGTGAGGCTTTCAATAACGGAGTTCACGCAGTATCAGACAGCTACACAATTACATACGAGGGCGAAAAATTCTTAAGCAAGGCTACAAAATCAAAATCCTGCGCTAACTGTACATTTGCAGTTGATAAGAGTGAGCTTGCTCCTTTATTTACTTGCCTTGGCTATTCATCAAATAATCAGGGCTCAATAGTTCAGGGCTTCTCAATAGACGCAAATGCAAGAGCAGAGTATGAAAAGGTTCTTGGCAAGCTTGAATTTGGCGTAATTGCAGCAGCAGACTTAAGAGAAAATAAGGACGAGGGTGTAGATGTATTTGCTGTTGAAAACAACATTTCTTGCAACCTTTCAAATGCAAAATTTGATTTCTTTGAAATAAAGATTGCAGGTCTTGACGATACAAAGCTTGATGCATACTTGTTCTTCTGTGCATATGTAAAGCTTGGTGGTGAATGCTATTACATCAACAATGGAATAACAGGCACTACAGCAACCTCGACTACCTACAATTTAGCAAAATAAGATAAAAGACCAATCCTAACTTTAGGATTGGTCTTTGCTTATTTTATCTTTTCTATTAATGAAGGAATACATTCCTCAAATTTTACGCCATATTTATGCTCATCAGCCTCGGGAAGTGTTGCCTTAATGCATTCAACAGTAAAGTTAACAGCAATTTCCAAGGCGTGCTTTATTGTAAAGCCCTTTGTAATAGCACCTGCAAAAACACTTGCAAAGGTGTCCCCTGTTCCGTGGAAATTTCTTTCTATATTTTCTGCCTTATAATAGTAATACTCTTTTGCCTCACTATCGTAAAAATACGCACCCTGTGTCGCTTTTTCAAAGGCGATACCGGTTATAACAGCTTTTTTAGCACCCAAATCGGTTAGCTTTTTCAAAAGTGATTTTATATGCTCCTCATCGTAATTTTCCGTGTATGGAGTGTTTGTTAAAAATGAAGCCTCGGTTATATTTGGAACAATTATGTCAGCTAAAGCGCATAGCCTTGCCATATGGGAGGGAAAGCTTAAATCAAAGCCTGTGTACATTTTGCCCTTATCTGCCATGGCAGGGTCAACAAAAACAAGAGTGTCCCTTTTCTTAAAGCTATTTATAAAATCAATTGTATAATCAATTTGTTTAACAGACCCTAAGTAGCCTGTGTATATGGTATCAAAGGAAATATTGTATTTTTTCCAATGCTCGGCGATTTTTGGAATATCGTCACTTAAATCTCTAAATGTAAAGCCCTCAAAGCCACCTGTATGTGTGGAAAGGATGGAGGTAGGCATAATAGCACACTCAATGCCCATTGCGGAAATAATAGGTAATGCAACAGTAACGGAGCATTTTCCAAAGCAGGAAACGTCTTGTATAGTAACTATTCTTTTCATAAATTGCCTCCTTTACCGAGTGTTTTCTTGCTCAATTATACAACTCGCACTGCCTTTTGTCAATAATAAACAAAAACAACTTGAAAAAAATCTTTATATATGTAATAAAAACTTCTTGACACATATTTAAAATACTGTTATAATTAAATCAAATTTACTTTATTTAATTAAAGTAATTATAATATTCTATGCTTAGGTAGGTATGAATTATGAAAAAAACATTGTTTGAAGGCGTTGCAACAGCCTTAGTTACTCCAATGAATAAGGACGGTAGTGTTGACTATGCCGCTTTAGATAAATTAGTTGATTGGCAAATTGAGCAGGGCATTAATGCTCTTGTAGCCTGTGGCACAACAGGTGAAGCCTCAACTCTTACAGATGATGAGCACAGAGATGTTATTGCAAGAGTAGTTGAAAGAGCTGATAAGAGAGTTCCTGTTATTGCCGGTACAGGCAGTAACGACCTTGAGTATGCACTTTCATTAACAAAATATGCTTGCGATGCAGGTGCTGATGCTGTTTTAACAGTAACACCGTACTATAACAAGGCTACACAGGCAGGCTTAATTCAAATGTACAATAAGTTAGCCGACGCAAGCCGTGCTCCTGTTATTCTTTATAACGTGCCAAGCCGTACAGGAGTTAATATAGCTCCTACTACATATAAGGCACTTGCAGACCACGAAAATATTATAGCTATCAAGGAAGCTAACGGCGATATTAGTAAGATTGTTGAAACTATGTCTTATGTTAATGGCAAGCTTGACCTTTATAGCGGTAACGACGACCAAGTTGTACCTCTTATGTCCTTGGGTGGAAAGGGTGTAATTTCCGTTGTTTCCAACATTTTACCTGCAAAAACAGTTCTTATGACTAAAAAGTGCTTAGAGGGTGACTATGCAGGTGCTGCTAAAATTCAATACGATTTACACGCAGTTATTGATAGCTTGTTCTCTGAGGTTAACCCAATTCCTGTAAAGGCAGCTACTGCTAAAATGGGCTTTGGTACAAATACTCTACGTTTACCGCTTACTCCTATGAGTGAGGACAAGTACGAAAAAATGCTTACTCTTATGAGAGCGCAGGGCCTTGATGTATGATTAAGGTTTTAGTACACGGCGCTTGCGGTAAAATGGGCGGTCACGTAATAGAGGCTTTATCCAAATGCGAGGATATGGAGCTTTTCTGTGGCGTTGACCATATGGCAAAGGGAAATGAAGCATTCAAATGCTATGATAGCTTTGACAAGGTAGTAGGTAAGCCTGATATAATTATTGACTTTTCCTTTCATACCCTTGTTAAGAGTGTGCTTGAATATGCAGTAAAGGAAAGCGTTCCCGTTGTTATAGCTACAACTGCACTCAATGATGATGAAAAAAATGCGGTGTCCTTAGCCGCTAATAAAATACCTGTATTTTTAGCCTACAATATGTCAATTGGCGTTGCCCTTCTTTGCGACTTTGCAAAAAAGGCAGCCGGCGCATTTCCTGATGCTGATATTGAAATTGTTGAGGCACACCATAACAGAAAGGTAGATGCTCCAAGCGGAACAGCAGTAATGCTTGCTGACTCCATAAAAGAGGTAAGACCAAATGCTAAGTATGTTTACGGTAGAGGTGGAGAATCCAAAAGAACTCCTGACGAAATAGGAATTCACGCACTTAGAATGGCTAATATAGTTGGTGAGCACGAGGTTTATATTACAACCTCATCACAACAGCTTGTACTTCGCCATAACGCATATGACCGTTCCTTGTTCGCAGACGGTGCTATAAAGGCTGCCCGTTATCTTGCAGAACAAAAAACAGGTCTTTATACTATGAGAGATATGTTCAAAAGCTGACTTACGTGTCAGCTTTTGTTAAAGAGGTTACTATGATTTGCAAGGAAAATAATCTTTTACATAATAACTTGGGCATTAAGGAAAACAACCTTACCTTTGCAGGCTACGATACAGTAGCACTTGCAAAAAAGTACGGTACTCCATTAATGCTTCTTGATGAAAACAAAATAAGAAACACAATGCGTACCTATAAAAGCGCAATGCAGACATATTTTGGTAATGATTCTGTTCCTCTTTACGCATCAAAGGCACTTTCCTTTGTCGGCATTTATCAAATTGCCAAGGAGGAGGGAATTAATACCGATATTGTTTCCATAGGAGAGCTTTATACAGCAATTAAGGCAGGCTTTCCCCTTGAAAGAGCATTCTTTCACGGAAACTGTAAGACTGACTATGATATAGAATATGCAATTGATAATGGTATAGGCTTTTTCAACGTTGATACATATGATGAGCTTTATGCAATTAACAAAATAGCAGGGTCAAAGGGAATAAAACAAAAGATTCTTTTAAGATTAACCCCGGGCATTGACCCCCATACTCATGCAGCCATTTCCACAGGTAAGGTTGACAGTAAGTTCGGTACAGCTATTGAAACAGGTCAGGCTATGGAAATTACAAAGGTGGCTATTAGCCTTGAAAATATTGATTTAAGAGGCTTTCACTGTCACATAGGCTCACAAATATTTGAAATAGAGCCATTTTGCGACGCAGCCGATATAATGATTAAATTTATTGACGACGTAAGGGCAGAAACGGGCTACGAGGCAGAATACCTTAACTTAGGCGGTGGTTTTGGCGTAAGATATGTGGAAAGTGACCCTGTAATTGACTACACCGATAATATCAGAAGAATAGCTGAGCATATTAATTCATATTGTGAGGAAAACGACCTACACAAGCCAAAGATTTTAATGGAGCCGGGCAGAAGCATGGTTGCCGATAGTGGAATGACCATTTACACAGTTGGCAGTGTTAAGGAAATTACAGGCTATAAGAATTATGTAGCAATTGACGGTGGTATGTCCGACAACCCAAGATACGCGCTATATGGCTCACAATACACAGTTCTTTGTGCAAACAAAATGAATGATGAAGCAAGCTATGAATGTACAATAGCAGGCAGACTTTGTGAAAGTGGAGATTTAATACAGGAAAATGTAAAAATCCCAAAGGTACAAAGAGGGGACAATATAGCTGTTCTTGTAACAGGCGCTTATAACTACGCAATGGCATCTAACTACAATAGAGTTCCTCGCCCACTTGTATTGTTATTAGGAAACGAGGAAAGAGTAGCCATAAGACGTGAAACACCCGAGGACGTGTCTAAATTAGATAATATTTTATAATCCAAAAGAAGAATTTTTGTGAAACACAAAAATTCTTCTTTTATCTTTTATTAAGGTTTTTGCCAAATTCAGCACCTATTAAAATTATATTTACACAAAAGTATGCCCAAAGCATAAAAAATATAAGCGTGCCAACCTCGGCATATATGCTTTGCACTCTTAGTGCATAGGTTATATAAATTGAGTAAAAATAGGTAAATATCATACACCCAATTGATGAAAAAATGCCACCAGGTATCTGTTTTTTTAATCTTGTGCGTGAAATTTTGGCAAAAAACATAGAAAGTGCAAAAGAGAACAAAATAGCAAAAACAACCACACGTCCCTTGACAAAAATCATACCAATAGGGGATTTTACATAAATCAGCTTGCTAATGGCAAAGGCTAAAAGAGAAGCAATAATAATTGCATAAAAAACAAGGGTTCGCCAAATATTTTTTATAGCTCTTAAAATAAAATGACAGCTTCCCTTTATACCGTATATATTTTCAATTCCGTGGCAAAGCCCGCCAACTCCCTTAGTTGAGCCCCATATTGCAGCAATTATACTAAACGGAACATAAGCACTAGCCCCCTTTTGGCTTAAGCTTGCAATTATAGTGTTCAACTCTAAAAACAGCTCATTTGGTAAAATTTCCCCAAGAAATGACTCAAGCTCATAAATTAAGGCAGGGGAAAGATGGGTTAAGGAAAAAATTAATATTGCAATCAAGGGAATAGCACTAACAACTATATAAAAGGTGGCGCTTGAGGAATATATTCTTAATTTGTCTCGTGAGTAGCTTTTAATTAATCTAAAAACAAAGGTATTCATAAAAATATTTTTTTACTTTTTTTGATAAAAAATTCTGTTATTTATTTACATTCACAAAAAAGTGTGCTAATATATATACGGAATAAAATTAAAAGGAGATACATTATGAGTAACAAGGTATTAGTTGAAACAAGCGCACGTCACGTGCACCTTTCAAGAGAGGATTTAGACGTTCTTTTCGGAAAGGGCTATGAGCTTACAGTTAAAAAGGACTTAAGCCAGCCAGGTCAGTACGCTTGCGAGGAAAGAGTAACAGTTGTAGGACCTAAAAAGTCTATTGAAAGAGTTGGTATTCTTGGTCCTGTAAGACCTGCTTCACAGGTTGAGGTTTCATTTACAGATGCAAGAACTCTTGGAATTTCCGCCCCTGTTAAGGAAAGTGGCGACATTGCAGGCACACCAGGTTGTAAGCTTGTTGGCCCTTGTGGTGAGGTTGAAATCGATAAGGGTGTTATCGTAGCAAAAAGACATATTCACTTTACTCCTGCTGAGGCTGAGGCTGCCGGAGTTAGCGATAAGGAAATCGTTAAGGTTAAGATTGTATCTGACAGAACAACAATTTTTGATGATGTTGTAGTAAGAGTGCATCCAAACTTTAGTGCTGCTATGCACATTGATACAGACGAGTCAAATGCATCCTGTGCTTTTGGCTTAGTATATGGCGAAATCATTAAATAATTAAGCTACATAAAAAGGCTGTTGCTCCCACAACAGCCTTTTTTTATTGACAAATTATTATATATATGGTAAAATTATTATGTATGAACTTTTTATTAATGGGAGATGGCTATGGTAACATATAATAAATCAGAAAAATTTGAAATTTTATCAACCCAGCTTAACTATATTTTAACCTCACCCGATGATGTAAAGGAAAACGAAAAGCTTCCTTTGATAGTGTTTCTTCATGGTGCAGGCGAGCGTGGGGACGACATAAATATGGTAAAAATTTACTGTGTACCAAAGCTTTTTACCAATGATGTTAATTATAAGGGGTTAAGAGCATATACATTAAGTCCGCAGTGTCCGCATAATACCACTTGGATTGACTATAAAAAAGAGCTTTTAAATTTAATTGATTACATAGTTGCAAATAATAATATAGATAAAAATCGTGTTTCTCTGTGTGGCATTAGTATGGGTGGCTTTGGCACTTGGGAAATGGCAATGACTTACCCTGATAGATTTTACAAAATTGCCCCACTTTGTGGTGGTGGAATGAACTGGCGCGCGTGGGCACTTAATATGCCAATTAGAGTATATCACGGTCGTCGTGACGACGTTGTGCCATTTTGCCTAAGCGAGGCAATGGTAAATTCCGTTAAGGCAAATGGCGGAAATGTAGAATTTATAGCTTTTGATGATTTATCACACAATTGCTGGGATAGAGCTTTTGAGGAAACTGACCTGATAGAATGGCTTGCAGATTATAATAAAATACAATAACAGGTGGCAGATATGGAACAAAAAACAACAGTTTCAAGAAAAATTAAAAAAATAATGCACGTTCTTAATCCAATGGCAGGAAAGGGAACAGCTTCCAAAATTAAAGAAACACTTGGCAGCAGTGAGATTGTTTATATGTCACAATCTGCTGATGAGGCAACGGAGTTCATTAAAAACACCTGTAAAACCGACCCGGACACCTGCTTTACAGTATATGGTGGTGACGGTACAGTATTTAAGGCAGTAAATGCCCTAATGGCTGATGGAAATAATGAAAGAGCCTCACTTAAAATAATCCCAACAGGAAGTGGAAATGACTTTGTAAAAACCTTTGATGGCGAATTTGGTGAGCATTTAGTTGATGTTATGCAGTTTAATGACAAATATGCTATCAATGTAATTAATATGGGCTTTGACTGTGAGGTTGTAAGAAGAGCATCAAGAATTAAAAAGCTCCCATTAGTTACAGGTAAAGCGTCCTACATTTTAGGAGTAGTTGGAGAGCTTGTTGGCAAAAAGCCATTAAATCTTAAGGTAACCATTACCTATGAAAATGGGGACACCGAAACCTTAGAGGACGAATTTTTACTCGCTGCCGTTGCAAATGCAAAATGGTATGGCGGTGGCTTTAAGGTTGCCCCTATTGCTGACGTTAGCGACGGACTTTTAGACGCAGTTTTAATAAAGAATGTATCAAGAGCAAGATTTATTAGCATTGTTGGCGACTTTAAAAAGGGCGCTCTTGTTGATGATGACGGTATTGTACGTAATGACGTTGCAGATATTCTTATTTACAAAAGATGCGTCGGCATAAAAATCGAGGGCTGTCACGCTGTGTGCGCAGACGGTGAAATTTTTGAAGAAAGCTGTGTAGATATTAAGGTTATCCCGGGCGCTATAAACTACATCAAGGACTAATAAAAAGTACGATTGCAAAACTGCCCCTATGGGCAGAAATGCAATTAAAGCAATCATAAAATCCCACGTAACAAGGGTATATTACATAAAAAACAGGTGTACTAATTTTAAAAGTACACCTAAATTTATGTTATTAATAATTAGTAGGGGGGATATCGTCCTCCCGAAAAAAACAAAAATTAAAATCACACCCCCACCAAATGAAAAAACATTTGGTGGGACATTTTTAATATTTAATTTCAGTTAAATGGGGTCTATGGTCGGAGGCTACAAGCTCGGGAATGTCAGCGTTGACAATCTCAATATCGGGGGAAACAAAAATATAATCAATTTTCATTTTTGGCTTATCGGATGGCCAGCTAAGCTTTTCTTCGTTAAATAGAATAGCTGTGTCCTTCATTCTTTCATAAATCGGCTTTAGCAAAGGATTATCGGGAGCTACATTAAAATCTCCCATAAGAATACATTTTTCGCTTTTAACATTTTCTAAAACCGTCTTAACTGCATTTTCTTGCTCATCAGGGCAAAGACCAAAGTGAGTAACAAGGACAGTTAAGCCATTTTCTAATACGACCTTTAAAATACATCTTGTTTCGTAATGGCCATCGGAGCTTTTCTCGATTGGGTCAGGAATCATAATTGTTTCACTTGATACAATCTTGTACTTACTTATAAAGCCGTTTCCGTAATCTCCCCACGGTAGGTCCGTAATGGCTCTTGCAAAATAGTGATGCTTTAGTCCTGTAAGCCTTGATAGTATTTTAACCTGCTCTCCTAATTCTTGGGAATTTTCGCTTGCGTTTTTTGAAATGCCGTACATTTCATTTAAGCCAACAATATCAGCACGGCATTTTAAAATAGCATTTGCCATACATTCGTAATCAATCTTCTGTTCAAGAAAATTCAAGCAGTGCTGTGTGTTAAAGGACATAATTTTCATAATAATCACCTCAAATAATATAAAAATCATCAAAAAATCGCTTCAAATCAAGCTTTTACAAACATATGATAATATGTAAATATGATAATATGTTTGAAATATCGTTTTATCTTGGTGGAATATCGTAAACCGACATTAAAGAAATTTTGCTCATAAGCTCAGTTGTACTTAAGTCAGTCTTTACAAAAATTGTAAATGGCTCCTTGCTTGATAAATCGAAGAAGTTATCACTTAAGTAGACATCAAGTCCATCAAAGCTAACAAATACATTTTTCGCAAGCACGCTTGATTTAAATGTTAAATAAACACCATTATCTCCGTTTCTTGCTTCAATTTTAATATCCGGCTTTAGAAATTTAAAGTACTTTGGCTTTGTGCCAAGCTCTGTGCTTCTTGCAATTAAATTATTGTCGTTATCATATAGCTCTGCAAAAAAGTATTTATCAAAGGAGCCATTAAACTCCTCATTGGTAACACTTACTGTATCCTTAGAGGAAAGAGCGTCAACGCTTACCTGTTTTACCGAGAAGGAAACAGAGGAAAAATCATTTTTCATAACACCATATTTTATGTAGCCGGAAAAATTGCACATTGTTTCGTTAGAAACATTAATTGTAATTTTATCGCTTTCATTAAACAAGCCAAGGGCAATACCCTGATAAAACCTTTTTGCAAAGTAGTGAAGCGCCTTGTATCTTCCAAAATAATCAAGGCTTGACCAGGAAGCAACGGGCCATGTGTCGTTTAGCTGCCAATAGATTGAGCCCATAGTATAGCCACGACATCTTCTGAAATGCTCAACTCCGTACTGTATAGCAGTAGCTTGATTAAGCTGGGTTGCATATACGGTTGTCTCTAAATCCTTTGGCATCAAATATCTTTCTGCCAAATAGCGTATTAGCTTTACATTGCCGTGCCAATGCTTTTGATGGCTTTCCATGGTGTATGAAAGCAAATTCATTTCATCCAAAGGGCAAAATTCTTTAATAGTTTTCATAGACGGCAAGCTTTCGAAGCCATATTCGGAGCAAAAACGGAATTTATGGCGTCTGTATTCGTCAAACTCACAATCTCCGTTCCAAACATTCCAAAAATGCACATCTCCCCTTGTGTAGTCCTTAGGGTCATCAAAGCCACCTCCGGATGTAGGGCTGGATGGAGTGTAGGAAATGTAAGGCGCATGCTCCTTGCAAATCGAGGGTAAAATCTCCTCATAAAGCCTTAAATAGTCCTTGCGTACAAGTGGGTCATTGCCATCCGCGTCTTCCCAGTAGCAAACAGCCTCCTCCATTTCGTTGTTGCCACAAAGCAAGCCAAGACAGGCATGGTGCCTAATTCTTTTTACGTTATAGGTAGCCTCCTCTATGAATTCCTTTTCCATTTCATCAGTTAACCATACGTTAGCACAAGCAACCATAAAGTCCTGCCAAACAATAAGACCGTATTTGTCGCAAAGGTCGTAAAAGTAGTCCTCAGGGTAAAATGCGCCACCCCAAACTCTTATACAGTTAAAGTTAGCAAAAATGCAATCCTTTATAAGATTTTCAACACGGTCCTTAGTAATGCGTGATAAGAGAATATCAATTGGCACATAGTTTGCGCCCATTGCAAAAATTTTAACTCCGTTTACCTTAAAGCAAAACTCTTGTCCGTATTCATCCTTTTCTTGACTTAAGGTCAAGGTGCGTAAGCCGATGTCCTTTTCCACCTTATCAATTAATGTATCATTTTCGTACATTAAAAATTCAATATGGTATAATTCCTGCTTGCCATATCCGTTTGGCCACCATAGGCGAGGATTTTTAATTACTATTTCGCCCTTGCCGTTTTCAAGTGTAATTTTTTGACCGTCAACTATGCAATCAATGGTAACCTTGCTTGAATTATGCTTAGTTGTACAGGAAACGTCAAGCCTTACAAAATCGCCCTTATGATGCTGAATTATAGACACGTCCCCCAGCTTATCCGTATTATAGCAACGAACTGCAACGGGTCGGAAAATGCCCATATTAGGTAGCTTTGGCGCCCAGTCCCACCCTGACATATAAAGTGCCTTTCTTAAGTGAGCAGCACCGGGTATGGTATCACCATTTGTGTATAAATGGTGGCTTGCCTCCATTTTTTCAAAATAAGGAATAGGGGCTTTTATGTGTAGCTTAATTACATTTTTTTCTTTAGCCAAAGCCTTAACATCATACTCATACATACGATGCATATTTTGTATTTTGCCCAAGGGAGTGTCGTTAAAATATACTTCACATATGGTATCAACGCCAAAAAAGGTAAGGTCGATTTTTTCGCATTTCAGTTCTTCTTGGCTTAAAGAAAATTCGCTGTAAAAAATAGCGTCCTGTCTTGAAAGAGAGGTTAAGCCTTCCTCATTTGCTCCATAGTAAGGGTCGTCTATGTAGCCATAGTCGTATAAAATACTATACATGTCACATGGGGGAGTGCAATTAAGTCCCTTGTATTTATCAAAATCCATTTTCCAGCTGTTAATTACCATAAAGCAAGCCTCCGTTTTTTTGTTATGGAGTTATTGTAGCACAAAATGACCATTATTTCAATATCATTGATGTAAGATTGCCTTGCTTTCTAAATAAATTAATCTTTCTGTTGAACATTAACAATTTACACTTGAAATCATTGAACTATTGTGTTATAATTAATTGCGAATTTTTATTTTTGAAAGGAAAAACTATGAAAAAGAAAATTCTTTTAACACTTGCAATTGTAGCAATGCTTGTATGCTTATTTGCTATTAGCGTAAGTGCTGATACCGTTGTTTCTTCAACAAGCGATGCTTATGGCACACTTTGCCAATTTGATGAAGCAATTGGTAACACTCAAATCAGCGACAAAAAGGACGACGGAACAGTTGCACGTACAGTATTAACTGATGGTAACGGCAACTACTACACCGTTCCAACGGTTTATGTTCTTACAGAGCATCACAAAAACCGTGGTAATGGCGTAGAGGGCGAAATGTTCAACCTTAGCTTTGGTGAAATTAGCGCAAAGCTTGGCTTTAGCGTTTCAAAGAACAGCATTATAAGAATTGAGTTTCCATCTGACATTAAATTTATTTGCAGTAATAACGAAAACCTAAGCGGTTGTGCAAACATGGTAGAGTGCATAATGAACGACGGCGTTTATTTCTGGGACAACGGTCAGAGAAAGGCGTTTACAAACTGTAAAAAGTTAAAGTCAATTGACCTCTCCGGAATGATAATCGACCAGTCTCAAGGCACATATTCATTGCTTGAATATTGCGATGAACTTGAATATGTTAAGCTTCCAAATGCTTACCTACAGGCTGACGGTACGTATATGGATTATGCTACAAACTATATGTTCCATGGCTGCAAAAAGCTTAAGACAATTGATAACATGGAAGGCTTCTTTAAGGGCGATAAAACTCTCAATTACAGAACCTTCTCCGATTGCTATGTGCTTGAAAAAATCGTTCTTCCACAGGGACTTGAGAAAATAGAGGGCAGAGCTATTGGCAATTGTAAAGCAATTACAAGCATTGTAATTCCGGATACAGTAACCGAAATCGGCACAACTGAAACCGTTTTTGAATCCTGCACATCCCTTAAAAAGGTTATTCTTCCAAATGGCCCTGTTTCCCTTGGAGCTTATTGCTTTGAAAAATGTACAGCTTTAGAGGCTGTTTGGATGCCATCTCAACCTTCTACATTTGATAAGCAGATATTTGGTCAGTGCGGTGCAGGTTTAAAAGTTACATTCTATTTCACCACTGCAACAAACAACATTACTATTAACAATTCGGAGAACAACAAAGACCCATTTATCACCGCGATTAATGCAGAAAATGATGAAAGAATTAAATATAACACACCTATTGAAACAAAATGTGTAGTATTCTTTGGTAACCATACATACGATATTAATACAGTAGCAGATTTAGTATATACAAGCTTCTTAACAAACGGTACATACTACTACTCCTGTCCAACCTGTGACGGTTATGCTGAGGCAACACCAAGCGCATTACCATTATTCAGCTGCCAGGGTATTTCTGCATCTAAGGTTGGTAACGGTATTTCCGTTGGCTTTAAGGTAGATAGCGCAGCTATTGAAAACTACACTAAGGTAACAGGTAATACTGTAAAGTACGGTGTATTTGCAGTAGCACAGGAAAAGCTTAAGGACAATGATATATTTGATGAGCAGGGCAATGCATTTGACGGTGCTGTTACTGTAGAAATCAAGAGAATGGATTTTGCAGGCTTTGACATTAAGGTTATGGGCTTTGAAACAGATGCGCAAAAGGCTACAAAGCTTGCTCTTGGCGCATATGCTATGGTATCAAATGGCGAGGGTGTTGAGTATTCATATATGCAATCAGAAAACCCACTTGAGGGTGAAAAGTACTCATTTGTTACCTACAATGAGGCAGTTGCCAATTAAGCTTTATGACATAAACTGAACTGCTTCGGTACTTGACTTATAATTCCATACAAGAGAGGAGTAAGCTTCAGCTAAATTATGAAATATAAGGATTTTAAAAAGGAATTTCACGGATATTGCAGAAGATGTATTAATGAAAGACTTGGAATACATTATGTACACAAGGATTGCGAGTATTGGGAATTTCCTGAAACCTGCGTTAAATGTGGCGAGGTTAAAAACATTGTTGTAGGAATAAGATTTTTCTCAAGAATGAAAATGTGGAAGGTAAAAGACCTTCAGCCACAAGAAAAGCAAAACAAAAACGCAAGAAAAAGCTAAAACAACCCCCGATGAGTGCTTATCTCATCGGGGGTATTTTATAGCCTTTAGTGGAAAATTAAAAAAAGCACAAGAACGGTTAATAGTGCTAAGAAAGTATAAGCTGCCAAGTTAAATATACGCCAAAAGTAAATATCTTTTCCGAGAATTTTTTTCTTGTACTTGTACTTTTTAAAGGACGAGTAGCGAAAGGCGTCTATAATCGTATCGCTACAAGCATTTTTAGAAATTTTAAAGGGTTAGCTTATCTTTATACGCGGAAAAAATCCTTGACATGTGGAGCATTTAATGTTAAACTAAATATGTATAATTATACTTAAAGGAGAAACACAATGAAAAAGAAATTTTTAGTTGCTTTATTTGTAGTTATCATAGCTTGTCTTTTTTCACTTACAATTAGTGCTTCAAATGAGGTTACCTTAGTGAGTGGAGAAAAGGCTGACTTGACAACTGTTTTTAAAGTAAAAAACAACCAAATAACAGGCTTTAATGACGGTTATACAAAGGACAGTGTAACAGACGTTATTTTCCCTGACGAAATTGAAGGCATAGAGGCAAATGTACTGTTTAACAAGGCTTCTAAGCTTAACTCTCTTACCTTTGAGGCAACAGATACATTTTTTATCAGTGGAGATGGTATATTTTCAGGATGTTCAGTTAAGAAAATCACCTTTAACCCTAACTGCGTTGTGGAAATAAGAAAGGGTAATTTCTCAAGCTGTACAAGTCTTACAGAGATTACATTTCCAAAATTCAAAAAGTTAGCGGGAAGTGCATTTCAAGCATGCTCCAACATGGTAGCTACTAATGAGCTTGTGCTTGCTGAGGGTATGACTGAAATTGGTGGTCACGCATTCAATGGCTGTAAATCGCTAAGAGGCACAGTTGTATTCCCATCTACACTTGAAAAAATACAAGAGTATTCCTTCCAAAACACAGGCTTTGAGGGCTTTGATTTAAGCAGGTGTGCAAATTTAACTGTGGCAGGTGGTGGCTACGGTGGACCGTTTACCGACAATGATAATATTACAACCCTTGACCTAAGTGGCTGTGTTAACTTAACATATTTAAAGGGCAACTTTGCTTCAGGTTGCGATAATTTGGTTAATGTAATTTTACCGCCAAACCTAAAAACCATGGAAGGCAAGGCACTTGCTCATTGCTATAAGCTACAATCAATTGTTCTTCCTGCAACTATGGAAACAATAGCAGATGAGGCATTCCATTCAGCAAGAAGAAATCAAACAATAAATACATTTACAGTATATGTTCAAAGTAATGTTCAGTTTGGAACAAAGTATTATCCCTTCCGTGATTCAGGGGCAAAAATTGAATTTGTTTTAATAGGCGATAATGTTACAAAGGAAAGCTTTATTCAAGCAAATACATACCCTGCTATTACAGGTGCAACCGTAGTTGATTATAAGGACCCTGCAAGTCCTTGGACATACGTGCCGGGTGGCGCAATAACAAGCCACACAATTATAGAAAACTACTGCTCAGCTCTTGCAATAACAGGTAAGCACAAAAATAATACAAATCCTTGTGTTGAGATATGTATTGAGTGCGAGTTAGCAACAAAGAAGGAAAACCCTGAGCATAGCTTAAATACAACTATCAAGTATGAAAAGGGTTATGCTAATGAGGGAATTAAGGTTACCCTTTGTACAAACGCAGGCTGTGGTCATAATGTACAGAGAAAGCATTATCACTCTTTGTTTGCAAGGGCTTTTCAGCCTCTAATACAGGAAATGGAATTTCCCTTGGCTTTGATGTGAACAATACAGCAATTGCCGATTATACTAAGGTAACAGGCAAAACAATAAAATATGGCGTATTTGCAGGCTCACAAGCATTCCTTGGCACAACAGATCTTTTTGACGAAGGCTTGAGCAATAAGGTTATCAAAACTGAAATTGCAAGGACAGACTTTGCAGGCTTTGACATTAAGGTGGTAGGCTTTACAGATGGTGAAAACGGTAATAAAAACAGCCTATTTGCAATGGGCGCATATGTAGAAGTAACTGACGGTGAGGAAACAACATATTCGTACATTCAAGCAGGCACTCCGTTAGAGGGCGAAAAATATTCCTTTACAACCTTTAATAACGAAACAGCAAGCTTATAAATTGACGCAAAAGCAAGGGACTTTCCCTTGCTTTTTTGCCAATAAACAGACCTTGCTAAATTTTTCTTGACATATGAAAGATTTAATGTTAAAATTAATTTGGATAAATATATATTAAAGGAGAAACACAATGAAAAAGAAAATTATCTTTATTTCATTAATGGTGGCTTTGCTTTCTTGCCTAATGGTAATAGGCATAAGCGCTGAAACGCCAAGTAATTATATTGAATTTGGCGCAAGGTTCCCGGGTAGTGACGAGTACATAACCGTCTATACTCAAAATGCTGAAGATACAAGCAACCCAAGAATTGATTTTGCTAACTGCAAGTTTTATTCTGATGTTGATTTTACCCAAGAGGTTGATATGTCAACCGTTACAGGTATCGACTTTTCTGTTAGCAAAACTTATGCAAGCGGAGTACAGGGCAAAGCACCTACCAGAATGGTTAAGCCAAAAGCACCTTATGTAAATTGTACAGAGGTTAAGTGGTTTACACAGGAGGGTGCAATGGACTATGTAACTCCAAGCTCATTGTTTAATGGCTGGAGTAGCTTAAAGTCCTTTGATTTTGGAAACCTTAAGAAGCTTGGTGACAATTCCTTTGAGGGCTGTGGCTTTGAAGAGCTTGTTATTCCATCAACCATAACACACCTTTACAGTAGGACCTTTGCAAAAAACGAAAGCTTGAAAAGCGTTAAGTTTGAAGGACCTACCGAATTTGCCGGTAATGCCTATGCATTTTTCCAGTGTACAGCACTTGAAAGCGTTGTGCTTGGCAACGTGACCTATATAGGTAAAGGCACATTTAGTGGATGTACAGCTCTTGCAAGTATTAAGCTCCCTTCAACAGTTACCGAAATAAGGGAAAGCGTATTTTCCGGTTGCACAGCACTTACAATTGTTGATTTGTCCGGTGTAACCAATATGGTTAGTATAGGTAAATATGCATTTTCCGGCTGTACCTCATTAAGTAAAATTATAAGCTCAGGTGTTGACCAAGATGGCGCAGTAATAATTCCTGAGGGTGTTACACTCATTGACCAAGAGGCGTTTTATAACTGTGATAGCATTAAGTATCTATCACTTCCATCAACAATAACAAAGCTCGGTCCATCAATTTGTCGTGATAGCGCAGCGCTTGAATTTGTTGACTTTAATGATAACCCTAACGATATAAATCTTGATAACTGGGGTCACTTTAATAACTGTCCAAGCTTAAAGGCACTTTCCTTACCTAACAATCTTAAGACTTTATGCAATAGATTTGTTAATAACTGTGCTAACCTTCAAGCAGTTTATCTACCTGCAAACCTTGAGCAAATGAACACAAACGGTAACGGTCAGGGTCCATTCTGCTTTAATGGCAAAATGTATTTTGTACAAAAAGCATTCGAGGTTCGTGACGCAAACGGTTATTTCTTTGGCGATAAATTTAAAATGCCCCAAAAGCCCGAGCTTTACTATATGCCTGAAAATTTTGCAAGATCAGATGGTAATGTAAGCTCAGGAACATTGTTCCGTGATTGTGCAAGCTTAAACAATGTTATAGTAATGCCTGAGGCATTTACCGACTCAACAGTTGTACAAATGTTCCGTGGCACTGCAAGTCAGTCTCAACGTAAAACAGTTGTATATCTTGGTAAAATTACAAATTATGCTTGGTCTGAAATGAACAAGTATATTGACTTTGTATTTGCTAACAAAGGCAATACTGATTTGAGCACACTTACATTTACAGCCTTCTATAACAGAAATAATGAAAATTGCTACTTCTATTTCTGCTCAACAGGCTATAAATACACAATGGCTAAGGCAAGTGTAGATGATATAGCAGCAACTAAGGAAGAAAACCAATATTGGCATGTTGCAAATCCAAAAGAAACAGAAGAAACAGATGCTACCTGTACAGAAAACAAGGTTGTTACAACCTATTGCTTCTGTGGTGAAAAGATTGGCACAGTAGAAGAGGAAAACACAGCACTTGGTCACGACCATACAATATTTATCGGCTTGGTATATGAAAGCTTCTTAAAGGAAGGCAATTACGAGTATCAATGTGCAAGATGTGACGATGTAAACAGTGAGCAAAAAGAATCAGCACTATTTACTTGTCAAGGCTACTCAGCATCAAAAACAGGCAATGGAATTTCCCTTGGCTTTAAGACAAATAGCGTAGCTATTGATAATTACATAGAGGTTACAGGCAACACAATAAAGTATGGTGTGTTTGCTGTATCACAGGATAAGCTTAAGGATGGTGACATCTTTGGCAATGACGGAAGCGTAGCAGATGGTGTTATTAGCTTCAATATTGCAAGAACAGATTTTGCAGGCTTTGATATAAAGATAATAGGCTTTGAAACAGATGCACAAAAGGATGCTTTCCTTGCTCTTGGCGCGTATGTAATTGTTAATGACGGTGAAAATACTGTATATTCATATATGCAGGCGGATGACCCGAAAGAAGATAACAAATACTCATTTGTTACATACAATGGCATTATAAATCCTGTGGCATAAACAAAAAGAGTTAATGCGATTTCTCGCATTAACTCTTTTTTCTTTTAGTATCAAGTCTGATAATACCAACAATAATAGAAATAAGATTTAGTATTTCACTTGCAATTGCACCAAAGGAGCCGCTAAAGCAATTATAAACAAGCCACATAGGTGAGCTGAAAAGACTAAAGGCACGTACAGCCTTAGCCTTGCCAAGACGCAAGCTGACAGTTATTAAAATCATAGCAATTACAGGTAAAAGCTCTATTATTAAGTTTTTTGGTGTGATAGGTGTTTTAAAAACTAAAAATGTAAGCGGGTAGGATGAGGCAAAGGCAATTATAAATATAATTAACCAAGAAATACTGTTTGCCTTAGTTCTTTTTTCAAAAAGAAAAACAAGGGCACGCACAGCGCCTATTAAATTAAGCACTCCGCCAATTACAGCACCTAATAACAAATAATTAAATGCAAAGGAAACAGCGGCAAAAAATTGACAAATCAAAACACCACGTTGCTTTCTTTGCTGGAAAACAAGAATATTAAAAAGCATTCCTACAATGCCTAAGCCCTGTGCTAAAATGTTCATTATTAACCCTTTCAAAAATTAACTAAAATAATTGCCACAACCGACAGTAAAAGAACAATTAAGTCCTTTTTTGTCAGTCTTTCTCTGTATATAATAAAGCCTAAAATTAAAGATAACAAAATACTGCCAATGTTTAAAAGCGGGAAGAAAATTGCACTGTCTAATCTTCCTGCAAGATATGTATTTAAAATATTACAGGAAGCAAAGAAAACGCCGATTATTGAGCAGGAGATTAAATTTCTTGGAACAATCTTGTTTTCACCCCTTTTGAGTATAAGGAAAAACAAAAGCGAAACAACAAAGCAAAAGGTAAATGCCAAGAAAACAAACGTTTTTGTTTGCATAGCATATGATGATTTTTGCTGAATTTTTTGAATAACACCAAGCCCACCCGAGCAAATAAGGGCAATTATAACAGGTGGCAAATAAGCAAGGGAGCTGTTTTTCTTATCATTTGACTTTTTACCCATACCGGAAATTATAAGCACAGGAATGATAGTTAAAATACCTAAGTAGCCACATACTGTTATTTTTTCATCCCAAAAAATAGCACCGGAAAGAGTGGGAATTAAAAAGCCGAAGGAATAAAGGGTTGCGCAAATAGCAGTTTTGCCTCTGGCAAGAGCAATGGTGTAGCACCATTGTGCGCACAAAAGCACAGCACCATAAGCTAATGCAAGTAAAAGAGTATAAATTGAAAAGCCATCAAAGCTTACTAAATTAACAATTAGCAAGGCAAGACTGCCTGCACCGAAGATAGCTGCCTGTATTCCAAAAAACTCACGGCTTTTAAATGAAAAGCCTGAAAACCCCTTTGTAAGCACATTTCTTACAGAGGCAAAGGAAGCACTTAAAAGCAATAAAAAGGCAGAAAGAATATCCATTTTTTACCTCTAATTATTTTTTCTTAATTAGTATATCACTTTTTTAAAATAATTCAATAGTTTTTAAAATATTCTTGACATTGACCTAAGGGCATAGTGTATGATAAAATAAAATTGTGAAAAACGCTTGACATTAACCCAAGGTTATAGCTTAAGATATAGTTGTGCGAGGTGTGAAAATGAAGATAAATGATGTGGAAAAATTAACAGGCTTAACGGCTAAGGCAATTCGCTTATATGAAAGCAAGGGGCTAATTAACGTTTCAAGAGAGGAAAACGGCTATCGCAATTATAGTGAGAGTGACGTTGAAGCCTTAAAGGAAATAAAGCTTTTTAGAAGAATTGGCATAGCTATATCCGATATTAAGCTGTATCTGTTTGGGGTGGTTAGCTTAGAGGAGCTAATAGAAAAAAGAAAGGCTGAAATTCTAAAGGAAAGCGGCAAAAATTCTGAAATATATGGCATTTGCGAAAGCATTTCTGCAAAAAGCTCATTGGAAGCTCTTGAAAATAATGAAAGCTTTACCGAAAACGAAAAAGCAAGAAACGGTGGTTATGGCACACCCTGTGTAGGTATTGACCTTGGCACAACAACTATAAGCGCACTTGTGTACGATATTGATAATAAGGAGCAAATAGAAGCATATACCCTGCCACATAGCTCCTACATCCAAAAAGGGGTGTTTTCGGAGCAGGACGTGTCGATAATTATGGAAAAAGCAAAAAAGCTTTTGTACCATATTCTTTCAACCTATGAGAATATAGTAAGCATTGGCATAACAGGTCAAATGCACGGAATTGTGTATATAGATGAAAACGGACAGGCAGTATCTAACCTTATAAATTGGCAGGACAAGCGAGCAGACCAAATAATAAGGGACGAAAAAACAACCTGTGATTTAATTTACGATATAACAAAGGAGCATATTTCAACAGGCTACGGTATAGCAACACATTATTACAATATGCTAAAGGGACTTGTGCCAAGGGGCGCTTGTGGTATTTGTACAATAATGGATTTGTTTGCTATGGAAATATGCGGCAACAAAAAGCCCATAACCCACACCTCAATTGGTGCAAGCCTTGGAATGCTTGATGTTAAAAACGGTAGCTTTAAATTTGATAAGCTATCACTTCTCGGAATAGATAAGGAGCTTTTACCACAGGTAAGTAATAAAAGCCTGATTATAGGTAACTGTAAGGGCATACCGGTAGCTATTCCAATAGGAGATAACCAAGCAAGCTTTTTAGGCTCAGTTAGTAAAAATGAGGACAGTATGCTTGTAAATATAGGCACAGGGTCCCAAATTTCCTATGCAACGGATGAATATCAAGAGGTAGATAAGGAGTTAGAATTACGACCGCTTATTGAGGGAAAATACTTAGTTTGTGGCTCTGCCCTTTGTGGTGGCTTTGCCTATTCAATGGTTGAGGAATTTTTCAGAAGCTATATGGTAAGCGCAGGAGCGCAGGAAAAATCTCAATATAGCGTAATAAATCAGTTAGCCAAGCAAGCCTATGAAAACGGAGAAGAGGGACTTTTGGTTGATGCCTTTTTCTGTGGAAAGCGTAGCGACCCTAACCTAAGAGGCTCTATTAAAAATATAGATAGACATAGCTTTACCCCACAAGCACTTGCCTTAGGAGTTCTTAAGGGAATGTGTAATGAGCTTTATGAGCTTTATGAAAAAGTTCCTTGCAAAAAATCTCATATAGTTGCATCCGGTGGAGCTATTAAAAGAACAGAAATTTTAAAGGACATAATAGCCAAGTGCTTTGGGGCAACTGTTTCAACTAATAGAGTTGACGAGGAATCATCAACAGGTGTTGCTCTTTTCTCAGCCTTTGTAGCTGAAAAAATTGAGTATAATAAGGGATTTTCAAATTATATAGGAGAGTGTTAAGCATGAGTGATTTTAAAATAGCTTTTGAAATAAACGAGCCTATTTATTTAGTGTCCTTTAAAAACGGCAGAAAAACCTTAGAGGTACAAGCATTTGACGGCACTCTTACCGTATCAGCACAGTATGATTTTAATAAGCGTCCACTTGAATTAACCTGTGAGGTTGCCAATGGGGACAAAATAGAGGCAATATTCCTTGATTACAGAATAGAATTATATGCAAATGGCGTAATAATGGACGAGGAATGGCCCTGTGGCACAAGGCTTTTTGAAATTGGTGATACAATTGTAGGTAGCATAGATATACAGGCTAAGGAGTATGTAGCAGAGGAAAAGGAAGAGCCAAGCGTAATTGGCACCTTTGAAAATGCACAAGACTGGTATCCTGGTAATGGAGTGTTTGTAGGAGATTGTATGCCTTATGTAAGAGATGGTGAATACCACGTTTTGTATCTAAAGGATAGACACCATCATAAAAGCAAATGGGGAATGGGTGCACACCAATGGGAGCATATATCAACTAAGGACTTTAAAAAATGGAGCATACATCCGATGGCAGTGCCTATTACCAAAAAGGAGGAGGGCTCTATATGTACAGGCTCTTGGATACGAAAGGGAAATGAGGAGCATTTATACTATACCGTAAGACGCAGTGGCTTGCCTGCAATAATTACAAGAAGCGTATCCTATGATGGCTATCATTTTAAAAAGGACGAGGCCTTTGGCTTTACCATATCGGAAAAATATAACGGACCCGTTACAAGAGACCCAAAGGTAATAATGGGTGAGGATGGGTTATATCATATGTTTTTAACAACAGTGCTTGTCAAGGAAAATAAGGGCTGTCTTGCTCACTACATATCAAAGGACTTGGAAAAGTGGGAGGAGGCAGAAAAACCCATACACGTGGTTGAAAATAGTGACCATCCTGAGTGTCCCGACTACTTTAAGTACAAGGGAAAATACTATCTTGTGTTTAGTATTCGCGGCAGAGCTAAGTATTTAGTGTCAGATAAGCCCTTTGACGGATTTGTATCCGTTGATAACGAGCTGATTCCCTGCGCCGGTGTACCGAAATGCGCCGAATGGAAGGGCGAGCTTGTATTTACGGGATTTAAGGCAATAAACGGATACGCAGGCTCAATGACCTTTAAATGCGCCACCGCCAAGGAAAATGGCGAGCTTGTTTTCGAGGACCTTTAATAAAAATTCAAAAAAATTTCGAAAAACACTTGACCTTGACCCAAGGTTATAGTTTACAATTATAATGAGCAGTAGTATGCTTAATCAAAAAATACGAATTAAAGGAGAAAAAAATGAAAAAAATTTTACTGATTATTGCAATGGTTGCTATGATTTCGTGTGTTTTTGCTGTTTCTGTTT
>JAGATW010000074.1 GCA_017621085.1 Clostridia bacterium | reverse complement strand
TTATCTAACGGAAAATCTAACGGATTTTCTCCCAATCTAACTAAATACGCAAGCGTATCGAAGTGGTCATAACGGGGCTGACTCGAAATCAGTTTGCCATAACTGGCACGTGAGTTCGAATCTCACCGCTTGCGCCAAAAAGGGACACATTTTGTGCCCCTTTATTTTTTGCATAAGTGGTGATGATGAGGACTCACCTTTTTCTTTGATTACCGCAAGACTTTATTTAAATGTTACTGTGAAAATAATACAAAGTGCAAGACTCAATGTCAAAAATATACACATCATAGCACTCGTATTGCTCATACTGACTTTCTCCTATAGGCTCGCCCATTTTATCGTAAATATAGAAAAAATCACCCTCATTAATTATTGTACGATCAAGGTCATAATTTTTCACAAGCTCCCGCTCCTCTTTGGTTGAAGGGCTCTCCGAAATCAAATTAACCCAGTTGTCAAAATTATCAATGTAACCGTTCAACACAATTATATCAGTTTCCGCAACAAATTTAAAATACTCATTATCTTTTATACTTGGCACTCCACTAAAATAGTATTTTCCATAATCTGTATAGTCTTGAAATCCACCGCTTGAATAAAATTCCTCTTTTTCATATTCGCCCAATGTGCTAATAACAATCTTTCGACGTGGTGTAACGTTAAAGCAAGAACAAAGTAAAACAACTGTAAATAATGCTACAAAAAACAATGATATTATTTTAAAATATTTTTTCATAAATGCTCTCCAATTCTAATTACAAAATACAAAATTAATCTTTTCTATTGCTATATTTTTCCGCAGCTAAAGGCATTTTTGATACCTTATCACAAATATCGCACAAGCATTCATCTAAATTATCCCACTCTGCTTGAATTTTGTCGTCCTCTCTTTCAAAAGCATATACTCTGTGAGAAACAGTATCTATCATTATTTCAGTTGTGGAATTCCATTCATCGCACCGTCTGTATATTCCAATTTTTAAGTAGGTATCGGGTATATTATCGTGTTTTCTCAAATCCTCGATTCTTATATCAAAGCATTCTTCTTCATCAAGTGGTCGTTCATATGGAGGTCTGCAAGGAAGCCCAAACAAGGTTAATCCGTGACCTGCAAATTCCATAGGCTTTTTAGTTCTTTTATCGATAGAATTTAACACTACTATCTTATGGTTATATAAAGAGAGTCCGTTATATTTTTTTAAAAGCTTTATGTATTCCTTTGGAAATTCATTTTTATAGTCATCTATAAGTATTTCCTTAACGGCTCTTGCGACAATAGGCTTAAATATCATATGTCTTGATTTAGGAATGCCTAAAGGCTCAATCAAAAGAGTGCCATTTTTTCTAACAATTGTGTTGTCTTTATTCTCTTTAATAATCTTATCTACAATCTTAAAAAATTTCATATTTTCCCCTCGCACTGTTTTTATTAAATAATTATTACCGGCTCGAATTTTAAATTTCGTGTCATTTTTGCTTTTTTCAGTAGTGAATATACTCTATTTGATACTATTGTATATGATGCTACATTGCCAATGCTAAATATATCTTGGGTTGTATAAAAATCTTGATTATCCCTTAGATATTCCTTCTTAATTTTTATTCTAAACTCGTGATTCACTTCATACTTGCTCTTTTGGCAGGTAGGGCATTTTTCTATTTTGCAATTCTCATCAAATACAAATGCAGATTCCGGCAAAACACTTGTGCATTCTATTTGATACGTGCTTGGTAAGATTTGATTTTTCTTGTGCCATATTACATTACAGAATTCTACTCCTGTAAGATTGTTCTGTTTAATGAAATCCATAGCGAAGCTATCACAAAAAATAACATCATACCCACACACATATGAGGAATAGAAATGATTATTGCTGTTCCATTTGACCGGCTTAATTTCAAAGGCTTTTATTTGCTTCATATGGAACATACTTTTTTTATCGGCTGAGCTATTATTTGGGCATAGCCAATTAACTGCGTCATTTTCAACATTTATCTTCATATTTGTTGAACGCATATACAACCATTTTGCCTCCTTTAGCTCCTTTTCGCTAAATTCAAGCCAGCAGGTGTTAGGCTTTGGCAAATATTCTTTAATTAAGCTATATGCCTTGTCCTCTTTATTTATAGTAAAATTCAACATATCAGGGTACGATATTACGGAGCCCTGTATACCCTTACACTCTACCTTTTTATAATTAACTTTGTGTTTTATAAGTATGTTTTCTATATCTTGCGACCATTTAAAATTGTAATAACATTTTGTCTTCATTTTGCACCAGCCGTTATTTTATATTAGCATTATACCACAGTAAGCAATAATTTTCAATAAATTATTGAAAAAGCGAGTGCGTTTGCACTCGCTTTTGAATTATAACTCCGGGATTTGGATTTCGATTTCCTTGCCGAGATTAGCGGATTTGATAATACCGTCGATAATTGCTTGGTTAATAATAATTTGCTCGCTTGGAACAGGGGATTTGCCACCTGTGATGATAGCGTCAAGGAAGGAACGAAGCTTTTCGTGGAAAATGTCCGGAGATGGGATAATTGGAATTTCTGTGCATACCTGTGAGCCGGCCATTTCACTATAAACCTTCATAGGTCCACCAACGGAGCCATTCCAGCATTCAGTAGATGGAATACGGAGTGAGCCCTTTTTACCCATAATAATTGTATCACCTGGGGTGTCAAGGTTCATTGCCCACGCAATACGGAAGTCAAGAATAATACCACCCTCAAGACGAATAAAGCCTGCTGCAAAGTCCTCTACTCCGAAAAGGTCAGCATACTCGGGATGATAAGGATAGGTCTTTGGGTCCTTGCCGAAGAAATCGGACTTATAACCGCTTACTGTAAGTGGCTTTGGATAGCCGATTGCGTTAAGCACCATATCTAAGGAATAACAGCCAATGTCACCCATTGCGCCAATTCCTGCTGTTTTGTCCTCAATAAAGGTTGTTCCAAATGGGGTTGGAATACCTCTTCTACGTCCACCACCTGTTTGAATGTAGTAAATTTCACCAAGAACACCTGACTCTACAATTTCCTTAATCTTCTTCATATTAGGGTCCATTCTTGGTTGGAAGCCGATTGAAAGAAGCTTACCGCTTTCCTTTTCAGCCTTACGCATTTCAATAGCCTCTTCAAGAGTTACGGACATAGGCTTTTCACAAAGAACGTTTACACCCTTTTTAAGTGCGTAAATTGTACACTCTGCGTGTGTTCTGTTGTATGTACAAATGGAAACTGCATCAAGGTCGCTTTCTGCATCAAGCAAGTCCTTGTGGGAAAGATAACATCTTGCGTCGTTAAATTCCCATTTCTTTGCAAACTTTTCTGCCTTACCCGGTACTAAGTCAGCAAGGGCTACAACCTCAACGTCGCTCATATCCTTATACTTGTTTGCGTGTGCGTCTGCAATCCAGCCTGTACCGATAATACCAACCTTTAATTTTCTTGCAGACTCTACCTTTTCCTTTTGCGGAGCATTTTTATATTCGTTCATAATGCTCATGCTATCTTTTTTAGCCATAACAAATCCTCCAAAATTTACGTTTTATAGCTATTGTTATTTTAACATTATTAAGATAGCAATGTCAATACAATTTATTAAATTTATGAGCATAAAAAATGCCACCTAAACGGCGTCCCGCTTTATCGCAGGACGCCGAACGATGTTTGCCCTCACGGGCAAATGATGTCGGCTTCGCCTAATGATGTAGCCTACGGCTGTGATGTTGTACCTACGGTACAGTGGGCAAGCATCACATCGTTGCGAACTAAGTGAGTAACATCATTTTTGCGTGAGCAAAAACATCACTTATATTCCTTTGAAAAACAAAATATCGTATAACAGACTATAGGGACGAGAAAATCTCGTCCCTTTTATGCTTTGATATAAAACTGCTCTGTGGCAGGTACACCTAAACAGTGGCATTTCTTTTATTTTTAATTAACGCAATTATATCATTTAAATATATCAAGCCTAAGTACAAGATAACCACCAAAACGGCTAAATACATATACCAATATTGGTGTGGGATTATACTGTAAAACAGGTTTAAAAGTGGGTTGTCAGGGTAAATTGAATACATATAATTTACCTTAATTACATTGCCTGCCCAGTCAACTATGTTGTTCTTTATTGCGTAGCTGTTAATCCATAAATTAATAAGGTGAATTACGGTGTATGCGCCAATTGTAATTCCAACAGTACTTATAATACATTTTACATCCTTTTTAGCAAGTCCCAAAAGGAACATTAAAATTGGAATACCAAGCTCTAAAACGTGTGGGAAATAATAGAAAACAAAGGTCCAGCTAAATATTTCAACCGATGAAACGGAAACGTTTATTACCAAGGCAAAAAGTGCGCCGATAGACCATAAAAGCAATAAATTATTTAGTGTTTTATTCCTTGTAAATACTGCAAAGGGTAACACCATAGCATTAAGTGAGCATAAGTGCAGTGGCAAATATTCAAGAGGGGAATTCCAAACAATTAAGTTGTATATTATAGCCCCTATTCCCGCAAAGGAAAGAATACCTAATACTGTTATTTTTATTCTTTCACTTGCCTTTTTTAAGGCAAAATAAAGACTGGCTATAATTCCTATTGCCAATATTAATGATATAATATGTCCAATACTAAAAAAGCCCCAAGTCATAATTTCTCCTAAAGTTTTTTAACAATTATAACATAAAATTCACATTTTGTCAACATTCGTGCGATGGTAATATTTTGAGCGTTATTTATATAGTTGATTTGTTAATTTCCGATTAAAGCCGTTACTATAAATGTGTGTACACACAATTATTTGAGAAAATTGTCGTTTGTGTTGATTTTCTGCTTTAACTATGTTACAATGTATTCATTATTTTGACGGAGGACATTTTTATGTCGATTTTAATTGATGCTCTTTTAATTATTATTTTCTTGAGCATTCTTGTTTTCTTTACTAAGTACGGTCTTGACCGTGCGCTTTTTAAGATTGGTAAAACGTGGCTTGCAATTGCTTGCGCTCTTGTTATCGGTCCATTAATTACCTCCTTCCTTGAAAATGTGTTTATTACTGATTTT
Organism: Clostridia bacterium; assembly: GCA_017621085.1. GTDB lineage: Bacteria > Bacillota > Clostridia > Oscillospirales > CAG-272 > RGIG2000. Next base: position 64,863 of record JAGATW010000074.1, on the reverse strand, counting down.
GTAACTAATGCGGTTCACGCATCCTTAATTGAGCTTATTGAGCACAACGCAAACGGCTATAATCTTGCAGAGCTTTTTGAATCTATGCCTGATAATTTTGTCAACTTCCTTGACGGTCTTGGCGCAAGCTTAACATCTCTTGAGGCAGAATTCGGTGCTTATACAGAGGCATCTGATGAAATTATCCGCACAATGGCAGAGCGAATTGCTTCTCCTTGTGTTTACACAATTTCAAGTATCCTCGGTCTTTTAGTCGGTTTCCTTATTCCTTGGTTATTTATGAAGTGGATTTCCTACGAATTGAAGAAGGACTCAAGACACTCCTTCTTCCGTGTATTCGACTACATAGGTGGATTTTTAACAGGCTTAGCCCTTGGTTATGCTGCGGTTATCGGTCTTTCCATTCTTACAAGAACAGCATTTCAGGTTGTTGTTGCCTTTGACAGTAGCGTTCAGGTTATGCCGATTTACGAAAGCTCCTTTGTATTCAAATTCTTAGCTGAGTTTGACACCATTGGCACAATTACAGCAATTTTTCAAAACATAACTACTACCATTCAAAACGTAATGGCATAAAGCTATGCGAAGCACCAACAAAGGTGCTTCGCATTTTTTATTGAGTAAACAGTTGAAGTTTTAACAGTTTTATGCTACAATTAAACAAACTGAGCCTAAGGAGTAGTATTATGTCAAAAATTTTAATTGTTGTAGATATGCAAAATGATTTTATTGACGGCGCACTTGGTACAAGCGAGGCATTAAAGATTGTGCCATATGTCAAAGAGGTTATAGAAGGCTTTGACGGTAAGGTGTTCTTTACAAGAGATACCCATTTTGAAAATTATATGGAAAGTCAAGAGGGTAAAAATCTTCCTGTGCCTCATTGTATAAAGGGTACATATGGCTGGAAAATAAGAAAGGAGCTTGACACTCTTCGCACAACTGAGCCAATTGATAAGCTTACCTTTGGGTCAAGTGATTTGGTTGAGGTTTTAAAATCACAGGGGGAAATTGAAAGCATTACCTTTTTAGGTCTTTGTACAGACATTTGCGTAATTTCAAATGTAATGGTAACAAAAGCATTCTTTCCCGAAATTCCATTAATTGTTGATGCACGTGGCTGTGCAGGGGTAACTCCCGAAAGTCACAAGCGTGCGCTCGAGGCTATGAAAGTATGTCAAGTAAAAATAATAAACGAATGAATAAGAATTTAAAATCCCTTGTTTTTGCAGCTCTTTTTTTAGCTCTCGGTCTTATTTTACCACTTCTTACAGGGCAAATTAAAGAAATTGGCGATTCTCTTTTACCAATGCACTTACCCGTTATGCTATGTGGCTTAATATGTGGGTGGGAATATGGCTTGTGCGTTGGATTGATTTTACCGTTTATGCGCAGCTTTATTTTTGGTATGCCACCACTTTACCCAAATGCTGTTTGGATGAGCCTGGAGCTTGCCACCTACGGTCTTGTAATAGCCTTAGTATATAGGCTGTTTAAGAAAAAGGGCTACCTTGCCCTTTATGTATCCCTTATTTCCTCTATGCTTATCGGCAGAGTTGTTTGGGGTTTTTCCAAAGCAATTTTATTAGGCGTGGCTGACAAGCCATTTCCATTCCAGGCATTTTTGGTAGGTGGCTTTATTGATGCTTTTCCCGGCATTATAGCACAGCTAATACTTGTGCCTAATATTATACGCATATACACACATCTTGAAGACAAAAGGAAAGGCGAAAAAATGATTAATGTTAAATTTCCATATGGCAAGGATTTTCTTGAGCATAGCTTTAATGAAAATGAGCTTTTAGGTGTTTTGGAATCATCAATTAATACTTATGTACCATCACAAAACGAATATGACCTTGTAAAGGATGCTATTTTAAATCCTGTTAATTCACCTCGTCTTTGCGAGCTTGCCAAGGGCAAGAAAAATATAGTTATTATTGCAAGTGACCATACACGTCCCGTGCCAAGCAAAATTATTATGCCTATTATGCTTGAGGAAATAAGACGTGGCTCACCAAATGCCAAAATTACAATTTTAATTGCAACAGGCTGTCACCGTGGTACAACTAAGGATGAGCTTATTTCTAAATTCGGCAGTGAAATTGTGGAAAAGGAAAATATTTACATACACGACTGTGATGAAACGGACAAGCTTGTATCAATAGGCACGCTTCCCTCAGGTGGTGAGTGCGTCATAAACAAAATTGCCTATGAAGCCGACCTTTTAGTTTCCGAGGGCTTTATTGAGCCACACTTTTTTGCAGGCTTTAGTGGCGGACGTAAAAGCGTGTTGCCGGGAGTATGCGCAAGAAAAACAGTCCTTGCCAACCACTGCTCCGAGTTTATTGCAAATGAAAATGCAAGAACAGGTATTTTAGAAAACAACCCAATACACAAGGATATGGTATGGGGTGCTAAAGCAGCAGGGCTTGATTTTATTGTCAATGTAGTATTAAATAGCGAAAAGCAGGTTATTTATGCAGTTGCAGGTGAAATGGAAATGGCACACAAAAGGGGTACGGAATTTTTGTCCTCTCTTTGCGGTGTTAAAGCCAAGGAGGCTGATGTGGTAATTACCACAAACGGTGGCTACCCACTTGACCAAAATGTATATCAAGCGGTTAAGGGTATGACAGCAGGTGAGGCAACCGTTAAAAAGGGTGGCGTAATTATTATGCTTGCAAAATCCAATGACGGCATTGGTGGGGACCATTTTTATCACCAATTAGCAGATGAAACGGACATTACAAAAACTATGGATTTGTTCCTTTCACGAGCAAGGAGTGAAACTGTGCCTGACCAATGGCAAACCCAAATTCTTTTAAGAGTGCTTTTACACGCAAGAGTTATTTACATTTCCCAAATGCCGGATGATGTAATTGAAAAAATGCACCTAATCCCTGCTCATTCCATCGACGAGGCGTTAAAAAAGGCACGCTCAATTTTAGGCAAAAACAATTTAAAAATTGTTGCTATCCCCGACGGAGTGTCTGTAATTGTAGAAAAATAAGCGAAAAACAGGTATGCAAAGGCTCATTGACATACCTGTTTTTTATTTGCTGAATATAGCCCTTACAAGAAATATTTATAAAGCAAGCTTTTTATAATTTAATTATTGATAAAATTTTGAAATAACTCTTGAATGGGTTGATTGTATTTGCTATAATTTAATTGTAATTTTCATTTAATGGGGGCAGTATGGCAAGCTTTTTTGACAATTTATTTTCAACAATAGAAATTTTTCTGAATGTCTTGGAATTTATGGCAATTATAATTTCTGTTGTAACGTTTTTCTTTATTATGATTAACAAGTTTTCCAAGGCACTTAAAAAGATTTTAGGTCCCTGTGGTATGGGCTTTTTTGCACGTATGAAGGCTTTATTCATTTGCAGAAAATCACAGGTGAAAAAAAGAGCCTTTATTGAATATGCAATGTTGGAAACAGGTGGTCGCCCTGTAATCAGCACAGAGTGGCAAAGCATTCTTAACAGCTTCAAGGCCTTCTATTCCGATAGTGACCAAAACAGACTTAGCTACACAATTCCAAACTGCACACCCTTAATTGAAACAGATTTTTCTGTTGCTACTGAAAGATATTTTAAATTTTTCTCTCAAAAAAAGGTAAGACACGCCTTTGGTATTCAAGGGGAGCAATTATCCTTTGTTATTTCTCTACACATAGAGGAGGCTTATGCTACACCTACCTGCTTGTTAACGGGCTTGCTTTCTCAATACGAGGAAAGCTGGGAGGAGTTTATTAAGCGATATGTTTCAACAGCTTACATAACCGAAAACGATAATATACAAAACAAAAATGTTCTTTCAAACGAATTGTATTTCACCTTTGCTTGGCTGCTTTGGGGTCCAAGCTATGAATTGGAATATAAAAAATATTGGGCAGGCTTATGTCAGCTTTCATACGGTGACGAAAGTAACTCCATACCTGCAATTGCAGATACGGAAAGCGATGTTGCCGACAAATTAAGGGCCAGATTCTTGGACAACGCCGACAGACGATACGGTGCTTTGATTTCTGCTGATGTAACACTTTATGACAAAAAACCCTTTTACTCTGCTCTACGTACAAATATTAATCCCGATAACGCATATTTCTATGATAAGATTGAACATGGAGATTTGTCCTTCGGTACAAAAATTAATGATTTTTCATCCTGCTTGAACTACAAGGCGAAAAAATATTACAGCACAGCATATGTATGGATTTTGTTCGAGCTTGAAGCTGATGAATTTTCCTTTAAGCCTGAAAAAAGCGTTGCGTTTTTCGAGCATGCTAACCTTGCCAACAATTCAACCTACGAATTTCTTATAGACACGTTAATTGACAAGAGCTTAAAGCATTTTGAGAGCATTTATTCCGATCCTGAAAATGCAGAGCGTAAATATCGTTTTGTGTGCGCTATGAACGACAAAATCGCCACAGAATGCACAAAAAAATATCAAGAGGTTTTTAATTCTAAAACTCCATTCGGAAAAATGTTAAAGGATAATATTTATATGGAGCCTAAGCATTCTCCTGCTGATGTTTTTGCAGCTTATGATGAATTCTTTACTCCAAGCAATTCGCTAAAATACGTTGAGGTATCCTACAAGAACCAAAGCACAGTTTCAGACCTTGGACAGTTTTATACCGATATTTATATGGAAGCCTTTCCCGATGATGATGAGCGTGAGAGCTTTGATAATTTCTTGCTTTATCTAAGGCAGGGTATTGATGCTAAGGAATATAAGTATCACATTATTTTAGCAAAGGACGAAAACGACCGTGTTGTCGGTGGATGTATATTCAACTATTACAAAAAGAGCAATGCCGGTGTTATTGAATTTTTGGCTGTTAAAAACGACTTGCAATCAAGTGGAATCGGCACAATGATATATAAGCACGTTACCTCTATTTTATCACAGGATGCATATCAAGCAAATAAAAAGCCTCTTGACTATATTTGTTGTGAAATTGACTCTCCTGAGCATAGTAGAGCCGGCATTAAAAAGTACTTATATTTTTGGAACAAGAATAACTTTTGGCACCTTGACTTTGACTATGTTCAGCCTGCATTATCAGCTAATCAAATGCCTGTTACGGGACTATGGTTTAACATTTCCCCTCAACGGCTGTCCTGTAATTCTGTACCATCTCAGTTAATTGCCGACGTTCTTTACGACTATATAAAGTACGCAATGGGTATAGATGACCCTGAAAAATGTCATGAGTACATTAAAATGAAAGAAAAAATCATGGCAAAGAACACCATAGATTTGAAAAAAATAGTTTAATTACAAGCAATTTTCAAAATACTTGACAACAATAAAAAGGAGAATGTTTATGAAAAAGCCTTACGTTTTTATTAGTTATTCCATAAAAGACACAGATGCTGCAAACCTTGTTTACAACTATTTGGAGGGAAATGGTATTCCCTGCTGGATTGCCTCACATAATATCAAGGGGGGAGATAGCTTTGCTGCGGAAATCTTTGATGCAATCAGCAATTGCTTTGCTTGCGTCTTAATCGCCTCGAAAAATTCAAGTGAGTCTGAGCATGTTAATTCAGAATTATCACTTGCTTTTTCCCAAGCGAAAATCATCCTTCCGTTACGCATTTCAGATTATGAGCTTTCAAAAAGCCACAAATACTTTTTAGAACGGACACGATGGTTTGATGGCTCAGAGGATATAGATACAGCCCTTAAAAGCCTACTGAACACATTACAGAATTTTGAGGATTAATATTTCAAAGACAGGACAAGCGCCTGTCTTTTTCTTTTGATATATGTCCCTTTTTGTCGTTGCATTTTCACATATACTATGTTATAATTATAATGAGATTTCGATTTAAGATAGGGAGCATTTATGAAAAAGCCTTTTGTATTTATAAGCTATTCCACAAAGGATGCAGAGGTTGCAAACCTTGTACATAGTTATTTAGAGGGAAATGGTATTACCTGCTGGATTGCCTCACAAAACATTGAGGGTGGAGAGAGCTTTGCCGAGAAAATTTATGATGCTATTATTGATTGCGACGTCTTTGTAATGATTTTCTCAAAAAACTCAGACGATTCCCGACACGTTGGCTCCGAATTGAATATTGCCTTCAGCAATGATAAAAAAATCATTCCCTTGCGAATTGCCAATTATGAGGTTTCAAAGCGAAGAGCTTATTATTTTCAACAAGTACAGTGGATTGACGCCTTTGATAATATGAATTTGGCTCTTAAGCGTACGCTGAGCATAATACAGCATGAGATTTTTGGCAACGAGCCCACAGCTAAGGATGAGCCTGTTAAGAAAATCAACGAAAAATCAAAGAAAAAATCATCATCGAAAGAAGAAAGCAAGGAAGTTATAGACGATTTACCCAATATGACAAGGGAGGAAATTGTTAATGCCTTGCTTAGCAAAATAGAAAAATTTCCCTACTGTCTGCGTGACAGGGCTTACGGAGAAAAGCACGAGGAATTTAAAAAATTAGCAAAGGTCTTATTTGACCATACTCTTTCAATGTACTTTAAGGGTCGCCCAACTGCTAAGGGAATTGACTTTGTTGATATTATTGTTGATACTCTTTCACAGGGTCAGGGCGTTTCCATTGAGGTAAACGGTCTTCCTGGCTGTGCTAAAAATATGCTTTTACAGCTTGCATATTATAAAATGCTTGAGTCCTTTAAAAATGGGGAAAGCAACTATCTTCCCTGCTATATTTCCTCAAGCTTCTATGAAAAGAAAAAATATTCAGATACGGACCCACGCACCGATATGACAAATGTTTTAAGGGAGGAAATGAAGGAATTCTTTAGCTTTGTCAAAAAGAATCCTGAAACACAGCCTGTTTTAATGATTGAGGCTGTACGTGAGCATATGGTTTCCGCCTTTGCTCCTGAGGATGTTGTTCTTGAGCTGTGGAAGGAGAAAAAATTTGAAAAATTCAACCGTATTGTAGCCATTGACGTAAAATTAATTAAAAACCGTCAACGTCTTAAAAGAACAATTCCACTTATCGGTAATGTAACAGGTTATACCTTCTGCTTTAACCCACTTCCAATTACAGATAAGGTTTCTTGCCTTGAGTCTATTCGTACAATACTTGATATGTACATTGACAAGTACGAGGGAATTGAGGAAAATGTTGTTTATAACGCACTTCTACGCTTGGGCTTTTCTACTATTGATATCTTCACAATTCGTCTTGTGGCAACAGAGCTTTCATTGGGTCACTCTGTTGACGATATTTCTCTTGTTGATATGTACGAGCGCTTAGCTGTTAGCGATTTAAACGGCAACGAGGAAAAAATACTTCAAATTGCCAACGAGCTATATGAGTATTTGTTCAATCACAAGCATAACCCTAAGGCAAGCAAGTACAATGCCGTTTTATGGTCATTACCACACAAGCATAACACATATCTTGACTTTATGATTGCATATTATTTCTGTCACCGTGTAACAATCTCAGACGAAACTAAGAATTTGGAATTTTTGAAAATTCCTACAAATTCTATGCAAAATCGCTTTATTGCTTCACACCTTAACGGAAACTATCATTTACAAAAGCTGCTGCTTAAGCTTATTTTAGAAAATTACGACTCCTTTGATATTACTCAAAAATCCAATGCAACCTATTGGCTTGGTTGCCTTGATTATGCTGAGCTTGAGGAGGAGGCAAAGTCCTTTTTACAAGGTGAATACCAAAGACTTAAGCCACTTGTGAAAACAGATAACCGTCAAACTCTTATAAACCGTTGCAATCATTACTTATTCCGTTCCGTTTGCCAAAGCTTAATAGCCTATGGCAACACGAAAATTCTTGATGAGTATCTTTGCTTAATTGTAATAAACGATGTTGCAAACGCAATTAACAGAGGTGCAACTGTTGAAAGCTTAGACGATAACTGCCAGATTAATTTACATAACGATTTTTATACCGATACAGATTTAAGCTACGGTGAGCAGGCTATAAGAATTTTGTGCAGTGGTGTTGAAAGCAAGCTGAATGCTAAGAAAACAGGCTATGTGGAAACAGACCTTGTTTCTCTGCTTACTCTTATTCAGGCACGTATGCACACAACTCCCGAAAGGCTTCAATACAATCTTGCAAGCTTTGCACAAAGAGCCGTTGCCTTTTTAAATGAATACCAGCAACGCCCACGCAGCGTTGTATCTGACAAGCTTCTTTACTATTTCCAATCTGTAAAGGAGGATTTTGAAAGCTATATTGACAATACAAGATTTGATGCTGCCTTCTTTCTTTACACAAGGCTTTCAAGAATGAAGGAGGCTAAGCGCACCCAATGGCTGAATTACGGCATTGACGACCCTGAAAGCTTAGCTGAGCATACTATGAATGCTTGGACCATGGCAATGCTGTTTTTACCTATGCTATCGGATGACCCTGAGTATAATAAGCAAGAAATCCTTGATATGCTTCTTATTCACGATATGGCTGAATCCATAATAGGCGACCAGCAGGAAAGCCTTTCAGAGCCTAAAAAGGAGCTTAAGGAGCATAACAATGTAATCAAAAAGCTTTTCCTAAAGGGTACATACCCTGAGGTTTCTAATATGACCTATTATTATAATATTTGGACAGGCTATTATAACGGTCAAAATATTAATGCAAGAATTGCACGTGACATTAATCTTATTCAGACAACAAACACATTCTTTGACTATTTTGTAAGAAATCCTGAAAAATTCACCCTTGAAACAGTTGGCGAGTGGCGTGCTAAGGGTAACAAGCTAAGCACTGATATCGGCTATGAGCTATTTGACAGAATTATCACACGCAATCCAATATACAGAAAATGCATTGATAAGCTTGTAACCGAATCTAAAATAGACAAAAAAAGCGAATAAATAAAAAAGGAGATTTAGAATTATGGGACTTAAATACTGCCCTGATTGCAACAAATCCATTTCAACTTGGGCAATTACTTGCCCGCATTGTGGACGTTATATGCTACCACAGTGTGGTGAGTGTGATTATTTTAGCGACACATACAGAAGCTGTCGCAAATTTTCGGATAAAAACGATAAGCGTGAGAATTCACCTGCCTGCGGTCATTTTTCCAAAAGAGATTAGAAATGAAGCTTTCAATTAAACTAAAGGAAGGCGAGTATTTCTGGGGTGGCGATGCCGGATGTGGTTGGGAAATGCCCATTTCCAAGGACTCGTCTTATAACCGTGACTTTAGGTACAATTCAACGACACAATGTATGCCTATGTACTTATCTACTAAGGGTAGATATGTATGGAGTGAAAAAGCATTAAAGGCTACTATTTGTGACGGTGAAATCACCTTTGAGAGTGATGACACAATTGAATTAAACGAGGAAGGCACATCTTTACGTGAAGCATACATAAACGTAATGGAAAAGCATTTTCCATTTGTGGAAACAAGAAAGAACGGAAAAACACTCCCCCGTGAATTTTTTAGGTGTGCCCAATTTAACACCTGGGTGGAGTTTGCATACGACCAAAACCAAAAGGGAATTTTGGAGTATGCCCACGCACTTATAGATAATGGCTTTGAGCCCGGTATATTTATGATAGACGAGGGCTGGCAGACAAGATACGGTCAATGGAAATTTGACCTACATAAGTTTCCCGACCCAAAAGCTATGGTTAGAGAGCTACACGACCTTGGCTTTATTGTTATGCTATGGGTAACGCCTTACGTTTCAGCTGAGGGAGTAGATTTTTGCAAGGCTACACGTGAGTTATTTAATCCTGATACATATAACGACATGTTCTTACGTACAAACGAGGGCGAGGTTGCTATTATTGAGTGGTGGAATGGCTACTCTGCTATTCTTGACTTAAGAAAGGAATGCGACAGACGCTATCTTTCCAAAAGACTTGATTTTCTTATTAAAGAATATGATGTTGATGGCTTTAAGTTTGATGGTGGTGGCTATGACTCTTATGCAAAGGAAAGCATTAAAAATGGAGCACCAAGACCCGACCACGACCCTGCTGAATTAAATATTGCTTGGAACGAGTTTGGTGCAAGGTATAAATACCACGAGTACAAGGACACCTTTAAGGGTGGTGGCAAGCCAACAATTCAACGTCTTTGGGATAGGGAGCATCTTTGGTTAGGTAGCTCCGGTATTACGTCTATTATGCCAACCTCTATTCTTCAAGGCTTGTTCGGTCATCCATTTATCTGTCCCGATATGATTGGTGGTGGCTCTTGGACTGACGACTATCAGCCGGACTTTAAAATTGACGAGGAGCTATTTATTAGATGGGCAGAGCTTTCCTCAATGTTTCCAATGATGCAATTTTCAAGAGCGCCTTGGAAATGCTTGTCAAAGGAGTCCCTTGCAATTGTTATGAAATGGTATAAGCACCATTTAAGCTTGGCAGATGAAATAACTAAATTAGTTGAAAATGCCGAAAAAACAGGAGAGCCTATATTGCGCTGTCTTGAATATAACGACCCACATAATGGCTATGCTATGATTAAGGACCAATTTATGTTAGGTAATGACATTTTGGTTTGCCCTATTGTTGAAAAGGGTGTTTTTGAAAAAGAGGTAGTATTCCCATATGGCAAGTGGGCTGATGCAAAGGGCAACATTTATGAGGGACGTAGCAAAAAAATGCTTAAATGTCCAATTGATGAGCTATTGTGGTTTAGAAGAATAAAATAAAGGAGTATAAAATTATGAGCTTTTTAAAGGGTAAAACAGCAATTATTACAGGAGCAGGCTATGCTGTGCTTTCTGACGGAAGGTGTGGCTCTATTGGCTACGGTATTGCAACTGCATACGCAAAGGAAGGCTGCAACCTTGTTATTACAGGAAGAAATGTGGCTAAGCTTGAAAAGGCTAAGGAAGAATTGGAAAAGCTTTATGGCATTAAGGTTCTTGCTATTCCTGCTGATATATCAAAGGAGCAGGACAATGAAGATATTTCAAAAGGCGTTGTGGAAAAGGCAATTTCCGAATTTGGCAGAATAGATGTGCTTATTAACAACGCACAGGCATCTGCCTCAGGTGTGACAATTCAAGACCATACAACGGAGCAATTTGACCTTGCTATGTATTCAGGTCTTTATGCTGCATTTTATTATATGAAGGCGTGCTACCCATACCTTAAGGAAACAAAGGGAAGCATTATTAACTTTGCCTCCGGTGCAGGTCTTTTCGGTAACTACGGTCAATGCTCCTATGCAGCAGCTAAGGAGGGCATACGCGGTCTTTCAAGAGTTGCGGCAACCGAATGGGCAAAGGACGGAATTAACACAAATGTTATTTGTCCTCTTGCGTGGACTGCACAGCTTGAAGGCTTTGAAAAGGCTTATCCCGATGCATTTAAGGCAAATGTTAAAATGCCACCTGCAGGTCACTTTGGCGACCCGGAAACGGAAATTGGCAGAGTTTGTGTACAACTCGCATCTCCCGACTTTAAATATATGAATGGTGAAACACTCACCTTAGAGGGTGGAATGGGGCTTAGACCTTAACTCTGCCTTGGACTACCCCTCCGTCGCTTATTTTAGTTTTAACCGAATTTAAAGTCTAATTCAGCGACACCTCCCCTCACAAGGGCAGGCTTGGTGAGTTTGTGTACAACTCGCATCTCCCGACTTTAAATATATGAATGGTGAAACACTTACCTTAGAGGGTGGAATGGGGCTAAGACCTTAACTCTGCCTTGGACTACCCCTGTGTCGCTTATTTTAGTTTTAACTGAATTTAAAGTCTAATTCAGCGACACCTCCCCTCCACAATGGCAGGCTATGAAAAACAGACACAGGGTAGGCTGAATTCAACATTATTACTACAAATATATAAAACAGTATGCACTCCTATTGCATTAAGCCTTAGGAGTGCATATTATTTATTGCTTTTTACTTTTTAAAGTAAATTTAGATTCCTTACCTTGAATTAACCGTTTGAAATTTTCCTTGTGTCTTATTGCCATAAAGATTACAGAAACTGTCACCATAAGAATGGAACGCACGGATGCACCAAAGGGAATCATCAATATTGGGCAAGAAAGCATTGCTAATGTAGTGGAAAGTGACATATATTTGGTTGTAAGAAGCAAAACAAGCATTATACCTGTTGCTATTAAGCCCACACGCCAATCAACAATATAAACCGAGGAAAGGCAAACCAAAAAGCCCTTGCCTCCCTTAAAATTATATTGAAATGGAAAGGCATGACCAAGCATGCAAAACATACCCGTATAAGCTGCGGCTATTTGAAAATCCGCTCCTTGACGATATAAAAGCCATGCAAAAAGTCCAACTACAAGGCCTGCCTTAGAAAGGTCAAGTATAAGAACGCACCAAGCCCATCTGTTGCCAAAGGCTCTTTTAAAGTTGGTAAAGCCCGGGTTTCCGCTTCCACACTCCCTTACATCCTTTTTATATATTCCTTTTGACAGTGCAATTGCAGGATTTATACCTGAAATTACATAACCACATATGGCTGCAAGTATGTAAAGAAATATTTTCATTGTTTGCTCCTATCATTCTATAATCAAAATGTAATCATAAACCTCTTGTCCACCGTTTATGACATAAACCTCTTTACCTTTATATTGAGCCTTGATATATTGTTCAATTTTCTCTGCTTCAGCCTTATTAGCATCCTTACCATAAATCAAAATAAAGGCATCGCGGTCCTTAGGGTTTATTTTATCAATAGATTGCCTTGTTGCCTCAAAGCGATTCTTATCAACGCCTAAAAGCTCCTTTTTTACAAAGCCTATGTAATCTCCCTTAATTATTTTTTTGCCATCAATAACAGCATCTCTTACACTATGGGAAATTTCAACAGTGTCAACACCCTCCATTGCCATTTCAAGCTCACTGACAATAGCGTCCGTATCATTGGAGCATATATCAAGCATTGCAAGAGAAACGTATCCTTTACCAATATTTGAGCTTTCTATTACACGGACATCTGATTTTTGGTACAGCCTTGCTGCTTGATGGGCTGTAAGTATTATGTTTCCGTTGTTTGGAAATACGAAAATTACATCAGCATTCACCTCATCAAAGGCATTTAAAAAATCCTCTGCCGACGGATTCATGCTTTGTCCACCATCAACAATAACATCAGCCCCTCTTTCATAAAAGGCTTGCTTTAAGCCCTCTCCACAGGCTACCGCAACAACTCCGTATTTTTTGTGCTCCTTAGGCTGCTCTGTTTCTTGCTCATTGGCTATAATGTTATTGTGCTGTAAGGACATATTTTCTATTTTCACCTTAAGAAATTCTCCGTACTGCTGACAAAAATCAAGCACCATTTGTGGTGTTTTTGTATGTACGTGAAGTTTAACTACGCTTCCATCCTTAACCGCAACTACCGACTCACCTATTGCTTGTAAATAATCAATAATTACCCGTATATCAAATTTTTGAATATTTGTTTTAGCATTCTGCAAACGAAGAAGAAGCTCTGTGCAATATCCGTATTCAAGCACACTGTCCTCACCAAACGCATCAATATCCGGCTCAGTATTTTCCTCATAAATAGGGGAAAAATCTGTAATATTCTCTCCAAGCACTGCGCTTAGCATTCCCTCAACAATGTAGATTAGTCCCTTAGCTCCCGAATCAACAACGCCTGCTTTTTTTAATATGGGAAGCAAATCGGTAGTTCTTGCCAAGGACCTTTTAGCCTCATCAATAAAGGCATTTAAAAAGTCCTCAACGGAGTCCTTATAAAAATTGGCATATTCCGTTGCTTCACGCATAACAGTTAAAATTGTTCCCTCTGTAGGAGTCATTACAGAGCTATATGCTTGCGCCACTCCTTGACGAAATGCATTTCCCATTTGCTCTGCATCTGCCCTATCAAGCCCTGAAAAGCCCTTTTTAATTCCCTCAAAGAATTGTGAAAGAATTACTCCCGAATTTCCTCTGGCAGAAAGAAGCATTCCCTTTGATACACGATTTGCCGCTTCATCAAGAAATTCTTGCGTTTCATTCTCGTAATGTACTCCACCCATCATAGTCATCAGCATATTATCGCCTGTGTCACCGTCGGGAATTGGAAATACATTCAAGTCATTTATTTCTTTTACGTGCGTCTTCAATTTGGATGCCCCTGAATTTATCATATGAGCATATAAAACACCATCAAGTGTCTTCATAACTATTCTCCTATTTTATAAGTGACCTCTTCTCCAAAGCCCCAAATACCAACTGCGTCAGGACCAATTGATGCGCCAATAATAGGTCCTATCAGTCCAACCTCTATGCCCCTGCAAGGGATTTCCTTCTTAATTAAATTGACAAGTGCATCAATTTCTTCTGTTTCACAATCAGCGTGCGTTAAATAAATAGTTTGGTTTTCAGGCTCTATTATGGTAGCCTTTAATAATGCTACTATTTCCTCAAAGGATTTTTGCCTGCCCTTAACCTTTTTATATGCTGCCTGTTCTCCGTTGGCATCTGCTATAATAATTGGCTTAACCCCCATCAAGTTACCAAAAAATGCTGTGGGCCCTTTTACTCTGCCTGCACGCCTTAAAGCATCTAAGGAATGAACTGTTACATATTGATTTACACGTTTTCTAATTGAAAGAATATGCTCTTCTATCTCCTTTGCAGAAGCCCCGTTTTTTGCCATTTTTGATGCTTCAATTGCAAGCATTCCCTCTCCCATGCTTGCATTAAGTGAGTCAATGCAAACAATAGTACAGTTCTCATACTCTGCCATTAGCTTTTGTGCTACAATATAACCGGTATTAACAGAACCTGACTGCTTAGATGAGCATCCTATGTAAACAACATCCATACCCTGCTTTAAATATTTGTCAAAAATTCTTTGAAGCTCTTCTACTGAAGCCTGTGCTGTAATGATACGCTTTCCGTTTCTCATTTTATTGTAATGCTCATGTGCTTCAACCTCCGTCCACAAAAGCGAAGCTACGCTCTCTACACCATCAAGTGATGTGGTCATTCTTGCAAAATCAATATCATATTTATTAAGCTGGTCAGCATTTAAATCTGCACAGGAATCGGTAATGATTTTTACATTTCTCATAATGCTCTTTCTCCTTGACATAATTATTTATTTTTCGACAAAATTATATTACTGATTTCTAAACTGAATCGAAACAAATATTATTTTCATAAAGGTTGATACAAATTATTAACACATATAATCTATACAAACAAAAAACAAGGTCTTACCAAGATAAGACCTTGTTTTTATTGGTATTAGCTATGTATCGATTATTCTTTTACCGTACAAGCAGCAAGCTCATAAATTATATCTGAGCCATCTGAATTTGGGAAAATGACCTCGATTTTTTTAACCTCTGCACCTACTTCAAATACAGAAAGGCTGCCCTGCGCGTCGTATATTAAGCCCTCGGTACCTACTACTTCCGTTGACTTGTCAGCATATGTTACCCTTACACTGAATGAACCGGTGCCATAGCCATATAAAATGAAATAATCAACATAGGTTTGTTTTTCCTTAGATTCAAGTCCAAGGATGCAATCTTGACCATTAGGAGCAACTGAACCGGTTATTTCTGCCAAGAAAACACCATCAACTACATTTGCAGCATTGCTCATACCAAAAGCACCACCACTTGGATTTGTCAGATTTCCAAAGCTATTAAGGGTTATATTGTCCAAGATTTGCATTTCCTTATAGTCGCAAAGGGAGCAGGTTTTTGTTAAAGTAAGCTTACTCTTGGTGCTATCAAGTCCTACTTCCTTAATAATAAAATGCTCTCCGCTTTCGTGAGCAATTTTTTTGCACGGTGCAATTTCATTAATATATTCACTGCCTTGGCTTGAAGTTAAGGTAGTCATTTCATATTCGGTAATTACACCGTTAATATCAAAAAGTGTATCTATATCGGTATTGCCCATACCGATAAGCACCTTGTCTTGTCCACCCTCGTAGGTTACATATAGGTAATAAGCTATATTACCTATACCGGAAACCACAATAGTATCAACAAATACAGGCTCCTTTGCAGTTACCTTAATTGTTATTGTGCCAATAGGAGCTACACTTCCTTGGATTGAATTATCAAATTTACCATCTATTAAATTAGTCAAATTGTCTTTTCCGTATATTTTGCCATACTCTAACTTAGGCTCATTAAACATATCGCCAATTGTCTTGTATGCCTCACGCGCATCATTTCCACATCTTTGGCAATTATAGACTTTTTGCGGTATATTGTTACTGATTTCAAGGGTATATGCTGTATTTTCGTCACATATATGTCCCAATGCGTCCTGTGTATCTTCTGAAATTTGATAATTACATCTTGTACAAATTATACCACTCTTGCCCGGCTCTGTACAGGTTGCATCCTGTGTATATTCCTGCCAAATATGATTTGTTGTTGAGTCTATACAATATATAATTTCTTCCCAAACAGGAGTAAATGTAGTATTTTGATTAATAACTGTATCTAATGTTATTTCATTACCGTTTTCGTCCTGCCAGCCCTTAAAATCATACTTTTCCTTGCTTGCAGACGGTAAATTATCAATTACACTTGAAAGTGGGGAGCCATTAATAACAATAAATGAATTTTGGCTGCCGTTGAAAATTGCATTTTCATCAACTCCAAATGTAACGCTTGACGCTTCATTATGACTTAGCCACTTAGCTGTAATTACAACATCATCAGAAGGAATATAAGGGAAGGAAATTTCCTCTCCGTTTACATACCAACCAACAAAGTAATATCCATCCTTGCTTGGAGCCTGTGGCTCTTCAAATGCCTCGCCACGGTCTATTTCGTATGTGTTCTCTTTTCTGTTTACTGATACCGTTACGGAAATTTTAGGGCTTAACGCTCTGTTTATTTTTAATGTGTACTGTGCTTTTGCAGAGCCATTGCTTGAAACAACAAGGATATAATACACATTTTCACCCTCGCTTGGTACAACTGTGCCCGATACTATTTGATCAATTCCGAAAATATCTGTGTAAACAGAATATGTAGCATTTGTAGATACTGTTATAAGATTGGAAATAACTACTGTTTTTTGCTCATATGGAATTTCCATTGTTATTTCCTTATTATTTATTGTACCGCCTACAAACTCAATTATCTCACAGGCAGAGGAGTCGGCTGATTCTACCCATTTAGCATAAAGAGTAATGCTTTGTACAACCTTGTCCTTTGAAAAGTCCCATTTAGTTTGACAATCTGCCTCTGTGTACCAGCCTGAAAATATAAAGCCATTCTTAATAGGGTCAATTGGCTTTTGTGCAACGGTATTATATGCAACGCTTTGAGCATCAATTGCGCTTCCACCCATTGTATTAAAGCTTAAAGTGTAGCTTTGATTAGCAACCTCGTCAGATGTCCATTTTGCATATACTGACATATCGCTTCTTAAGGGTTCGTTTAAAAGTGATGAAGCAGTAAAGGGCTTTTGCCATGTGTCCTTATCCCAATACCAGCCATCAAAGGTATAGCCCTCTTTAGTAGGGTCCTTTGGCATTCTTATAGCTTCTGCTCCTGTTGTTTTTATTGAATGAATTACTTCTCCGTCGGAGACAAAGCTTAGCTCAAATTCAACCTGCTGACAGCCCACAAGCATAATCAGAGCAAGAATAATAACAGTGACAATAACTAAAAATCTTTTCATTTTTCTCTCCTTAGTTTACTTATTTAGTGCATCACGGATTTGGGTTAGAAGCTCCTGCTGGGTCTTGAAGTATTCCCTTTGCGCCTCTTCCTTTTCCTGCTTTAGTCTTTCAATTTCGGCTAAGCGCTCGCTTTCAAGCTTCTTTGCAAGCTCCTCCCTTTGACGAGCCTCCTCCTCAGCTTTCTTGCGTGCCTCAACCTCCTCGGGATTTAAGACATCGCTTAGCCTCTTTGCCTCTTCCTCAAGGTGCTTTTTAACTCTTGTGTATAGCTTAACTACCACAAATACAGTAAAGGCAATTATTAAAAAGTCTATTACCACCTGTAAAAATGTTCCATAGGTAAAGGCAATTTCGGCTTCAAGAATATTGCCCTCAGCATCAAGCACTGCCTCCTTATATACCCATTTCCAATCGTCTAAGCTAAAGCCGCCTAAAACTATTCCTATAAGTGGGGTTATAAAGCTATCTACAAGCTGAGATACAATTTTATTAAAGGCTGTACCTATAACAAGGGCAACTGCTAAGTCAACAACGCTTCCCTTTGAAATAAAGGCTTTAAATTCACCCCAAAACTTTTTTCTTTCTTTTTTTATCTTTTCTCTTGGCATAATAGCTCCTCAAAGTAAAAACAATGTACTAAAGCACAAGGCATCTGTAAAAATAGGCAAGGCAATCATAAAGCTAAAATAAGTTACATTGCTTTTTTGCAGCTCATTTGGCAAATGCTTTTTTGAAAGCACAATTCCAACAATGCCAATTATCATAGGAGCAAGGTAAAAGCCTAATGCAATAAGACAGTAAACTATTACAACAAGAACATATCCAAGCACATCTAAGCCACCTTCCTTGGGAATTGAGGCTATAAGAATTGATACTAAAATTATTGTTACAATAGCATAAATTATTGCTCCTACAATTTTTAATGTCTTTATTTTCTTTGTCATATTAGCACCCCCTATGCTTATTATTTACTGAAAGTTAAAATCCAACCCCACATAATTAAGCTCGTTTTGGTATTTGCTTATATTTTCATCGCTCATCATATCAAGAATTTGCTTTTGCTTTTTGACCTTTTTAAAATTAAACAGTGCCTCGAACCAACGTACAACCCACATAACAGGTAATAAAACAGGAGCTTTGTTTAAAACATTATATTTCTTTTTCATTCCTTGAAGCGGCGGAAAAATAATATTTAATGCTTTTTTTCTTTTCACATTTTCGTTACCCTTTGATAATCGCACAGCCTCAGCATTTATAGAGCCCTCAAATGTGCCATAAGCTCCACTGCCGAAAATTTTTGCAGTAATGAAATCACTTAAATCGTCGCTCTTGGCAGAATTGAACCACACATCAAGGACTTTTTTAGTGTTTTTCCAAAATCTTAGCAGCTGTAGCTTTTCCAGCTCCTTGTCTATGTATTCAAAATCAAGATTTGGATATTTGTCTAAATATACAAAGAAATCAACAATATGCTTAATTCCTATGCCACCATCTCTATAATGCTTGGCAAAGTGAACAAATGTATATATAAAGCTATCCTCAGGGGTCATAAGGTATTCACAGGTTTCTTCATTTTTAATTGTGGCAATTTTCCAACCGTTGCCAAAATACTTATAGTAGTCCTTATTGTATGATGGGACTAAGCGTTTATGCAGCTCAATTGAAATTTCTCCCTTTTTCCATACAAGCTCGTGGTCGCTTTCGTATTGCTCCTCAAAGCCTAAGCCTACCATTATCGGCTTTATTCTTTCGTATTCCTCTTCCTTAATAAGAATATCGGCATCACTCATAAGACGCATTTCAGGGTAAGGATAAAGCTCACGAAGAATTGTTCCCTTAACTGCTAAATGTTGAATTTTATTTGCTCTAAATTCATCCTTAACGCTTTTAATAGCCTCACTCTGCTCTGCACAATAAAAGCTTAAATTCATAGTAGATTTGAAAAACTTTTTACCTGTCAGGGTGTCCATAAAGCCTTCGATATTAGACGCACCATAGAATAAAAGCGGTGTTATTTGCCGGGATTGAGCATACTCATATGCCTTTTCAAAATCAAAGCCCTCCTCAAGCTGAGGAACGCCACCCGTCAGGGCGCATTTGACAAGCTCTATTATGCCCTTTTCAAACACAGATAGCACTATTTTTTCCTTTCTACAATCCCAAGTCCCTTAAAAGTGTCTTAGTTTTTTCGACCTGAGCTTGACTTACGGATGTAATTCTCTTTATTTCTTTTTTTATTTTTTTACCCTTAAACACTACGCTTAGCCACCTTGCAAGCTGGCAAAACGGTGTTAATATTTTATGTCTTTTTATTATTGGGTATAAGATGGCTAAGCTATCATATGGCATAAAAACACGTGACAGGAAATACTTAAGCTTACCACCCTTTTTAATTTGCTTGGATGTGGCATTATTTTTATCATTACCATATGCGCCACCCAAAAGTATATATTTTTCAGCCTCTAAAACCGTATGACACGGGTTGCTTTTACCTTCAAGCCAATATTCGGAAAGCTCCTTAATTGCATAATAAAAGCTTTCAAGCTCTGTTCTTTTCAGAAATGAAATAAGCTCTTTTTCATTTATACTTAGCTTTTTTGACAAAATCCAAAAGTCAAGAACCGAGCGCACACCGCAACCACCTGATATAAAATGATATGCCATATGTGCAAGCAAATGAAGCATAAAAAACTCATTCGATTGCAAATGCTTGTGGAAGAAAGGCTCTGCTTTTCTTGAAAAAGTCCACACCTGTGTCAATAATTCGTCATATTTCTCTATGTCTTCCTTTATATTAAAGTGAAGCTCAAGATGCATACCAAATGGGGAAAACAAGGAAACATCGTGATATTGTCTTTCGTAGTCTGTTTTATATGAAAGCTTTTCGACAAGAGCATTAATTGCCTTATCTAAGTCCTCCTCCTTTACGAGAATATCAATATCACAGCTTGTTCTCATCCAGGGCTTTGGATAATAGGAGCGTAAAACAGCTCCCTTTAAGGGTATATAATCTATACCCTCTTTTTCAAACAAGTCTGATATTTCTTCAATATCAGCATTAATCATTTCATAACGAAGAAGGGCTTGCTCTCTTTCCTTTTCAAAAAGCTTGCCTATGTCATCATCAAGGCAAATTCCTATATCGTCTAAGGCAACAGCTACAAGATGAGCAACATCGTGCTTTTTGGAAATATTAAAAAGAGTAGCCATTTTTTTAGAATTCAATGACTCTACTATTGCACCCTTATCAAGCGCTTCACCGTTTATTGTATGCCTCAAAAGGCAAAACAGCAAATCCCTTACATTCATATTTAAACTATTTTTTCAAGAAACGACGCAACCATCTTTTAGTCTTTAAAGCGAAGCTGACCTTTAGATATTTTTTAGTTGCCCTCTTAATTCCCTTCGTCCTTACTGTTTCCATATAAGCCTCTCTGTCAGAAGGGCAAGAAGCGGAACAAGTCATTGCTGTGTTGTGCTTAATTGCCTCATCTAAATTAGCAGACTTAATGGTTATTTTATCGCTAATTCTTTTAATTAATTCTCTTCCTGTCTTGGAATTTACAATTACAAGGGATGTACCCTTGTTATCGTTCATTTCGGGTAAAACGTGCTGTATTCCCCAAAAGTCAGCAAGAGTTATATCACTCTGTCTTATTTTATCCTTGAATTTACAATCATAGCACGATGGTCTTAAGCAAAGGTTGGAAAGAAATCCACGCATATAATAGTCTTTAGAGATAGAAGCTATATACTCCTTATTGTTTGCAAAGGCAAGATGTATGGAAAATGTTTTCCATCCCGTTTTCTTATGCCTAAAGGACACGCCCTGTGTCCTTGCGCCCACCTTGCTTTCACGAAGCTCAATATATTTTCTCCATAGCATTGGAGATGGCACACCGTGACATATAATGTCTTGTGTAATCAAATTATCGTATTCCTTGCCAAGATAGCTATATAAGCCTGCAATTTGGCACGGTGTACCTGTAAATAACACTTTTCTGCCATCTTGCAAATACTGCTTTGCAAGGCTATATGTGTTTCCTATGGTGCTTTGAACGTATTTTGAGCCACGAAGCTCTCTTAAGCCCTCAATCCTATCAATACACTTATGCGCTACGTCAAAATTCTCTGTAAACGCTGCACCGAAAACAACTCCTCCATCTTCTATAACAGCAGATGCAATTTCAGTAAAAATTCCTCCGGATGAGCTATTAAAGCGTAGGTTGTTGTCCTTTGTATAGGCAGCATAAGTGCTTATGTCCTCTATTTGCTTGCAGCTTTCCTTTTTGTTGATTATAGGGCATACCCTTTCGCACAGCTTACAATCAACGCAAGAGGATTCGTCAATTACAGGATACAAAAAGCCATCCTCATCCCTTTGCATTGTTATACAGCCGTAAGGACATACGCCTACACAGGCGTGACAACCACTACACTTAGATTTTTCAAGTATTTTTATCATATTTTAGTCTCTTAAGTACAAGTCTCTTGTGTAAATTTTTTCCTTTACATCGTCAAGCTCAGAGTTGTATCTGTTGGCAATAATTACGTTTGTACGCTTTTTAAACTCCTCTAAATCGTTTACTATTTCATTGCCAAAGAAGGTTTCGCCATTCTTTAGAGTAGGCTCGTAAATTATTACACTTGCGCCCTTTGCCTTTACTCTCTTCATAACGCCCTGTATGGATGACTGACGGAAGTTATCTGAATTTGACTTCATTGTTAAGCGATATACACCGACAACTACATTCTTTTCCTTAGTGCTATCATATTCAACGGAGTCACCGTAAGCATAGTAGCCTGCCATTTGTAAAACTCTGTCAGCAATAAAGTCCTTTCTTGTTCTGTTAGACTCAACTATTGCTTCAATAAGGTTTTCCGGCACGTCCTTATAGTTTGCCAAGAGCTGCTTTGTATCCTTAGGCAAGCAGTATCCACCATAGCCAAATGAGGGATTGTTATAATGGTCGCCTATTCTTGGGTCAAGGCATACACCATTTATTATTTGCTTAGTGTCTAAGCCCTTCATTTCTGCGTATGTGTCAAGCTCATTAAAGTATGAAACACGAAGTGCAAGATATGTATTTGCAAACAATTTAACAGCCTCTGCCTCAGTTAAGCCCATAATCAAGGTTTCTATATTTTCCTTTATAGCGCCCTCTTTCAAAAGACCTGCAAAGGTGTTAGCGGCAGATACAAGCCTTTCATCCTCTAAATCTGTGCCTACTACTATTCTTGATGGATATAGGTTATCATAAAGAGCCTTGCTCTCTCTTAAAAATTCCGGACTGAATATAATATTCTTGCATCCCATCTTTTCTCTTACGGACTTAGTGTATCCTACAGGAATTGTTGATTTAATAACCATAATGGCATTTGGATTGTGCTTCATTACAAGCTCAATTACATTTTCAACAGCGGAGGTGTCAAAAAAGTTCTTTTCAGAATCATAGTTTGTAGGAGCTGCAATTACAACAAAATCAGCATCCTTGTATGCTTCCTCTGCGTTTAATGTAGCTACTAAATTTAACTCCTTTGTTGCAAGATATTCTTCTATTTCGTTATCCTGTATAGGAGATTTACGATTGTTAATCATTTCTACCTTTTCAGGTATAATATCTACTGCCTTTACCTCGTGATGCTGTGACAATAATACTGCTATTGATAGTCCTACATAGCCTGTTCCCGCTACTGCAATTTTCATAATGCTCTCCTTGTAAATTAATTATTTTTTATATTTAAGCTTGACCTTATAAATTCAGTTGATTCACGAACCCATTCAGCCTTAGCCTTTTCAACGAAGTCCCAATCTATATCTTTATTTTCTATTAATTGATTTATTTTTTCCTTATCAAAGGAATCAATTACTCTGTTAGCAACGCCTAAGCGTTGTGCCAATGTATTAATTCTTGCGTTCATTGAACAATTTTTATCATTTACTGCGATAAACGGCTTATGATAAAGCAACGCAAATACCATACAATGAAATGAATCGGTAACAACAAAATCGGAATTCTTAATTTTCCAAACCCAATCCTCAACAGGTACAATGCCCTGTCCTAAGTTAGTTTTGTCCTTGAGTGCGTCATTTAGAACATAGTCTAAGGTTTTATCTGTGCTTTCTCTTCCCATTCTTAGCATAAAGTTAAAAAGCTCCACCTTAGATTTATCCTTTGCCTTTTGTGCAATACACTCATATTCCCCAACATCAATTAATAATGTTGGGTCGCATACTGTTACAGCATTTATCCCTTGTTCCTTAAGCATATCTACTGCATTTTGCTCTCTTACGCTAATTGCGTCAAATTGCTCAAGCTCATCCAAGGCAAGAGCCTTGTGTGCCTCGGTTAGAATATTTGTACCGAAGCTTGCAGCATAGCTCATTCTAATTACATTTTTAGGAACGAAGTCTAAAAAGTAGCTACGTGTAGGTGTTTTTTCAGCAGTTGTCAAAAAGCTTTCGTTCCATATTTGGTCGCTTCCTGTTATTACTGCATCGTATTCGTTTGTGATTTTGTGCAAAGCTTTATTATTCTTATACGTTTTTTTCGATACCCTTAAAAAGCTCTTTCTAAAGCTTTTAAACTTGGATGCACGCTTTATATTATTAAATCTTCTTAGGTACAAATCGAAAAAGCGCAGCCTTAGCATTATTCTTCTTGGAATATAATTTATATCCTCAGCATCATAGCCAAGATTGTTTAAATGCTTTACCAAGGCATATGATTGAAGAACAGCACCATAATTAGTAGCCCAATGAAAGGTCATTACTCCTATTTTCATATTAATGCTTTGCTCCCTTTTTACCAATTATTCCCCTTACAAATCTTTTAAGCTTAATTTTAAAAGGAATTTTGAACTTTGATACGTACGCCCTTTTAATTCTTTCATCAACTTCAAGATTTTCAAATTTTGCAGGCTTTAAGTCCTTTTCTATTGTTACCGCAAATCGCTTGTCTGCCGCAACATTATGTACACCCGAGCCATCAAAGCCAATATTTTCCACTCTTGTTTTTGTAGGAAGAATTGCGTACTTGTTATTTTTAAACATTGAATAAGAAAAGCGTATTGCCCAAGAGTCTATTTTTCCACTCATTTGAGCATCTAACATTTGAGAACGGTCCTCGCCATATTCATCAAATAGCTTTCTTGCCTTCTTGTCCTTTTTAAACTGTGGGTAGTCCTTTACCTCCCAATCCACCAAATCCCAGGTGCTTTTCCATGTAGCCCAGGAATAGCTTGAGCCTCTGCCCATAGTAAAAACATCGTGATTATAGTCATCGGGGATTTTTATCGGTGCCTTATATGCCCCTATAAAGCCTATCTTAGGATTATTCTCATAGAAATCAAGCGCTCTGTTCATATAGTCCAAGAAATCGGGAGCAACCCTGTTATCATCCTCAACAACAATTACCCTGCCATGCTCCCCAATAACCTGAGTTACACCGGAAATTACAGATTTTGCCAAGCCCTTATTATTTTCCGCTTCTATTACGTTTACGGTTTTAAATAAGTTCTTCCATTGAGAATCGTTAACTGTTTTACGCACCTCTTGAACATTGGGAACAGCAGCTTCCTTTTTTGCTGCATCAGCGAAAATGTATAGGTCGCTTTCCCTTGCATAGTCGCACGCAGACAAGGAGCTTAAAACCTCCTTGGTTTGATAGGGTCTATTATACACAAATAGTACAATTGGGGCTAATTTCATTTTATTTCTCCTTTGCTTTACGCTTTGTAAAAAGCTTTCCGAACAGAGCCTGCTTTTCGTTTTTAGTCATACCAAATAAAAGCATGCAAGCTCCATATACAGCAACAAATACTACACCTTTAACTAAAAGCATTACTAAGTTGCCTAAATTCAAATATCCAAACGGGAATGTTACCGCTAATGCAATTATTAGGCTTAACAGTATTCCCTTGAACGAACCAATAAAAAATCTTATAACCTTAAATCCAAATACCTTCTTATAGTAAATGCACATTGCAATTATCTGTCCGACTACTACGGATACAGCAGTACTGATGGCAGCTCCCCAGTATCCGATAAACCTTATCAGAACAATGCTCAATACAATATTTATAATTGCAGTTATCAATAAGATTATTGACCTACCCATTCGCTTCATATAAGCATCAAGCAGGCTGTTTGCTCCTGTGAACATTGTGGAAATTACAGTAGGTACCATCAAAATCAATGCAAGGTAATATACATCCATCTTGCTTGCACCAGTCCAAATTTCTACAAACTGCCTACCGACAATAAGGAAGCCTCCTACTATAAGAGTTGAGGTTATTGCCTGTATTCTTCCCACCTTTATAGTAAAATCACTTAATTCATCCTCTGTTGCACCTCGTTGTACAAGCTGTGCCGCCTCAGGTGTATATAAGGTTGCTATTGACGATACTACACTATTGAATGCCAAGTATAGACTTAATGCAAGAGCATACACAGTTACAAGCTCCGGCACTACCATAGCTCCAAGTATAACACTACCTAAATTTTGATTAACCTGATTAACAAAGGTCTGTAAAAACATTGCAAGAGAAAATGAAAATATATTTCTAAACAATGCTTTATCAAAAAAGTGAAATTTTGCCTTAAGCTTGAGTACAAAAAAGCAATAGAATACATCGCAAAGCAGCATAAACACAGTAAGTGCTAAATCGCACAAAACAAGTGCTAATGATCTCATGCCTATTCCAAGCAACACAATAATCAAGGCCACTCTTAAAAGAATTCTTAAAACCTTCAAGCCATTGCAGTATACGAATCTTTCGTAGCCATGTACTATTCCTACAAAAATGTCTCTAAATAAGTATAATGCAACGTTAATGACCAAAACTACGTACATCTTGTTTACAAGCTGTAATTGATCGGATGTCATTGTATTCGCATACAAATCATCTACAAAGAAGAATAGTATTCCGCCAATTATCAACAATATAACAGACAATACCGTAGCAATAGTTATGCCCATAGCTACAAAATTCTCTTTTTCCTTCAGTGCGTTTTCATCTTTTCGCACATTGTATTTGGCAATAAAAACTGATGCTATTGTTCCTAATCCAATAGAAATCAGTGCAAGCTGTCCTGTGAACGACTGTACTATTCTGTACACTCCATATTCTGCATCTCCCAAGCGCGACAATATGAAAGGTGTCAAAAATATAGAGACAGCCGAAGTCAATATTGTAGCTAAATATGATAGTATAGCTCCTATTTTTTTAGATTTGTTCAATTCTAAGTCTCCTCAATATGCTCTAATCAGCCATTAATTGTTCATATAGTGAAAGATATTTTTCACACATTTTTTCCAACGAAAAAAGTTTTTCAATTCGTTCTACGCAGTTCTTTGTATAGCTCTGCTTTTTATTTTTCTTAACAGTATCAATGGCTGACATAACGTTACTTATATCCGACATATCTATACAAATTCCTGTTTTTTCATCAGCCACCTCCGGACATGCGGTTGTAGTTGAAACTATTACAGGTGTGCCACAAGCCATGCTTTCAGCAGCAACCATACCAAAGGTTTCCTCCATTGAGGGATTCAAAAGAACATCAGACATTGTATAAAGCTTTGCAAGCTCCTCCATATTTTCTGTTCTTGTAATACCTGTTATCCCCTTTGGTAAAGCTTCTATTTGCTTTTCTGTCAAGCCTACCATAACTATTGCTACATCTTCTCCTATGCGTTTGGAAAGCTCCAAAAAGGTATTAAGACCCTTTGCTTCCTTCCACACACCTGAAACGCCCAAAACAATAAACTTATTTTGTGGGATGTTATATTTTTTGAATATATTTTCGTCGTACACGGGCTTGAAAACCTCTGTATCTACACCATTATATATTTGATAAATCGGCTTATCCTTTAAGAAGGATTCCTCAACCTGACTCTTTAGCCATTTTGAGTTGCATACTATATTAAGCTTGTCAACAGAGGTAAAGCTATTCTTCTTTTTCAAATATCCCTTTTTTGTTCCGTCGTATGTGCTGTCCGGATAGGTTGCAAGATTTGGACAATCATAGCATCCCGATTTCCATTTATCACACTTTGCATTAAAATAGTGTGAGCATTTTCCCGTAAAGGGCCAACAATCATGAAAGGTCCAAACCACAGGAATATCACTTTCCTTCAAATACTTAAATAGCTTAGGATAGTTCAAGTAATGTCCGTGTATATTGTGCAAGTGAATAATGTCCGGCTTTTCTTTCTTTAAAAAGTCTATCATATCCGCGGTTTTTTTCCAGGAGCATAAGCCCTGCATACACATTTTTCTTGACAAAAAGCTGTGCAAATGTGTGCCAAGCTTACTGTACATTGAATAGCCAATACCTTCTTCACCCTTGCCATAGCCGAAAATAATTTTATTGTCAACCTTTTCTTTATCAAGCTTTTGATGAATTTGATATGCTATTTTCCCTGTGCTGCCACTACTATATGTCACATTAATTTGCACTATTTTCAAGCTTGCCACCTCCGTTATCGTACAAATACTTCAATCCAAGAGGAAGTATCACTATAGAAGTAAGCATAATTTCAACACTGATAATAACATTAATGACTGAAAGAACCATAATTACCAATATGCTCAAGGTTGCAACCTTTCTTATGTTATTATCTCGTTGTATATAATTTCTTGCTTTGAACATTGGAAGCACTAAGCCTGCATATCCCAATCCACCTATAATACCGAAGGCTCCAAGCAAATCAAGAAATGTTGAGTGTGAACCGTATGTTTTTGCTCCAAACGAACCAATTATAATGTTGCTACCAAATGAATTTAAAGACTTTTGATACAAATCCAGTCGTGACGAAATATCACTACCCGATGTGTCGCTTTCACGAATAAAATTCAATATCTCATTAAGACGTGTGGCAAGCTCCGCATTTGAAAGCTCAATAGCATATTCCAAAATAGGTTCAATATTAATAATCAAAAGTACTGCGACTACAACCATAACAAACTTAGCAATTAACAGGTTAATAGTTCCGTTTTTACCATAAGAAAACGAAATAATCAAGCATATTACATAGGTTATTAAGGCGAGAGTAAACTGAGCTTGGAAAAGCAACAGCAAAACAAAAGCATATGCTATAAGCTTAACTATGATATTTATCTTTTTCTTGTTGAAGAAATATGAAACGATTGGTATCAAGCAACAAAGCTGATAACACAGTCCATATCCACCAACACCCTTTGGCACTACAACGTCCTCAAGCAAATCCTCTCTTAAGGCAGCACCTGTACTTATCGCTCTTGCAACAATAGGATTTTCAAGAACTACCACATATGTGTGTATTGATACTATAAGTACATCCAAGGCAAAAATTAAAATTATAGCTTTTATGTCCTTAGGCGTTCCGTATTTATAATAATAGCAAGTCACCGCCAACATTATCAAACAATAAATGTAGTTCATTTGAAATTGCTGTGTAAAGCTCGACATTGAAACTATCATAATAAATGTAAAAAATAGCAATGGCCAGGAAAGTTTTACATATTCAACTATAAAATCCGGATGTTGTACAAATGATAACATAAGCCATATTGCAACCAATCCGAACTTTACCACGGTAGGAATGTAGTCGCCTATATAACTAAAATTGCCGGCATTAAGCCAAAGAACAATGTACATTCCTAAAAACAAATGTATTGTACTAAAAAAAGTACTCTGCTTCATCTCACGTCTCCTTTCCTGTTAACATCATTTAAAAAATCAACAATTTTCTTACATTGATGGTTGTAATTCTTTTGTTGAGTGGCAAATGTATATGCCATTTTTCCCATTTCATTAAGCTCATTTTCGGACCTTGACAGGTTTTCTTCAATCGCTTTTGAAATGCCGACAGGTGTTTCATCCTCAATGAAATAGAAATAATCATAATATTCAGCTTTCATTCCTCCCACTCTTGTTGTTAAAACAGGAGTACCTGATGTCATATATTCAAGTATCTTCGAGGAGAAGGAATAATTACTGTAATCATCGCTTGTTGGCTTATTCACGATTAACAGGTGTGCTTTCTTTAAGGCGACAAGCATTTCGTTTCTTGAAACTCTGCCAAAAAACTTAACTCTTGAATCCTTTTCTGCACATTCCTTTGCATATTGCGAATCGGCTCCTGCGCCATATAGGTGTAATTCATAGTCGCCCTTGGTCTGCATAAAGCCATCTAAAAGTGCGCGTATTCCATATAGCTTACTTAAGTTGCCACCGTACACTATTGTCTTTTTTTCATACTTTTCCTGTGGCTCTATTCCACTATATACGCTTTCGTCACTAAAGCCCTCTGACACCATATAAGGCTTGTTATCAACACCCATTCTCTTTGCCATTTTTTCGGTAAACAGAATGTAGCTGTCCTCTTTATCTTGAAGCTCAAGCATTTGCTCCTGTAAATGATTGGCAAACATTCCCTTTATGCCCTTACTTCTCTTCCAGCTATACATATATTCCGGAAGATCGGTAATAATCGTGCTTAAATGGCATCCTTCCCTTTTGCATAGCTCAACCGCAGGGGCTGTGTAAGGGGGATAAATCGAATACATCAAAACAAGCTTGTCCTTAACGTCACGGTTGTCCTTTAGCCATTTTTTTATCATTTTTTTGGAGCTTTGCTTAATGCTCATTTGCTTTAAGCCTTGAACGTTTATAAATGGCACCCAATTTATCACTACACCGTTATCAAGGGTCTGTGTTGTCCTCTTGACAAATTTAACCTTGCTGTTTGGAAATGCGGCAACCGCAGGCACACTGAGTGCCTCTACCTCTATTCCGTTTTCCACAAGGCCCTTTACAAGCATTGTTTCATAATTAACAGGCGCTACCGATGCTTTTTCCTTGCTTAAATTATTAAATTGCTCCATTGACTCTTGTGTTATCAATGAGCCTAAAAATAAAACCTTCATTACTACCTTAATTCTTTCCTGTTTGATTGTCCGAATTTAACAAATCGCCAAATTTTCTATCGTACTCTGCCGGCTTAAACGGAATTAAGCCACCGCCTGAGTGGAATGTAAGCTCGCTAAACACAATTCTTCCATCTACATTGTATAAATCAACACGTACAAGCTTAAATGGTGCTGCAAGCTTTTCTGCCACATCTATAAGCTCTTGTCCGTTTTGCGGAGCATGGTCGCCCTCAAAGCCATTATAACCATACTTTACAGGCAATATATTCCATTGTGGGTCAAAAATATTGTCGTATCTTTTTCCATCTATCTGCTTATTGTGCTGAATAAAGCCCACCTTACCGTTAAAGCAGAAAAGCTTATATTCCTCTAACTGTCCGTCCTTCGGATTTAAGAAGGCATCGCACATTATTCTTGGCTTTATGTTAAAGTAATTTTTCTCTCTGTCCTTGTAATAAAAGTTTTCTTTGAGCCACTTGTCAAACTTAGCCTTTGCTTCCTTTTTGTCAAGTGTGCTTTTGTCCTTAACAACTATGTTGTATGATGAGCCATGTGTTGCTTTCATTGCAAAGGAATTTGGCAAGGTATCAAAATCAATTTCGTCAAAACTGTCGTATATACCTAAAACCTCATTTAAATATTCCTTACCGATAACTGACTCAACATATTTTCTTACCTCGTATTTGTCAGTGTATTTATCATATGCAAGCTTTTCATCAGATATTTTAGATGAGCATATGTATTCATTCATTGTCTTTGGATTATCTAAATCCGGCTTTTTTCCAAACATAATGAAATATAAAAGCTTCGAGTGAGCTTTATCAGATATAAGTCTTGGAAATTTACAATAAAACTTAGTTGCAAGCACTTTTAATGCTACTCTTATTTTCATTTAAGCCTCCTCCTTTATTACAGGGATCATCGTGCTTTCGCGCTTTTGAACGAAAATAGTGCCATTTTCCACGTGTCCCTTAACAACACTTCCCGCAGCTATTATGGCATTATTGCCGATGGTTGCGCCCTTTAATATAATTGCTCCTGCTCCAATCCATACATTTTCACCTATTGTAACAGGCTTTGTTTCAAATTCATTATGACACACTACACCATCTTTAATAGCGTGGTCATTATCAAATATCATAACATTAGGGCCGAATATGGTATTTGAACCGATTTCAACCTGCTCTCTTGCCGTAATAATACAGCCGGAATTCATAAACACATTTTTTCCAATATTAAGCACAGCACCACTACGGACATTTATCTCAACACCCTTACGTGTTCTAAAGCCCTTGCCAATTTTCACCCTTGCAGATTTTGATACTTCCATTTTAGTGGAAGCGCTAACACTTAAAATCCTTTTGTAGCACCTGCAACCAATAAATCGTACTCCGTTATACAGTACAGTAAAAAGCTTTTTAATCATTTTTAACCACCGAAAGCCTCTATATATTGCTTGACAATTTTTTCTGTATCAAGCTTGCTATTAATGTATTCCTTAGATTTTTTACAAAGGATGTTGTATTCATCCTGATTCATATTTACAAGGTCGTTTATTGCAGATACAAAGCCACCTTCGTCCTTTAATGGCAAAGCATAGCCACAAACACCGTTAATATCTGTCCACGGTGTTTGGTCGCTTATAACCACCGGTCTTTGAGATAGCATTGACTCAACAATAGAGTGACCAAAATTTTCTCCGTTTGTTGGCATATAATATGCGTGATATTTGCTTACCGTTTCAGAAACGCAATCGTGTGGGATTGTGCCACAGTAATTAACGCTTACATTTGACGGAAGCTCCTTTATTGCCTCTTGACATTCCTTCCAATATTCCTCATTTTCAAGTGAACCGTAAATGTCATAAACCACATTACCACAAGCTCCCTTAAGCATTTTTATACCACCTAAGGTATTTTTGGTAGGATGCACACGTGCAATATATACAAGGCGCAATTCTCCACTGTTCTTTTCTATAATATCACTTGAATTATTTGGCATTACGGAAAGGT
Organism: Clostridia bacterium; assembly: GCA_017621085.1. Classification (GTDB taxonomy): domain Bacteria; phylum Bacillota; class Clostridia; order Oscillospirales; family CAG-272; genus RGIG2000. Next base: position 32,316 of record JAGATW010000074.1, on the reverse strand, counting down.
TTTGAATGTTAATTAAATACTCATCCTTTATTCCTAAGAATGATTTTTCACCGTCGCACTCATCCTTGCCTGTGCCGTGAAAATATACGTCCTTTAATAAGCCACTTAGCTTTATTAAGCTACCGTACAGCTTTTTCTTAAAGCCACCAACCTTTATTCTTTCCGGGTAAAACTCTCCTCTTGGAGCTACAATTACCTTGACGCTTTTATTAACACTCTTTTTGTACCTTAATACAGGTATTAAGTCGTTATGGCTGAAAAAGCTGTTTTGATAAATAACATCAGGCTCTATTTCCTTAATGAGCTTAAAAACATTGCCGATTGTATGTTCTCCACTATCAACATAATACACCTTACCAAAATCGAACTCGTTCCAACCGCTTTTAACCTCGGGCAATGGCTCGGTTTCATTTATTTCGTGGTTGTTTGATATTATGTAAATTTGGAATTCATCCTTTATTGCTTGTACCAAATTCATTATGCTAATAGGCGGACCACCACTATTTTTTTGTGGCCAAAACAGCGATGCCATTATCAATAGCTTTTTCATCTTTACCTCTTATTTTAACAATTTTTCTATTTCTGCAACTATTTGCTTGTTTGTGTATCTTCTATCAAAGCGTTCCTCTGCAAGCCTTCTTGAGTTTTTGCCCATTTCCTCTCTTAGGCTCTTATCCTTAATAAGCATTTCAAGTGCGCCTGCAACCTCTTCCACGCTATCTACCTTACAGTTTATTCCACAATTAAAATCTGTCATAAGTGACCTATATTCCTCACACTCCTGTGTGTTTACAACAGGCAAGCCTGCTGCGGCATAATCACCATGCTTGTTAATTATACTCTGTGCCGCACCCTTTACAATTGGGTTTACCGCAATATCAGACTGCGCAAGATAGCCAACCATATCGCCGTAGCTTCTTCTGCCAAGAAATTCAACTCTTACATCCCTTGTGGCTGCAAATTCCTTAAAGCGTTCAAGATACGGTCCGTCGCCAAGCACCTTGAACACAACATTTTTTCTAAGCTCCTTGTCAATGCAAGAAAGAGCTTCTATTATAATTTCGATATTGTAGCTATGTCCTAATGTTCCTACGTATGTTACCCATATTTCATCCTGTGGCTTTTCGACGCTTGACTCGGCAGCTGCCTTGTCAAATGTACCTAAATCAGTGCCTAAATAAACGCACAAGCCCTCTCTGTCCTTTTGGCAGGAGCGTAGTCCTCTGTTTTTATAGGTTTCTGATACAGCAATTATTCTGTCAGCCTGCTTATATGTTTTGTTTGCCATAAGGGTTAGGGGAGCAAACATAATGTCGCTGACAACAGGAAGCTTTAAAACAAGCTTAAATGCCTCAGGCCACAAATCCTGTATGTCAACTATAAACGGAATGTTGTTTTTCTTACAGTAATCTGATGCTGTTGCTCCTACATCCAAGGATGGAACTGCCACATATACCAAATCAGGCTTATCTATACCCTTCAAATATTTCTTTAAATTCTTACCAAAAACGCCGTGACTGTAAAACCTTTTAACACTTACATTCTTCTTGTAGCCCGGCTCCTTAAGCATAGTAAAGTCATAGGGAAGCTTGCTAAGCTCCTCATCCATAGGCTTTCTTGTGCATTTTGCCTTATGAGAAAAATCTGTTGTTACTATCTCAACACAATAGCCTAAATCACACAAAAGTGATGCTATGTATATAAATCTGTTATTTCCCGGCTCATCCGGAGTTTGACTAAAATGGTCGATAATAAGTATTTTTTTCATTTCACGTCCTCTTAAATGATTATATTTTTCTAATCATAACCTCGTTGTATTTCATCATATAAATGCCTTCCTCGTAAGCGCCGATGTTCTTTTCATTGGCAATGCCCTTGAGGTTGTTATTGATGAGCTTCATATGGTTACAGCCACATTCGTATGCGTGTGGATAGCCACCACCGAAGCGTGGGTTAACCTCTGATATGTAGTACTCACCGTTAATATTGAATATATCGATATCTATCTGACCGGAAAAGCCTGCTTCACAAACAAATTTTTCTATTAATTCGAACAGCTTTTCATCCTTGAAGCTTACTGCCTTATCTGTTTCTCCTGCTCTCATAATAAGCTTTTTCTTTGTAAATACAGAAACAAGCTCACCCGATACCATATCTATGTAGCAATCAGCTCCGATTTCCTGACCGTTTAAAAATTCCTGTATCATCAAGCCCTCGGTATGAGCAAAAAGCGTTTCAACCGTTTCCTTATCGTAAACCTTTGAAATGGAAATACTTGCACTGCCACAAATTGGCTTAACAAATACCGGATAGCTGATTTTACCCATTTCTACGTCCTTGTAGAACTCCTCCTTGTCGGTATAGCTCTTAGCACAGTTATAGCCATGCTCGGTTAACCAGCTATACATCTTCCACTTGTCTAAGCAAAGCTCACACAAATCATATGTGGAGCCAATAACCTTAACTCCAAGCTCTGCAAATTTTTCGTAGTTTTCAGAAAGGAGAGACAATTCAGGGTCGATAAGTGTTAATACAGCATTTATTTTTTCCTTCTTGCAAATATCGAATATTACGTCAATATATCCCTCATCTGTCATTCTTGGCACCTTATAAAACTTGTCAGCCTCGTAAACAGCAGGAGCAATATCACTCATATCGGTTGCAACAACTGTTCCTTCGTTTGATAGCTCTCTTTTAAAATATTGAACTATCTTGTTTCTTGTGCCTGCACTCAAAATTAATATATTCATTTGCTTACCTCACATTAAACTCTTTCTTTTTCAGCCTCTTGTAGCTGTTGTTGTCTTATTTTTGCAAAATTGCCCTCTGTCTTACTTGTGTCCTCTGCTACGTCGCTATGCTTTAATACCTTCATAACAGTCATAAATAAGATTTTTATATCAAGCCACAAGGAAATTTTATGTACATAATCAACGTCACAGGCAAAGCGACTTTCCCAATCTAAGGAATTTCTGCCATTAACCTGCGCCCAGCCTGTAAGACCCGGACGAACGTCATGACGATGCTTTTCAACCTCGTTGTAATATGGCAAATATTCCACAAGCAACGGTCTTGGACCGATTATAGACATATTGCCAATAAAAATGTTGATAAGCTCAGGTAGTTCATCAAGTGATGTTGCACGCAAAAGCTTACCATATTTTGTCAAACGAACATCGTCAGGCAACGGATTTCCGTTTTCGTCCTTCTCGTTGGTCATTGTGCGAAACTTAATAAGCTTAAATATTTTTTCTTTTCTACCCGGACGAAGCTGGGTGAAGAAGGGATTGCCCTTCATATTGATTGCACCTACAATAATTAAAATCAGCAAAATCGGTGAAAGCACCAAAAGTGCCATGCCACTTAATACAATATCGTAAAAGCGCTTAAAAAATTGTCTGTACAAAAGTGCAGATATAAGCACAAGCAAGGCAAGGGCAACTACGCAAATAATAACAATGCCCCACCAATTAGAAATTAAAGTATGTAAAATTTTTTCCATTATCTAAAGCAGTCCTTTATCACTTCGATTACAAAATTCTGTTCCTCTACTGTCATTTTAATGTCAGAGGGCAAGCAAATGCCTCTTGCAAAAATGTCCTCATCCACAGGCTTATCATATGCGCTTATAAAGTCGTGGTCCTTGAATACAGGCTGCATATGCATAGGCTTCCAAATCGGTCTTGTTTCAATATTAGCTTCATTAAGCTTTTCAGCAAGCTCCAACGGACCCATATTCACACCCTCATTAATGGTTAAGCAGGATAGCCAGAAGTTTGGCACGGTGTCTTCAAGATATGGGTTCATCTTAACAGGCACGTCCTTTAAGCCCTCAACATATCTTCTGTATATTGCTTCCTTCTTCTCTCTATGCTCATCAAGGTGTAAAAGCTGACCTCTACCAATACCTGCAACCACATTTGACATACGGTAATTATAGCCTATTTCCTCGTGCTGATACCATGGGAACGGCTCTCTTGATTGGGTAGCCCAGAAAAATGCCTTTTTTCTTGCTTCCTCAGTATCGGTAATAAGCATACCACCACCTGATGTTGTAATAATCTTATTTCCGTTAAAGCTGATTGCGTTGTACTTACCGAATGTACCTGTTTGTCTGCCCTTATATGTAGCGGAAAGAGATTCGGCAGCATCCTCAATAAGAATTGCATTATGCTTTTCGCATATAGCCATTATCTCATCCATTTTACTTGGAGTACCGTACAGGTGAGCGATAACTACAAATTTTGTATCAGGGTATTTTTCAAATGCCTTTTCAAGCGCAACAGGGTCCATATTCCAAGAGTCAGGCTCAGAGTCAATAAAAACCTGAACTCCACCCTCATATGATACAGGGTTAACTGTTGCTGCAAAGGTCATATCAGAGCAAAAAACTCTGTCCCCACGCTTCATACCTGCTAACTTCATAGCCAAGTGAAGTGCTGATGTGCCTGAGCATAGCGCCAAGGTATAATATGGACTGTCAATACCCACATTTAAGTATGCATCCATTTCCTTTTCAAAGTTATCACAGTTAAATCCAAGAGGAGCAATCCAGTTTCTATCAAACGCCTCTTGAACAAATTTCATTTCCTCTCCGTGCATGGTAGGGGTTGGCAAGCTAATTCTTTTCTCTGCTCTTTTCATTTTTAAATCCTTCATAAATAAGATTACATTTATAAATCTTTCATAAATGTTCAGCTTATATGATAGCACATTATTTATTCAAAATCAATATTTTTAAGAAAAATATATTATTATATATATATTTTCATCATAAGCTACAAACATTTTTTTACTTCTAATCTCTTTTAGGACAAAAAAACAGACCGTTTGTGAACGGTCTGTAAATTTTTTATTTTACTCCAAAAAGGAGCTCACTATAGTTTGGCATTGGCCAATATTCCTTGGCGGTCAGAGTTTCCATTTCGTCAACTACCATTCTTAAGGCGTTCATTGTGGAAAGCACTCTTTCCTCGTGTAGCTTTGCGTTTTTAACTACATTCTTTTCAAGATTTGCGTTTTGAACCTCGTTTTCAAGTCTTACTGTGATTTCGTAAGCCTCGGAGTTAAGGCTTGAAAGCTTTGCTGCTACCTTTGTTTCATAGGTTGCATCAATGTTAAGGTTCTTTTTAAGGGTAATACCCTCTGCTAACTTTCTTGTATATTTAGCAACAGCGGGAATAATTGATTTTTTTGCCATATCAATCATTGTAAGGGCTTCGATATTGATAACCTTTGTATAGTTTTCAAGCATAATATCAAAGCGAGCCTTAATTTCCTTTTCGCTGAACACCTTGTTTTGTACAAAGAGCTGAACATTCTTTTCATCAATCAGGTGCTCAATTGCGTCAGGAGTTGACTTAAGGTTAGAAAGTCCTCTCTTTTCTGCCTCCTCAAGCCATTTATCGTCATAGCCATTGCCATTGAACAAAATTCTCTTGTGATTTCTTATGGTCTCTCTTATAAGATTGTGAAGGGCAGAGTTAAAATCGCTTGCATTTGAAAGAATTTCATAAAACTCGTTAAGCACCTGTGTTACCGCTGTATTGATTACAGTGTTTGTATCGGCAATTGAAGCGCTTGAGCCAAGCATACGGAACTCAAACTTATTACCTGTAAAGGCAAAGGGGGAGGTTCTGTTTCTATCGGTTGTGTCCTTAGGGAATTTTGGCAAAATGTGTACGCCTACACGCATTTGCTCCTTTTCCTTACCCTCGTACTTTTCGTCCTTTTCAAGAGCATCAAGCACAGCGCTTAATTCATCACCCAAGAACATAGATACAACTGCCGGCGGAGCTTCATTTGCTCCTAAACGATGGTCGTTTCCTGCACTTGCAACGGAAATTCTTAATAAATCCTGATATTCATCAACTGCCTTAATAACAGCGCAAAGGAATAAAAGGAATTGAGCATTTTCGCTTGGTGTTTCACCGGGCTCTAAAAGGTTAATGCCTGTATTTGTAGATAGTGACCAGTTGTTGTGCTTACCGCTTCCGTTAACGCCGTCAAAGGGCTTTTCGTGTAAAAGACATACAAAGCCGTGCTTTTTAGCTACTCTTTGCATTAGCTCCATTGTAAGCTGGTTATGGTCGGTTGCTAAGTTAGTTGTTGTAAAAACAGGGGCAAGCTCGTGCTGAGACGGAGCAACCTCGTTATGCTCGGTCTTTGCAAAAACGCCAAGCTTCCAAAGCTCCTCGTCAAGCTCTAACATATAAGCCTTTACTCTTGGCTTAATTGAGCCGAAATAGTGGTCATCAAGCTCCTGTCCCTTAGGTGGCATAGCACCGAAAAGTGTTCTGCCTGTATATACAAGGTCAGGGCGCTTATAGTATAAGTCCTTATCAATCAGGAAGTACTCCTGCTCAGGTCCGACTGTTGTTCTAACCTGTGTTACATCCTCATTACCAAATAGGTGTACGATTTTTATAGCCGCCTTGCCTAAAACCTCCATTGAGCGAAGTAATGGAGTTTTCTTATCAAGAGCCTCGCCACCGTATGAGCAAAAGGCAGTTGGAATACAAAGGGTTTTGCCCTTAATAAATGCATAAGAGGTTGGGTCCCAAGCAGTATAGCCTCTTGCCTCAAAGGTTGCTCTTAAGCCACCGGATGGAAATGATGAGGCATCAGGCTCACCACGAACAAGCTCCTTGCCCTTAAATTCCATAATAACTGTGGAATTGTCCTTAGGAGAAATAAAGCTATCGTGCTTTTCGGCAGTAATACCGGTCATTGGCTGGAACCAGTGTGTATAATGGGTAGCTCCCTTTTCAATAGCCCAATCCTTCATAGCGCTTGCCACTACATTGGCAAGAGATAAATCGAGGTGCTTACCGTTTTGAATAGTGTTTTGAAGGGACTTATATACATCCTCGGGAAGCCTTTCCTTCATTACCTCATCATTAAACACCATTGAACCAAACATTTCAGATACCATCATTGTAAAAATTCTCCTTGAAAAAATTCCGTTGCAAAAATTATACTCTTTTTATCACCTTTTGTCAAGTAAATATTTAAATACTGCTAATATTACTAAAAACTATTGCAAAGCATGAAAGTTTGTGGTACAATATATTGAGTGTTTTTCGGTTATTTCCCCAACATATAGTATTATTGTATGACCGAATAACAAACTTTGCCAATTTTTTTGGAGGTGAATATTATGAAATGTCCGCATTGTGGCTGTGAGGAGTCCAAGGTAATTGACTCAAGACCCATTGAGGAAAACTCAAGCATTAAAAGACGTAGAGAGTGCCTTGGCTGTCAAGCAAGATTTACAACCTATGAAACAATAGAAACTACCTTGCCTATGGTAATTAAAAAGGACGGCAGCCGTGAATTTTTTGATAAAAGCAAGGTGCAGGCAGGTATTGTAAAGGCTTGTCAAAAGCGACCTGTTGACCCATTTGCAATTGCGACCTCGGTTGAAAATAATATTCTAAACTCCCTAAAGAGTGAAATTACATCTGTTGAAATTGGCGAAATGATAATGAGCGAGCTTATTAAGGCTGACGCAGTTGCGTACATTCGTTTTGTTTCCGTTTACAGAGAGTTTAACGACGTTGAAAGCTTTATGAAGGAATTAAAAAAATTTCTCTAATTTAGACACGTCCCCCCGCAAAAGCATAAATTTGCGTAGTTATTGGCAGTGTGCCGATGCTTTTTGAAAGAAATAAAACGGCAGAGAATTTTTGTTCTCTGCCGTTTTTATTTTGTAGTTGATTTTTCTTGCGTTTTGCGTTTATGTGCCACCACGTGTGAATTATTTTGCAAATTCAAGGGTGATTTCCTCATTTTTATCAAGGGTAATAAGTCTGTAATTTTCACCATATTGGCTTGGTGCAATTTTTGGCGAATTAGTTTTTAATGTATAGCCCTTAATACCTACATTTATGCTTTTACCGAGAATAGATTTTATTGTTGCCTTAACAGCTTTTTCGTTCCATTCAATTGTTACAACAAAGCCGCCGCGAGCGTGAATGTTCTCGATTTTGCCCTGTTTGAATTCCTGTGGTAACGCCGGTAAAAGCTTAATTTTATCTCTATCGGAATAAAGTAGCATTTCATAAATTGCAGAGGTAAAGCCCATATTTGCATCAATTTGATACGGTGGATGTCCTGCGTGTAAATATTTTAGTGTAACGCCCATATTACGCCAGTCGTTATGATAGGTATATAGGTTTGGTCCTGTGCAGAAGCGAATAAGCAAATCTAAACACTCCTTCGCCCCTTTTCCGTCATTTAGCCTTGCAAAGATGTTTGCCATATGGGCAAGGCTCCAGCCTGTTTGGGATTTTAAGCCTATTACAAGTCGCTTTTGAACTGCTACCCTTGAAGCCTCATATAGCTCCTTATTATTCTCCTCGTTTATCTCAAAGCCGGGGAAAAGCGGGTAAATGTGTGATTGGTGTCTATGGTGATAATTGTCCTTAAAATCAGGGTGCAGCCATTCCTTGATAGCGCCATCCTCGTTAATTTCATACTCTGGAATAGCGCTTAGCATTTTTGACCATTCCTCGCATTTTTCCTTATCAATTCCCAATTGATTAGCTGAAGAAATAAGGTTAGTCAAAAGCTCCTTTAATAGCGCAAAATCCATTGTTGAGTTAATGGAAACGGAAATTTCTCCTGCTCCCTCAAAATCACCGTTTGGATGGTTTTCAGGTGAATTTGACGGGTAGGACTTTAGCTTACCGTTTTTATCATACACCATAAAGTCCTCATAGAATTGTGCAGACTCCTTCATAAACGGATATGCTCTTTCTCTTAAAAAGACTTCGTCCCCTGTGTATAGGTAGTAATCATAGTAAATGGCGCTTATCCAAGCGGAGCTTCCTGTCCAATAAAGAACGTGTGGCTGAGTATTTTCCTTTTTGCCATTGGAATTGTCCATAAACAAGGGCAAAAGAAGACCACGACAGCCAAATAGGTTTTTAGCATTTTCCCTATAATCATCCTTAAATTTATCATATAGGTTGAAAAGTGGCAATGTTGCCATATCAAGTCCGCCTGCATACGCTTGCCAATATGCCATTTGAATATTTTCATTGTTAAAGAAGGTGCAAGCCCAAGCAGGAGAATATGCTCCGTTCCATAAGCCTTGAAGGTTAGCAGGATATTCACAGCCAACGGATGATGAAATAAGCAGGTATCTTCCGTAGTCTGCCATTTTTTCTATAATTCTTGCATCGACCACACCTGCATAGCTGTTTATAAACAGTTGCTCGTTAGATTGGTTTTCACCATCTGTCAAGGTTAGACGTGTTGAATTGAATAGCTTAGAAAAGTCCTCTTTTTGTTCATCTAAAAGTGTTTCATAGCCCTTTTGACACTTATCAACAACAAGCTTCATTTCCTCAAAGGGTAGTGGCTCCTTGCTCATATTGAAAACAAGAGTTACCTCTTTTGCGTTTTCAATTTTAATGTAGTCCTTCAGACTTGCCTCTCCCGTCATATCAATTTTAAGAGCCTTATCATTTCCTCCCGATACAATTGTGCCATCAGTATTCAGCACCTTAACAACGCCTGAAAAATGAAGCTTACCGCCTGTTTTACTCTCGGAGTAAACATAACCGTCCTTAGCAAAGCTTTTAAACTCATCACAGTAAAAATTATCCACGTAGTCGGACATATCGTGTCTTTCAAGGGACACCTTAACCGAAAAAGGTGCTTCCTTTTTCAGATTTACAACAACTACTCTATCTCTTTGGGATGCAAAAATTGTACGTATGCATTTGTTGTCGTTTTCTGTATAGGAAACGGTGCAAATGCCACCTTCCATATCAAGCTCACGCTTGTAATTTTCAGGGGATGCGTTAGTTTCAAAAATCAGGTGAATATCAAAGGCAGGAAAAAACTTGCCCTTATTTGACCTAAAGCCTGTTTTACTTATTATGTCGGTATAATAAGTGTTTGCCTCTTTATATTTACCCTCATCCATTAATGCCCTTACCTCTTTTAAGGCATAGGAGATATCAGGGTAGCCAACATCACAGGTCCAGTTATATAAAGCCTCGTGATTTATAAGTATTCTTTCATCGTAAACACAGCCATAAACACTTGCGCCAAGCGTACCATTACCAACAGGTGTACAGTCACTCCAAATTGTTGCGGGATATGAGTTAATAAGCTTTTTTTCCATAATGCTTGTCCTTTCGGAAATGTTATAAGTCAAGTATAACACATTATTTACGTAAAGTAAATAAAACTTTTGAAAAAGCATTGAAAAATATGGATTTTTATGATAGTATAAAAATAGCAATTTTTCACAAGGAGACTAATTATGTTTGATATTGCAAAAGACCCCAAGGTATGGGAACGAGTAAGAAATGACGAGGCTTTTGCCCGTCACAGAAAAGAAATCAAGGCTAAATACGATAAGGTGTTTAAAATCCGTCCGAGAGCTTCAAACGCTTGGGATGTTTTGGATTATCCAAATGCCAACACCGGTAAGCCTGATAGCTTCAATCAGCTTCAATCCTCTGCTCTTTTATCATTAATTTACCCTGATAACGATGAGTATTTTAGAAGCTTAATTGAAACCGTTTGGGAAATTTGTAACGAATACACTTGGGCGCCTCTTGGTCACTACAATGACTACTATAATAGAACTCCTAAGGACTTTGACCCCGGTCTTATTGATATTTACGGTGCTTCCCTTGGCTTTTCAATGGCTGAGATAAAGCACTTATTTAAGGATAGATTTCCTAAGCTTCTTGTTGACAGAATGACTTATGAAATAAGACGTCACACAATTGAGCCTTATCTTACAAGAAAGTTCTTTTGGGAAACACACAACAACAACTGGACAGCAGTTTGTACAGGCGCTGTCGGTGGTGCTTTAATGTACGAGGACCCGGAGGAGTTTATGCGTCAGCTTCCACGTCTTCAATCATCAATGGAATGCTATCTTAATAGCTATGATGATGACGGAATGTGCGTTGAGGGTACTGCTTATTGGGGCTTTGGCTTTGGATTTTTTGCAGTTTACGCAATGCTTCTTCGTGAGTTTTCAAATGGAGAGTATGACTGGCTTGCAAATCCAAAGGTAAAGGCTATTTCTCAATTTGTTCAAAAGATGTTTTTACAGCCAAACGTTCTTGCTCTGTTTAGTGACGTTAATATTCACGAGGGCTATTGGGTTGGTCTTCCACATATGCTTAAAACCGTTTATGGTGACGCTATTGAAAATCTACCAAGCGACCAGGCTACAATTATTACCTATCACCACTGGGCATTTGCTGTTCGCTCCTGTGTTTACTTTAACCCTGATTTTGTAGGAACAGAGCTTAAAAATGCAACATATTCTGCCCCTGTTACTAACTACTTTACAAAGCGTACAGACAATTATGGCTTTGCATTTAAGGGTGGTAACCAATGGGAAAGCCACAACCATCAAGACGTAGGCTCATTTATTCTTGCAAGACATAATAAGCAGGTATTCTGCGACTTTGGCTATATAGGTCCCGGTAACTGGCCGGGCTACCAAGGCTCACGCAGAAACGAATATTTCCAGCCATCCTCATTCTCACATAACCTACCGTACTTTAACGGAAAGGGTCAGGGTGGTGACTGGACCGGTAAGGCAAGAGCTGTTTATAACGAGGACACTCAAACGGTTTATATGGACTTTACCCACGGCTATGACGTTAAAAATGTTCATACAACTCTTGAAAAGGCGGAGCGTACCTTCAAGATGGCTGATGACCGTATTGATTTGTTTGATAAATTCACATTTACAGAGCCTGCAGTTATTACAGAAAGATTTGTAACAACATATAAGCCACGTATAGAGGGTAACTTTGTTTATGTTGATGATGTGCGTGTAACCTGCAACTGTGATGCAACACTAAATATTGTTGAACAACCTTACGTTGACCAATTACCTGACGAAAACGGTAGCTATAACAAGATTTGCTATCTTATAGACTACACTCTAAACGGCGACCTAACAGAATTCAGCTTAACCATTGATTTTATGAACTAAACCTATTGTGCCACAATGGGATTAAGCCCATTGTGGCACACCTATATGCAAGCAGCATTTAAAACACAGGGGCAGCCCTGTGTTTTGTTTTGTAACAATGGCAAAATCCAGCATTTTCAAGCACTTTTTATCAAAGGTAACAAAATGTAAACCTCAAATTAACAAAATGTAAGCTCTTATTTCTTGCCAAATTTGGCTTGCTGTGTTAGAATATGACCATACGAAATCGTTGAAAAAACAAGGAGGAAAATTTAATGCAGCTATCCGAAAAAATAGTGCTATTAAGAAAAAGGCGTGGTCTTAGCCAAGAGCAGCTCGCAAACGAGCTTGATGTTTCAAGACAAGCTATTTATAAATGGGAAACGGGACAAACAACACCTGAAATAGAAAAGGTAAAAAGGCTATCTGATATATTTAATGTATCTCTTAGCGATTTACTTAATGATAATGTAGATATTGCCGAGGTGCCTATTGTCATTACTAATAATGAGGAGGACGAACCACAGGAATTTGTTGACAAGGAAGCTTGGGATGAATCTTTAAATGATGCTAAAGCTCCAAATAAGGAAGAAAAGGGTAAAAAGAAAAATGTTTTTTTGATTTGTCTTTTATTATCCGTTTCCTTAATTGCTATTGCTCTTGGAATAGCATTAGCACTTGCGCTTAACAGGGATGAGCCATCCACACCGCCTACAAGCTCCTCAAAAACAAGCCATATCTGTGTTTTTGGTGCATACGAGGTAGAAATTGAGCCAAGCTGCAATAAGGCAGGCTTAGAAAGAAGATACTGTGAAAAATGCGATGCTACCGAGTCACGTGCTATTCCCACTGTGCCACACTCTGAGGTAATTATAAACGGATATGAGTCAACCTGTTCAAAGGGCGGTCTTACCGATGGAATAAAATGCTCTAACTGTAATACAATTCTAAAGGAGCAAATGCCTATTAGCATTAACAAGGACAATCATACAGAGCAAATAATTAACGGTTATGCATCCTCCTGTACGAAAACAGGCTTAACAAATGGAGTTATCTGCTCTGATTGCAAAAAAGCATTGACTCCTCAAGCTGTAATTGACGTTGACCCCGAGGCACACACACGTGTAGCTATTGAAGGAAAAGCAGCTACTTGTGTAGAAAAAGGACAAACTGACGGGGTTAAATGCTCCGAATGTAATAAAATTTTACAGGGGCAAGTGGAAATTGATTTTATTGAGCATACAGTAGAAATAATAGAGGGATACGATGCTACCTGCTTAAGGGACGGACTAACCGAGGGTAAGCGATGCTCTTACTGTAAGATTATTTTATTAAAGCAACAAATAATAGAATCAAACGGACAGCATATAAAAGAAACAATTAAAGGCTATGCTTCAACCTGTACAACCGCAGGAAAATCCGATGGGGTAAGATGTACCGAATGTAATGAAATATTAACTGAGCAAAAGGATTTAGCGCTTGCTCCTCATACAGAAAGCATTACCCCCGGCTACGATTCCACCTGCACAAAAACAGGCTTAGGTGACAAAATTGTATGCTCTGCTTGTAGCTATGTTATAAGCCCGGGTGAGCTTATAAAGGTGAAGGACCACAGCTATGTTGACAAAAAATGTACCGTTTGTCAGAATTACGAGGCTAATTTAAATGATTTCACCTTCAATCTAAATGAGGACAATTCTTCTTACAGCGTTGTTTACTACGGTGGTGGAAAAAGCGATACAGAGCTTATTATTCCAAGCACCTATAACGGCTTGCCCGTTACTCACATTGAAAGGGTTGATGAGGCAAACAGTGTAACAAATGTTATTATTCCAAATACAATTACTCATATTGATGAGTCTGCATTTTTATTTGAAAGCTCTATTAAGCACATTAATATTCCAAACAGTGTTGTAAGCATTGGTTCATCTGCCTTTTGTGGCTGCTCTTCCCTTGTGTATTTGTACATTCCAAATAGCGTTTTATATATGGGCTCAAGCATTGCAGGAACAGAGCGTTATAGCGGAAACTCTATGGAAAAGCTGATTATTTACTGCCAAAACGGTGTTGATACAACAAATTGGTCAAGCAATTGGAATACATATGAGCATGTTGATTCCACCTCGGAAAATCCTGTTTATCTTAAGCATACTCTTGTTTATGTAAATTCGGAAAATGACATAACGGGAAAGAATTCATATGAAGAGGACGGTACATTTAAATTTGTTTTAAATGATGATGAAGCTTCATACAGTGTTACAGCAAGCAGTAATTTTAAAAATACAACCCGTTTGGAAATTCCAAGTGAATACAAGGGCTTGCCTGTTACAATAATTTTACCCTATGCGTTTTATGAGAATACTGTCATTGAAGAAGTGTTTATACCGGGCACAATTAAAAAAATTGATACATCTGCTTTTGATGGTTGTACAAGCTTGAAAAGGGTGGAAATAGACACAGGGGTTGAGATAATTATGACACGTGCATTTGCTAATACATCTATCCAAAGCATTTTTATTCCAAGCACGGTGGCAACAATGGGAGCTGCTGTATTTGACGGATGTAACAGCTTAAATAATATTTTTTGTCAGTTAAGCAGTCAGCCTCCTATGGACAATGTAGCTCTTACAGGCTGGCACATGGCATGGACGGCAAACGGTAATGACCATCACTACTGCATAAATTGGGGCTATAAATCAACCGGGTATACGGACGACGGCTTTTTATGGGTACAAAGTCCAAAGGATGAATTCTGTATTGCCGGTTATTACGGTGATGTAGCAGAGGTTACTGTTCCATCATCGGTTAACGATATAGAAATCACACAAATCTTGCCTTATGCATTTTACGAAAACACCATTCTTGAAAAGGTAATTATACCGTCAACAGTTATTAAAATCGGAGAATACGCCTTTGATAAATGCTCTGATTTAAAAAGCGTAGTTATTGGTTCGGGTGCAGAATATATAGGCAACGAAGCATTTTCCGAAACAGCTATTGAAAGCATTTATATTCCAAGCGCAGTGGCAGCAATGGGAGCTGCCGTATTTGACGGATGCGATAATCTTAAAAACATTTACTGTCAGGTTGAAGGTCAGCCTTCTGAGTGGAGCTTTTTATGGCTTGTAAACGGAATCACAAATCATTCCTGTGTTAGCTGGGGCATTTTGGAAAATCCAATCGAATAAAAAAAGAACTGACTCAACGGTGTGCACAGTTAGCGGCAAATTGGATTCCAATTTGCGCCGTTATGAAATATTCCTCGCGGTCTAAATAACTGCGTTCCGGGGGCGGAAACGGAATATTTCCAAAACAAGTGCAGTTCGAAAGGCCAGTTCTCATAAGGAAGTTTATTTTCTCTTGTAGGGACCGGTGTCCCCGACGGTTCATTAAGATATATTTACACCGCAGAAGGCAAAGAGTAACCCCGACAGATTTTTAGTCTGTCGGGGTTACTCTAAAATTATAATAACTCTCTATCTAACGGATGCTCTTGCAGCCACTTTTCAAGCCACATTTTGTTTCCCAAGCTGTTTATCCCATCATTTTTATCGGCGACACATGATATAATTTTTAATGCCTTTCCTCTGCACATATTATCATAATTCATTACCTCCAAAATATGGTGCGCAACCCAAATGCGAACCGTTTCATTTTCATGAGATAACAGCTCATAGAAACTCCGTTTTATTGTTGGATTCATATGATCTATTTCACATGCTATTGCTCTGATCCTATCTGCCAACCGATTGTGTTGTCTTACGCTTTTTTTATCTGCATAATCTGTTTCATCCATTTTGATAACCGATGTAACATATTCAAAAATCAAATCCATAAGAATCTCCTTTTATCGCCAGTTTCGCCTTTGTATTACAAATGCTTTGGGCAAAGCCCACGCCCTAAAGGGTGCCTCTCGGAGGGAGGCTTTTTGCTAACCCGATTATAACACAAATCGGCAGAGAAAACAAGAGTGATATTCCGACTTCGTCGGAGTGATATTATACGGCTGCGCCGTGTAGTGATATTGTTCGGCTTCGCCTCACAGTGATATTTTATTCGCCTCCAAAAACTCGCGAAGCGAATACCACTCGGCGTAAGCCAAATAGCACTGCGAAGCAATATCACTCGCCGCAGGCGAATAAAACTGCCCAACTTCCTTATGAGAAGTTGGGCAAGCCGAGTCGGTTCTTTTTTAGTTATTTAACGTATGCGTAAACGTATTGGTATTCGTTATCCTTTTCGTATGTGATGATTAATGCATCATCAAGCTGAGTAAAGAAAATCAAGTTATCTGTATAAGCTGTTATTGTTTCAATTTCTGCTATTACCTCGCCGTTTTCAAAAAGGAAGGTTGTTATGTATTTGTTGTCAACTCTTTTTTCTACACGATAGAAGGTATCATAACAGGTAACTCCACCAAAGGAATAGCCGTCCATGCTTATAATTTCCTTCTTGCCATTATCTCCAAAGGAATAGTAGGTTTTAATCGAATTAAATGCGCTGTCCTTAGTGGTTGAAAGAATAATTAAGGTATTACCAACAGCTCCATAAAGCTCCTCGTTTACAGCAAACAAGTATTTTTCCTTAAGCTCGTGGTCGTAAATTCCCTTATCCGTTACTATGTATTTATCGGTTATTTTTAAAACCTCACCGGAAATTCTTCCCATTTCTTCCTTGTTTTTACTAAAAACTCCAATCTCAAATGGGAGGGAAACAACATAGTTGCCTGTTGACAGCTTACCAAGTACGATTGCCCCACAGCCATAAATTTCATTATCAATTCTTACAAGCTCATAAAATGAGGCGGTGGTTGTATAGGTAATGGATTCTCTTTCGTAGTATTTATCGTCTATCATTTCAAGGTCGGTGGTTAAAAGAATTTCTGCCCCAAGCTCCACTCCTTCATCCTTATACTTGAAATCTATATAGTCCTTACAAATAATATCTATTCTGTCCTTGTATAAAATATCGTCTATTGCACCTGTGTTGCCTGTTGCAAAGTTGTATGTATAGAATTCACGTGTATATGCAACTCCGTCAAAAATGAAATCGTAATCTTCCCCGTCAACAAGGTCGTCCTTATTTACTCTTTTATCAAGAACATAAACGATTTTATCAAGGCTTAAATTACCTATAACCTTATAATCATAGCCAAAGGGAATATCAACCTTATCGTGTCTTACAAAATTAAACTCCTTGTCAAACACATAAAGCTCGCCATCGCTTGATGCGGAAACATATCTTTCGTTAATGTAGTCAAAGCTTGAAATATCTAAATCAAATAGTCTTTCGCTTTCTATTTCCGTAACAAGAACAAGCCCTGCCTCATCGTGTCTGTAAAGCTTGTTCATAAAGAAAACATGGTCATTCTTCTGGAAAACGCAGGGTCTTTCTTGCTCAAGCGTCGCATCAAAATGCATATTTTTAATTTTTGGAACATAGTTTACCTTTTCAAAGCTACTAAGACTTCCCTTATATGAGCAAAGCTTTTCATTTCTTACATTGTGTATTTCAGCAGTTATTATTTTTTCCAAATGGCTTTCCTTAGGATTTTCCAAGGTGGTAACTATAAAATAGTCCTTGCCTATATCATTAATGGAATACTCATCCTTGCCAAGCACTATTTCTACATCATATATTTTAGATGGCTCAATAGTCCCTTCGTTAAAGGTTATAGAATAAATTTCATCATTTGTCTTTATGCTTTTTACGGAAAGCTTTTTCATTTCCACATTATCTACTGTGACTTTTTCACTGATTAGCAAAAAGTTTTCAGATGCGTCTAAATATCTTACACTGTTAACATATTCATTTTTTGAATTTAAGCTGTTTTTATCAAGGTCAAGCATTTTTTCTATTGTATCATACATATCAAATACGGAAACAACGCTTGCTTCCTCTACTGTACAGGATGTAAATACAAAAAGAAGTGATATTAACATACAAGCAGCTAATGCTATAAATCTTTTTTTCATAAAAATCTCCTTTGTGCTGATTATATTTAAACGTCCTATTTTTCCTTTTTAATTGGCTTAACGCCCTTTTCCGTAAGAATTACATCACAATGCTTATCAAAGCGACCCTTAGGCAAGGAATTAAGTATAAAATCGGAATAAGCTACTCCTATTGTACAGCCATTATAAATGTGCATAAACTTGTCATAATAGCCCTTACCGTAGCCAAGGCGATAGCCATATACATCAAAGGCAAGTCCGGGTGCATAGCAAACAACGCTTCCCTTTGCATTTTGTGGGTCATATACTGGAGCATTTTCACTTGGCTCTCTTATGCCATATGCGCAAACAGAAAGCTCCTCTAAGCTTTCTACAAAATGAAATTTCATTGTCCTTTCCTCAACGTTACAGCGAGGGAAGGCAACTTTTTTGCCCCTTTTTATAGCCTCCTCAAAAATTGGCATAACATCTATCTCCGATTTTATTGGAGCATATAGAAGGATTATATCTGCATGTCTAAAGCTTACAAGTGACGTGGCTATACTGCAAATTTTTTCATCCATAGCCTTGCGTGTGTTTTTATCTATGGCATCTCTTTTTTCTGAGCAGTCCTTTCTTATAACGTCCTTTTCCCTTTTGATAGGTGTCATAAATACCCCTTTTCTCAATATACCCTTGTATATTGTAGTTTATTTAAAATAAAGCACAGCGTCCGATAATCTTTTGCGCTCGTCCTTGCCCCTTAATACCTCAATAATTTCAAGAGCAAAATCGTGAGATGAGCCCATTGCACGTCCTGTAATAATTTTTCCGTCACGCACGCAGCCCTCATTTACAAGCTTAGCACCCTCTAATTGATTTTCAAAGCCCGGATAGCAGGTAGCCCTCTTGCCCTTTAGTATTCCTCTTTTACCAAGAATAAAGGGAGCTGCACAAATTGCGCAAATATACTTATCCTCTAACACAGCTCTTTTAACCATATAGTCAACTACCCCACTGTTGTCAAGATTAGTTGACCCGGGCATACCTCCCGGTAAAATTATCATATCAAAGCATGCGTCCTTATCAAGCTCGTCTTCTGTAATATCACATACCACAGGAATACCGTGTGAGCCATTTGCAATTTTGCCACTAACGCCTACTGTTTTTACATCAACACCTGCACGTCTTAAAAAGTCAAGAGTACAAAGTGCCTCTATTTCCTCAAAGCCGTTAGCTAAAAACAAATATACCATTATAGCTTACCCACTTCCTTATAAATTTCCTCAAAAATGTCCTCACGTGTACGAATTTGGTCGTTTTCGTAGCATTTTATCTGTTTCCAGCCAAGTCTTTTACAGGAGTAAAGTGCTGCCTCGTAGCACTTGTCCATATAGGCTGTATCCTTTTCGTGTATGTCCATTTTTTGTCCTGTTGTATCGCTTCTGCTCTTAACTAAGGAAAGTGAAAGACGTGGTGGCAATTCAAGATACAAAACAAGGTCAGGCTTTGGTAAGCCAAGCTTTGTAAACTCAAAATCCCATAGCCACTTTAAAAAGTCCTCCCACTCATTTTCAGGTAGCTTAGATAGCTGATGCACAGCATTGGCAGTTGTGTATCTGTTTGCTACTACATAAGTGTCCCCATCCTCAATATCCTTTTTCCAGTCGGTTGCGTAGCTTATATATCTGTCTGTTGCAAAAAACATAGACGCAGCATATGCGTTTGTATCTGAGGGCTTGTCTCCAAGCTTACCCTCAAGATACATTCTTACAAAAATAGAGCTATCGCTTTCATACATTGGAAAGGAAAGCACACGCACCCTTTTGCCTTCACTTCTTAGCTTTTCTACAAGCTTTTCACTTTGAGTGCCCTTTCCGCTTCCGTCAAGTCCGTCAATTGCTATAAATTTTCCCATTATTCGTCATTCCTTCTCATCATAAGCTCTTGATAATCCTCTTTGGTTATCAAAACGTCACGTGGCTTAGGTCCGTTTGCCTCACCGATATAGCCACATTCCTCCATTTGGTCAATTACTCTTGAAGCACGCTGGAAGCCTAAGCTAAGCTTTCTCATTAATAAGGATGAGGAAATCTTGCCAAGCTCAACTGCCAAGCCAAGAGCATTGTAAAATTCAGGGTCAAATTCAGAGTCCTCTGAGTCCTCGTCGCCCTCTCCTACATCTTTTTCATTCTTAGCAAGCTTTGCAGCGTTGTTTTCAATTTGTTGCATTACGCTTTCATCATAATTGGCAGGACCACATTCCTTCCAATAATCAATTACGTCCTGTATTTCGTCAACGCTTACATAAGCGCCCTGTACACGCACAGGGGCAAGGGCGCCAACAAGCTTAACAAGCATATCTCCCTTGGAAACAAGCTTTTCAGCGCCTACCTCGTCAAGTATTGTTCTTGAGTCAACCTGTGAGGGAACTCTAAAGGCAATACGTGATGGTATGTTGTTTTTAATAAGACCTGTTAACACATCAACAGACGGACGCTGAGTACCGATAATAATATGAATACCTGCGGCACGTGCCTTTTGTGTAAGTCTTGTTATGTGTCCCTCAATGTCGGGAACAGCCATTTTCAAGTCGGCAAGCTCGTCAATTACAATAACAATGCGTGACATCTTTTCAGCATTATAGCCATTATCCACTCTTTGGTTAAATTCTGTAATGTTACGAACTCCTGCCTCCTCAATTGTCATAAAGCGATTTTCCATTTCGGTAACAGCCCACTGTAAAGCGCCTAAGGATTTTTTAGGCTCGCAAACAACAGGGACTAAAAGGTGTGGAATACCGTTATAGTTGGAAAGCTCAACACGCTTAGGGTCAATAAGTATTAATCTTACCTCGTCAGGCTTTGCCTTGTAAAGAAGGCTTATAAGCAGAGAGTTAATACAAACAGACTTACCCATACCCGTAGCACCTGCTACTAAAAGGTGTGGTGTGCTTTCAATATCTACATAAATATTTTCTCCTGCAATGCTCTTGCCAAGACCACAGGTTAGCTTACTTTGTGCGCGAATAAATCTTGGGTCGTCAAGCAGGTCACGTAAGTAAACAAAGCTTACCTTTCTGTTAGGAACCTCTATACCGATTGCGTTTTTGCCCGGGATTGGGCTTTCAATTCTTATTCCCTTTGCGGCTAAGTTAAGTGCAATATCGTCAACTAAGCCCTCAATTGTACGAACACGTACGCCCTTTTCAGGCTGAAGCTCGTATCTTGTAATTGTAGGTCCTCTTGTAACGTCAATAATTCTTGTAGGCGCTTTAAAGTCATTCAGAGTATCTACAATTATTTTTGCGTTTTCCTGTAGCTCCTGTCTTACCTCATCGGAGTTAGAATTATCCGGTTGTGTTTTTAAGAAATAAAGAGGTGGTAGATTGTAGCTAATCTTAGGAGTCTTTTTAGGCTCGGGCTTTGGCACAGGCTTTATCTCGGGCTCATATGAAATAGGCTCTTTACTTTGAGGCTTGTCCTCTTGCTTTTTAGATGCCTTGTCTAATATATCATCGGAAATATAGCTCTTGTCCTCTTCTGTTTCCTCGTTTTCATCGGTGATGGTATCGTTTTCCTCTGTAATTTCATATTCGTCACTTATAGGCTCAATTTCCTCGGTTGGCTCAAATGGCTCTTCTTCATCCGTCGGCTCAAACGGTATTTCTTCATCACTTGGCTCAAATATCGGCTCATCATTTGGCTCAAACGGAACATCACCATATTTGGATGTAGAAATTTCAAACTCGGGCACATCATCACCCTCGTCACCCTCATCATCCTCATCATATGGCTGGAGCTGACCGGGAATATGCTCATTCTCGGACTGAATTTTATTTATGTCAAGGTCGTCGTACTCGCTTGTGTCAATCTCATCATCCTCATCGTCAACTAAAAGCTTTTTAGTTGTGTCAAGGTAAGCGGGAATTTCCTCGTCCTCATCTGCATCTAAGCTGTCATCCTCCTCATAAACCTTAATTTTTCTTGGTTTAATTGGCTTTGGTTGCTTAACTGCTTGTGGCTTTTGCTCCTTTTTGCTCTTTGATTTTCTGTTTTTAAGCATAGAGCGTATCATATATGCAGGAGTTATATTTACCATTTGCAAAATCATAAATATCAAGACTATGGTAATTATAATAGCACCGATAATACTGCCAAGCCCTAACAAAAGCTTACCAATCATACCACCGACAACGCCACCACCCTGTGACTGCATACCATGAATATAAAAGGCAGATATGCTATAAGAATTAAGCTCCTCAAAATCACCTACTTGAATTAAATATTGCATTGTGGAAAAGCACATAAGGGTAATTACAGAGCAAACGACACGTCTTATGCAAATACCTCTTTTAATGTCGTAATTCCACATAATTGCGTGGTAAACCAAAAGAATTGGTATAAAATATGTGGCAAAATTTGCAAACACGCCAAACAATATCTTGCGTAAGGGGTTATCAAAATCCCCCGCTAAGCCAAGTATTGAAAACAAAGCTACTGCGCCAAGCACAGCTAAAATGTATGGCATTAATATATTTAAAAGCTTCTTTTCGGGAGGCTTTTTGTTTATATTTTTAGAATCTGATTTGTTTACTAAAGCGTCATTTTTGTTTTTATTCTCTCTCATTATGTGTCCTTTCTACATTTTAAATTCCAATGATTTCATCGTTAAATCATAACCTACTTAATAATACTATTAGTATGTATAATTATATCATAACAGAAATATTTTAAAAAAACAATAGATTTTTGGCAAAAGTAAAAAATTTTTTGGAGCTAAAAAATGGTTAAAAAACTACTATCTAACAAAACCTTCAATTTAGTGCTGTTTTGCACACTTTCCTTTCTTGCAGGGGGAATAAACGGCTTTCTTGGTACAGGTGGGGGAATTATATTTATCTATACCCTATCTAACCTTACTAAAAACGAACAAAAGGACAATTTTCCCACAACTCTTTGTGCAACAATTCCCATTTCCTTAATTGCGCTTATCAGCTATGCAAGAAACGGAAATGTTGATTTTGATTTTTCCAAAGGACTTATTGTCCCTTGCGCATTAGGTGGCTTATTAGGTGCTATTTTAGTAGATAAGCTAAAGGTCAAGTGGCTTAATACAATTTTCGCCCTTCTTGTAATTTACTCGGGGACGTGTATGATTTTGAGGTAAAATATGAGCTTTTTAATTGTGTTTTTAATATCAACTCTTATGGGAATGGGCGTTGGCGGTGGGGGACTTTTTGTAATTTACTTGACCCTGTGTTTAAATTTCCCTCAGCTTATTTCCCAAGGAACTAATCTTTTCCTTTTTATAATTGCGGGAGCGTTTTCTCTCTTTATTCACATTAAAAGGAGAAAAATCAAGCTAAAGCAAGTTTTAATAATGATAACTCTTGGTTGCTTAGGTGCTATTCTTTCTTCTTCCTTAGTTAATAGCCTTGACCCAAAATATGCAAGATATTCTTTAGGTGCGCTGCTTATAATCAGTGGACTTATTACCTTATATAATAATTTAATAAGAGAATTGGTAAAAAAATTCAAAAAAACTCTTTACAAATAGAAATGTTTATGTTATAATAGCCCACGTAGTACCAATACCGAGCTTGCGGATACCGTCCAATAGGACATTCACCAGCCGTTTGCTCAGTATTTGGGCTAAATAAAATTTAGAGGTGAAAAAAATGAACAAGCAGGAAATTATTGCACAGTACGCAACACATGAGGGTGACACAGGTTCTCCTGAGGTACAAATCGCTCTTCTTACAGACCGTATCAACAATCTTAACGAGCATCTTAAGAAGAACGCAAACGACCACCACAGCAGAAGAGGTCTTTTAAAGATGGTTGGTCACAGACGTAACCTTCTTGGCTATCTTGCAAAGGTTGATATCGAAAGATATCGTGCAATCATTGAAAAGCTCGGTCTTAGAAAGTAAGATAGGCTTTTTAAACAAAGAAATAAACCCGCAGGGTAAACTCCGGCTGTGCAAAAACCTTGCACAGCCACTATTTCTTTAGTAGTTAGTTCAATTGCGTGACGAGATAGCAGTTAACAAAGAGCCGAATATCTTCGGCTTTTCGTTAAATGCTATGTCCTCTCACGCTGAAAATATTTTACTTGAGGCTATTTCACATATAAGAGCTGTTTTTTGATGAGAAAGATGCAAGGAAAATTAAGTAAAGCACGAGGGCGCATACTCTTTAGCGTCTGTAACTGAGTGCTTTGCGAGGATTTTCAAAGCAGGTTTCCATCAAAAATCAATCTCGTTATGGAAAACAGCCGTTAAAAAATGGAGGAATTTTAAAATGGCAAAAATGTTTACAGAAAAAGTTTTTGACAATTACAAGGTTTATGAGTATGACCTTTGTGGTCGTAAGCTTGTAGTTGAAAACGGCAAAATGGCTGGCCTTGCTAACGGTAGCGTTTTAGTTCGTTATGGTGAAACAGTTATTCTCTGCTGTGCTACAGCTTCAGCTGCTCCTCGTGAGGGTATTGACTTCTTACCACTTTCCGTTGACTATGAGGAAAGAATGTATGCAGTTGGCAGAATCCCGGGTGGTTACCTTAAGAGAGAGGGTAAGCCAAGCGAAAAGGCTGTTCTTACAGGTCGTGTTATCGACCGTCCTATCCGTCCTTTATTCCCTAAGGACCTAAGAAATGACGTTAACCTTTCATTAACCGTTCTTTCAGTTGACCCGGACTGTTCACCTGAAATTACTGCTATGATTGGTGCATCTATTGCTCTTTCTATCTCTGACATTCCTTGGAATGGCCCAATTGGTGGTCTTTTCGTTGGTATGGTTGACGGTAAGATTGTTCTTAACCCAACACTTGAGGAAAGAAAGAACTCTATTCTTGAGCTTACAGTTGCAGCATCTGAAAAGAAGGTTGTAATGATTGAGGCAGGCGCTAAAGAGGTTAGCGATGACGATATGTTCAATGCTATTATGCTTGCTCACGAGGAAATCAAGAAGCTTATTAAGTTTATTAATCAAATTGTAGCTGAGGTTGGTAAGCCAAAGTTTGACTATCCTTCCTGTGAGCTTGACCACGATATGTTTGACGAAATCTTCGCTTTCTGCGAAAAGGACGTTATGGAAGCTCTTGACACCGACGACAAGAATGTTCGTGATGCTAAGATGCAACCAATTATTGAAAATATCGTAGCTACATTTGAAGAAAAGTATGAGGACATTAAAACTATTATCGGTGAGCTTATCTACAAAATTCAAAAGAAGATTGTCAGAAGATGGTTGCTCAACGACAAAAAGCGTGTTGACGGACGTGGTATGAACGAGATTCGTCCTTTGACTGCTGAGGTTGGTATGTTCAAGAGAGTTCACGGTAGCGGTATGTTCACACGTGGACAAACTCAGGTTATGACTCTTGCAACACTTGGCCCTATTTCCGAGAGCCAAATGCTTGATGGTCTTGACGAGGAAACAGAAAAGAGATATATGCACCACTACAATATGCCCGGCTACTCCACAGGTGAAGCAAAGGCATCTCGTACTCCGGGCAGACGTGAAATCGGTCACGGTGCTTTAGCTGAAAGATCACTTGTTCCTGTTCTTCCTTCAGTTGAGGAATTCCCATATGCTATTCGTCTTGTATCTGAGGTTATTTCCTCTAACGGCTCTACATCACAGGCTTCCGTTTGTGGCTCTACTCTTGCTCTTATGGACGCAGGTGTTCCAATTAAGGCTCCTGTTGCAGGTATCTCCTGCGGTCTTATCACAGCTGAGGACGGCTCTTGGGATACTATGATTGATATTCAGGGTCTTGAGGACTTCTACGGCGATATGGACTTTAAGGTTGCAGGTACACATAAGGGTATTACATCTATTCAGATGGACTTAAAGATTGACGGTCTTACACCTGAAATCATTAAGAGAGCCTTTGAGCAGACACACGCAGGTCGTGACCAAATCATTGATGAGGTTATTTTGAAGACTATTGAAGCTCCAAGAGCTGAGGTTTCCGAATATGCTCCTAAGATGATTTCAATGAAGATTAAGCCTGACAAGATTCGTGAGGTTATTGGTACAGGTGGTAAGGTAATTCAAAAGATTGTTGCTGACACAGGTGCTAAGGTTGACATTGATGACGACGGAAGCGTATTTATCTCTGCTGTTGACAAGAAGGCTATTGAGGCTGCACGTGAAATTATCGCAGGTATTGTATTTGAGCCGGAGGTTGGTGCAGTTTACAATGCTAAGGTAACAAGAATTATTCCTATCGGTGCATTTGTTGAATATGCTCCGGGCAGAGAGGGTCTTGTTCACATCTCCAAGCTTGCAAAGGAAAGAACCGAAAAGGTTGAGGACGTTTGCAAGGAAGGCGACGAGTTCTTAGTTAAGTTCTTAGGAATTGACGAAAAGGGCCGTGCAAATCTTTCAAGAAAAGACGCTCTTTAATAACTAACATAAAAGTGCCACAGGAAAGCCTGTGGCACTTGTTTTAATTTTATTCTCTTTCAAAATTAATGTCATTAGCAACTAATAGTTGCAAGCATCAACTGTTAATATATGGCTTTTGAAGCTTTGGCATTGTATAATTAAATCAGAAAGGAGAGATTAAAATGAAAAAATTATTTGCAATTTTATTAGCCACTGCTCTTATGCTCTGTCTTATTTCTTGTGGGTCAGATGCTTTTGATGATATTGTTTCACAGCTCGATGAATTAAGCTGGTACAGCTCTATGCTTTATACTAAGGCTGAAATCAGCCAAGTTGAAGAAAGCATAGGTCAAGCAGGAATTGAGCTAACAGGGGAAGTAAAGGGCATTGCCCACTATGTAAAGGCAAGCTACCCAAAAAACACTTGGGTTTATGTTTATGAGTTTGAAAATGAAGAGGATGCTATCACCTTTAAAGAGCAGTACGCAATCAACTGGGGAAATGCAAGAATAAAAGAAAATGTTGTTATTTACGGAACAGCTGCTGAAGCTATTGAGGGACTTAGCCTATAATAAATTTTAATTTGGAGTTTTTATGAAACGCGATAACATTATAAAAATTGTCAAAGCACTTCTGTTAGAGCTACTTTTTATAACTATATCCTGTTTTATTTCCTTAATTATATATGGATTAGTTACACTGCCCTTAAGGGGCGTTATATTAAAGCTTGAAGGAACTGCTTATGAAAAGCTATATTTAATTGCCATTTCTGTTTTATTAACCATCATTTTCTCCTTTGTTATGCTTTTCTTTAAAAAGAAATCAAAAAGAACATGCGAAAATGAAGTATCAGAGGATTACAAAGGGGAAAGCTACAAGGGACTATGGAACGATATAAAAATCAGCTTTGTCAATGGCGATTATGTAACCTCTGTTTTAGTATTACTGATAAATGCATTAGCAATTATTTTTAATAAAGCTGACATTCTTATGCTTTGGTCACCTATGTTTTTCTTTAAAACAGTTATTGGCAATAACATAATAGCTCATATTTTATCGTCTATAATTACTTTGTTTGTATATTACCTATTTCTCGCCCTGTATAGACGAAAAATATATAAAAAATGGCACTCATCATTAACAAGAAATTGACAAAAATTAATCTAATAATGAATCTATGAAATTTAATATATTACGAAAGTGGGATTATTCCCACTTTTTTATTTTTCCAATAATATGTTGCTTAAAATTATTTTTTGCTGAATTTTTCTCCCCTTTTTTAGATTTTTTGCTTTTTGTTTTTCCATTATTTTACATATTTGTATAAATTTAACAATTATAAATGGAAAATTTTGTAAAAAATGACAGACAAGTAATTGTTGAATTAAATGGAATAATATGGTAAAATGTATTTGGTAAAATTTTACAGATATACCAAATAATTAGTATAAAAGGAGATAAAAATGGAAATTAATGCAAAGATTTTAATTGCAGACGAAAACTCGCAAACTCGTCATTCCACAAAGGAAGCTCTTGCAAGAAAGGGCTATCGTTACATTGACGAGGCATTAAATGGAGAGGAGGCACTAATTAAAATCAGCAGAAATCACCCTGATATTGTTATAGCTGATATTTGGCTTTCCAAGCTTGACGGAATTGGTCTTATAAGAAACTGTAAGGGCATTAACTTTTCCCCTGATATGCCACCATCATTTATTATGGCATCTATGGTGTCAAGCCAGAATGTTTTTGTTGATGCAACAAATGCAGGTGCGTCTATGTGCATTATGAAGCCATTTGACTTTACAAGTCTAAGTGAGCATATTGACACTCTTTACAGGCAAAGAGATATGAGCAACAGCACAGAGCAAAAAAGCTACCAAGAGGATATGGAAACACAGGTTACTAAGGTTATTCACCAAATTGGTGTGCCGGCACATATTAAGGGCTATCAATATTTAAGAACAGCAATACTTATGACAATTTCCGACAATGAAATAATTAACTCCGTTACAAAAATTCTCTACCCATCTGTTGCTAAAAAGTATTCAACCACTACATCACGTGTTGAGCGTGCCATTCGCCACGCAATAGAGGTTGCTTGGGACAGAGGCGACGTTGATACACTTAACTCCTATTTCGGCTACACAATTCAAAATAACCGTGGCAAGCCTACAAACAGTGAATTTATCGCTATGATTGCCGATAATATGAGATTGAAATATAAGATTTATAAATAAAAAGCGCCACTTGATAAGCCTTCTCCTGTGGGTAACGCAGTGGCACTGTGGTAGTGAATAACACTCGGGGAGTGTTAGAGCCACAGTGTGACCGAGCCGCAGCGAGAAAGGGGGACCACATAAGTGGTGGATGAGGAGTTATTTTACAGTTATAAACACCTCATCCGACATCCTATGGCTGACACCTTCCCCACTGGGGAAGGCTACTTATTTTTTCTTTGCTCAGATAAATAATTTGTGCAAAACTAAAGCTTTTTAAATCGACTTTGTCACCGATGGTATTCTATATACAAAAAACAACAGAATTTCCAAAATGGAAATTCTGTTGTTTTTTTATTAAAGTGATTTTATGGCTTCTAATATACCGGCCTTTTGGCTTTCGTACTTTTCAAGCTTTGCCTTTTCGCCATTAACTACCTTTTCAGGTGCTTTGCTTACAAACTCTGCGTTTGAAAGCTTCTTTACAAGACGGTCAATTTCATTTTCAACCTTCTTTAATTCCTCATTTAAGCGAGCCTTTTCCTTTTCAGTATCAACCATTTCAGCCATTGGAATATAAACGGTTGATGCGTGAGTAATAATTTGAACTGCGTTTTCCCCTGCGTATTCGGAAACCACCTCAACAGAGGATGCAGATGCAAGCTTTTTAAAGAATTCAGCAGTTGTATCGTTAAAGCTATCAGCATATTTTGTTGCAATGAATATTTTTGCCTTTCTTGATGGCGGAACATTCATTTCTGTTCTTCTTTGACGAATTGCACGAATTGTTTCAATTACTCTTTCCATTGTTTCGCTTTCATTTGCGAAATTGTATGCTTCATTTACCTCAGGATATGTGGAAATCATAATGCTGTCACAGCTTTCAAAGTGTGGTAATGACAAATAAATTTCCTCTGTAATAAATGGCATAAACGGATGTAGGAGCTTTAAAAGAGCCTCAAGCACGTAAACAATTACGTTTTGTGAAACAAGGTTAGCCTTTGTTCCCTTTGCTGACAAGGTTGTTTTGGAAAGCTCAATATACCAGTCACAGAATACGTCCCAAATAAAGCTGTAAATCTCGCCAAGGGCAATTCCAAGCTCGTAGGAGTCAAGGTTATCTCTTACGCGCTTAATTAGGCCGTTAAGTCTTGAAAGAATCCACTTGTCTTGAATACCAAGGTCGCTTTCCTTTGGCATTTCAACGCTTTCAATATCAAGATTCATCATAACAAAGCGCGCTGCATTCCAAAGCTTGTTTGCAAAGTTTCTTGCACTCTCAATCTTTTCATCGGAGAAACGCATATCGTTTCCCGGTGAGTTACCTGTTGCTAAAGCAAATCTTAGTGCGTCAGCGCCATACTTTTCAATAATTAGTAGTGGGTCAATGCCATTACCTAAGGACTTAGACATTTTTCTACCCTGTGCGTCACGTACAAGACCGTGAATAAGCACTGTATCAAATGGCTTTTCTCCCATATATTCAAGTCCACTGAATATCATTCTTGATACCCAGAAGGTAATAATATCATAGCCTGTTACAAGTGTGCTTGTAGGATAGAAGTATTTTAAATCCTCTGTGTTTTGTGGCCAACCAAGTGTGGAAAATGGCCAAAGTGCAGATGAGAACCAAGTATCAAGTGTGTCCGGGTCCTGACGCATTTCCTTGCCACACTTAGGGCAGATGGCACTCTGTTCCTTTGTAACTACAATTTCATCACAGTCGTCACAGTAGAAGGCAGGAATTCTATGTCCCCACCAAAGCTGACGAGAAATACACCAGTCACGAATATTTTCCATCCAGTGGAAATAGTTCTTTTCAAATCTTTCGGGAACGAACTTGATCTCGCCGCTGCGAACAACGTCGATAGCAGGCTTTGCAAGAGGCTCCATCTTAACGAACCACTGCTTTGAGATCATAGGCTCAATTGTGTGGTGGCAACGATAGCATGTACCAACGTTATGAGCAAGGGGCTCGATCTCCTTAAGAAAACCTGCAGCCTCAAGATCTGCAAGGATCGCCTTGCGCGCTTCCTTCGTTGTCATACCTGCGTACTTGCCACAGTCAAGAACCTCTGGTTCACCAACAGCTGCTGCTCCGCTGGCAATCAGCTTATCAGCTGCAGCCTTATCTTCAGCGCCTGTCATCTTGCCGTCGTATGTGAATACGCGAACAAGAGGAAGATTATGACGCTGGCCAACTTCGTAGTCGTTGGGGTCGTGAGCAGGAGTGATCTTAACAACACCTGTACCCTTTGTCATATCAGCGTGCTCGTCACAAACGATAGGGATCTCCTTATTGATAAGGGGAAGGAGAACATGGCAACCGTGGAGATGAGCATAACGAGGGTCATCTGCGTTAATAGCAACAGCTGTGTCACCAAGCATTGTTTCGGGACGTGTTGTTGCAAGCTCAAGCATTTCGCCTGTTTCCTTTACGGGATAAAGCA
Organism: Clostridia bacterium; assembly: GCA_017621085.1. Taxonomy (GTDB): domain Bacteria; phylum Bacillota; class Clostridia; order Oscillospirales; family CAG-272; genus RGIG2000. The sequence continues at coordinate 1,353 of JAGATW010000074.1, read as the reverse complement.
GGTGATAGAAATTGCCCTGCTGATCTTCATATTCAACCTCAGCATCGGAGATAGATGTCATACAAGTAGAGCACCAGTTTACCATACGGTTACCGCGGTAAATGAGTCCCTTGTCGTAAAGCTTCATAAATACTGTCTGAACAGCTTCGCTGCAGCCCTCATCAAGAGTGAAGCGTTCACGTGTCCAGTCGCAAGAAGAGCCAAGCTTCTTAAGCTGCTCGATGATTCTGCCGCCATACTTAGCCTTCCAGTCCCAAGCTCTCGTGAGAAATCCGTCACGGCCGATGTCGTCTTTTGTAACGCCTTCGTTTCTCATTGCCTCAACGATCTTTGCTTCTGTTGCAATGGAAGCGTGGTCTGTACCGGGAAGCCAGAGAGTGCTGTATCCGCTCATTCTCTTGTATCTTACAAGGATATCCTGCAGAGTGTTATCAAGAGCGTGGCCCATATGGAGCTGACCTGTGATGTTCGGAGGGGGAATAACGATTGAATAGTGGGGCTTGGAACGGTCTACTTTAGCTGTGAAATGACCGTCTTCACACCATTTTGAATAAATTCTTTCCTCAAAATCCTGAGGAGAATAGGTCTTTGGTAATTCTCTTTTCATTTCTTTCTCCTTTAGATATTCGAGAAAACTTTTTAAGGAAAAGTTTTCTCGAGCTCTTTCAAAACCTTTTTAAATAATTATTGTTAGAACGCACTAACTCAAATTTTTTCAGAGTTTTTGGTCAAGCTTTTCCGAAAAAAGCTTGCGGGTTTTTAGGGCAGAGCCCTAAATCGTTCGTCGCAACGAACGAAAACCTATTGCGTCGTGGTAATCCAAGAGGCGAAGCTTCTTGGTCGCGTCCGCAGACGCGAAACTCCCCAAAAACAAAAAGCGTCCTGACTTTTTTCAAAGTCAGGACGCTGAATATCGCGCGGTACCACCTGAATTCGTTTTTATAAAACGCACTCAAAATCCTATAACGGAGATCGCCCGTTGCTCCCTACACAACAATAGCCTTCAAAAGCAAAGCTCAGGGACTACTTCACCTGCCGCCGGCACAGCGCTTCCACCATCCGCTGCTCTCTATAGCTTTAAAAGCAGACTACTCCTTCCCGTCGTAGCTAAAAGTTATGGTAACACACTTTGATTTTTTTGTCAAGGCTTAGCAAGCTAAATTATTGTTTAGCGTATTAGCCTTCCCTTTGGAATGGAAGGCTTTAGGTAACATAAATTATCGTTTAGCGGAATAAGCCTTCTCCAGCGGAGAAGGTGGCCGAGCGAAGCGAGGTCGGATGAGGAGAGCATTTTTAAGTGATTGTAGTATTTTTCTCCTCACCCACCGCTGCGGCGGTCGGCGGATTGTCAAG
>JAGATW010000011.1 GCA_017621085.1 Clostridia bacterium | reverse complement strand
GCTAAGCTATTGCACCATGAGAAAATATTAACCGGTTTAACAAGGACTGTTAGTAGCATAATTGATAACCTTGAAATGAATGTTCCCGAGACTGATGAAAATGCAATTATTGACGCATATGCTAAGCTTGATTATCATTTGGCATTTTGTTCAGGTGAAAACAATAAGAGATTTTACTCTATAATCAACAGCGATTTTCTTGATGCCATATATGACGAAGGAGGCAAGAAGTAATTTATGGGCTTTTTATTAAATTTACTGTTTATTCTTGCCACACTTCTATTGATGGCTGCCCCTATTGGAATCGAATATTTATCATTTAAAAAGGATAAGGAGAAAAAAATATCCTTTGCTCGCTTTAGAATAGTGATTTATACCTTTATTTATTTTATAGGTATAACAGTTGCATTATTCTTCTTAAAGGAGATTATTCTATGGATTGAGTCATTATCCTTTGTTGAATGGATTACAGAAAAGGTAGCTATAGATGGTGAAGCAGCTTACTTAGCTAAGCTATTAATTGTCATAGCATTAAACGTTGTAATTGGCGTATTGTATTTATTATTCGGCAAATTTGTAAAAACCGGACTTGAAAAGAAATGCAAAGTCTTTATTAACAAGCTAAAAACAGGTCAAAATCTTAGCGTTAGCGAAGAAAAGCAGAACAAGATACTTAACTTTTTCCGTAAAGAAACATGGTTCTTTGCAGGTAAAATAATTAAATATCTAAGCTTTACCTTGTCAGCGGCTTATGCTTTGGTGTTTGTTTTATATCTAATACCGGCACTTTCAGATGCGGGTTGGATACCTTACGATTTTATATCTATGCTGTTTAGCGCAGGATATAACTATCCAATTTTAACCTTACTTGTATTGTGGGAGGCTTACTTCTTCTTAGAGGGTATAGAGTATATAGATAAGGAATGTCCTGATATTCTTGAGCCTAATGCAGAATTAGACATTGATGCACCAATTGAAGGCATATTGGCTGCCGATGAGGCTGTTCATAATGATTTTCGCGATTTCTATGTGAATAAATTGGATGTTTCTCAAGCATGCAATGATGAAACGGTGAGCGATGACCACAAGGACATTACAAAGCTTATTGCAACAGCAATAGAAAATGACGAGCGCAATCCACAGCTTAGTAAGGAAGTATATCTTGACTGTATTGACAAGCTATGTGAATCAGAAGAAAAGAGCGCCCTTATAAACGGAACATTCTTCTCAGAATTTTCTATGTATTTAATAAGGTACTTATCTGTAATTTTGGCACGTGGTGACAATATAGCGTTTATTTGTAATAATGACGCACAGGTTGAAGAGGTATATAACTATTTAAATGAGGGATATTCAGAGCTTTACAGTATTCACTGTGATGATATAGACATAAAGGATGTAAGCTTTGACAATCCAATTTGGAAAATTGTAAAGGTTAGCGGAGAAAATGATGCGGTTGAGAGTGCAGCTGTTGATGATAGTAGCATTCTTGTAACAACTCTTGCATATTTATCATCTGCTGAATTTAATATTTATCAAAGCAAATTTATTCGCTTGCTTGATACAGTTGTATTTGTTGACACATTAAAGACGATTAACACATATAATCGTCAGCTTATTACGTTCAACACTAAGCTAACTAATATCACAAGAAACAGTGCTTTGGATTCCAAAAACAAAAATAAAAACAAGGACTTTAGTGTAAGATATATGTCAAAGCAGGTAAGATATATTTGCTTTGATGATTCAAGATTAGCAGCTATTGACAAGGCACTTCAAAATATGCTCGGCGTAGAGTTTGTATCCTTGGATTCAATGCGATACAATAAAGGCACAATGGTGCGCTGCTATAACTATGAGTCCTTCCCGGATGATGCAGGAGAACGTATTTATCAAAGCGTTCCTAATATTGAAGAAACAGTGGGCTCTGTAATGAGTATGGCGGTAACTTGCTCTCTTACTAAGGCGCCGAACGTTACTGTTTTTGCAAATGAAACATTCCCATATGCAGAAGTACAAGAAATAATTTCTGCAAATATGGCAAGATTGCCGGGATTGGAAAAACCACCCCATGTAAATGAGAAATATTATAATCCTGATAAATATGCTGTAGCTATTGTAGTAGATGGAAACAACAACCTGCCAACAGCTATCAGAAGATATGTTTCTATGGCATCGGATAAGCAAACCTTGATTCTTCTCATATCGCGACCATATATGATGCGTGACTATTACTTAGCAAACATCGATAATCTATGGAATACGCAAATAGAAAGAATCCCTGTTGCAGACAGCGGAGACAAGGGCTTTGCACAAGCGGTTCTTGTAAAGGCTGATGCGGGTGGAGTTTCTGAAGAAGAAATATTCAGCCTTGCGGCAAGCTATTCAAGCTTTGCTGAAGAGGCAAATAACAGAGATGTTAATGCTATCTTAAGAAAAGTATTGGAAATTTATGACCTAAAAGAAAACTTTTATGATTACTTTGAGTTTACAACTACTCGTGATTTTGATGAAAACGGAAATTACAAGGTAGAAAACAAGGTACATTTGAAGCAATCAGGTCATCTCTCCGATATGATTAACGGCAGAGATATGATACGCATGATAAATGAAAGAGGTAAGAGCATTCCACTTTCTTTACCAAAGAGTAGGCTTACTCAAAACTATATTGCGGGTCAGAATCTGTTGCATAACGGAAAAATATACAATATTAAGAGCATCGACGTTGAGCGTGGTTATATCTACGCTAATCGCTCTATGGGTGGTAAAAACGAGGAGCCATACGAATATATTCAAAAGCGTAAATATCGTGTTGAATTTGATGAAGATAAGATGGAGCCTCTGCTATTAACAAAGCAAGCCACATTCAAGGAGAATAATACCGATGAAAATGTAAGAGTTGATGAGGTTTCTGTATCCGCATTTAAAGCTCCTATGGAGGTTATTACAAACGGCTTCTATGTAGTGGACCCACATACATATGAAATTGATACAAGTGGATATCAAAACATCAACGATATGAAGAATAAAGATACCAAGCGTGCATTACAAACATATCGTAGATATGGTAATCTTGAAAAGTACGCATATTCTTCAGAGATAATTAATCAAACATCGGATTGGCGTTCAAAGGGCTCAGGCGCTATTATGATGTGCATCAACATAAAGGGTCAGTTTGGAGAAGATGTGAATAAGACAATGGCATTAGCAGCAAGCATGCTAAACGAGCTTATTCACTCAATGTTCCCCAGCGTTGCAGATGCAGTAGCTGTGTGTCCTGTTTTCCATTCTGAGCTTAGTGGTGATGATGCGGAGCAGGCTTTAAAAACGCTTCCGATAATTGACCCTGACACATCGAAGAATCAAAAATCACCTCTTTGGAGCAACACAGACTTTACCTTGCTTGTAATTGAGGACTGTACAACTGATTTAGGCGTTGTATCAGCTCTTATGACATCAGGTGAGGATGTGCTTGATATATTGTTTGATCCTATAACCGATTACCTAAATTGGTATTTAAAATCAGATAAACCCAGCACTTATTTGCATTATGGTCTTGACCATGCGCCTTCATGCTTTGATTTCGAATCACTTTATAGGCTATCTAAGTTAGTAGGCGATGAAAAGTCCAAGCGTAAGTTTATTAATGTTGATACAATTGCAGAGCATGAAAGCTGTGACTTCTGTGAAAAGCGTTACGCTAAGAGTGAGAGCGAGATTGATGTTCTCAGAGACAGCAGAAAGATGTGTAAGGCGTGTGCTGCAACAATTGTCGGCAGCAACAAAAAAGCTCTTGAAGCACACCTTAACGGAGCAAAAATATTCCTTGAAAGTACTTATGGTATATCACTTGATGACTACGATGTAATCTTCGAGTCAACAGTTAAGATAGTTAACACCTTAAAGCAAAACCCAAGCCTAATCGGCTTAGGCTCCGATGTACCATTAAAGTCCTATGTTGATGAAAAGTATAGAATTCACGTTGAATACGATATACCATCTATCAACCTTTCTGAATTGCTTGTTCGTGAGTTGACTCACGTATGGCAAATGAAGAATCTTAAATCACTTCCTAAGGATATTGCAGAGGGACAAATTGCTCTTGTTACAGTTCAATACTTGAAATCTCTCAATAAAAAGAGACTTGCAAGGGCAAGAACTAATTATTATGAGAGTACAAGCAGCGTTTCCGGTGAGGGCTACAGACGTCTTGTTCGTGAATTGTTGGGTCAAACAAAATATAGAAATAATTCATTCATTTACTTGTGTGAGATAAATGGTGGTGCAGTAAGTGATGTTATTGTTCCTCAGACTCCACAAGCAATTCAAGTTGGAGACGATGCAGTTCCATATATTCCTGAAGCTCCTGACAGAACTACAGGTGGAATTACTTATTTCTATTACCCACGTCTTCCTGCAAACAAGAAGAGAGTTTATGATGCAATGCTTGAAGCAATTAACAATCATGAGCCATCTCTAACAGTTGAAGGATTTGCATTTGATGATATTTCAAATGTAAGCAGAGCACTTAAATTCGACCACCCTGAATTATTCTGGTACAACACCTTCTCTATGTGTGGAGATGTAGTAACCTTTGATTATGGCGTAGGTGCTGAAGAAGCAAAGGATATTCAAGGACGTATGGACATAGTAATCCCATCATATCTTGAAGGAATTACTAATGAAATGAGTGCATATGATGTTGCATTAAGAATTCACGCAAAGGTTATTTCCAGTGTTGACTATGATAGCATAGCTCTTGACAGACAGGAAAAGACCGGTGGACCTAAGGATGGTGAAATTGACTATCTAAGAACAATTTGCGGTCCATTCTTGAACAATAGTGCTGTTTGTGTTGGTTATGCTCGTGCTATGCAATACCTACTTCAAAAGTGTGGAATTGAGTGTGCTGAGGCTACCGGACATACTATTCGTGAAAACGGTTCTCTTGGCTGTGGACACGCATGGAACATAGTAAAAATAGACGGAGACTATTACTATTTGGATGCAACATGGGATGATAGCTCTGACACTATTCAATCGGTTAAATCAAATGAGCTTGGTTTTGATTATTTCTGTATTACAACAGAAGAAATTTCAAGAACAAGATTAATTGATACATGTCCAACCGAAATGCCTGAATGTAAATCATTAAAGGCAAACTACTATTATTACAATAATCTTGTTATTGATACCTATGATTTGAATATGATCAAGGCAATCGCAATAGCGGCAGTTGAAAAGGACAAGAAATCATTTACCTTTAAATGTAAGACAGAGGCTGTGTTCGATGAGGCATTGAACAAACTTTGTACGAGTGTGGGAGATTGTTTCGAAGTTTTAAAGGCAGCGGCTAAATACAACAAGACTATTAATGCAAGCACTTTTACACATTCTAATGATAAGAACATATATACAATTACCATTAGCTTTAAGTATAAGTAATTAAATTTTTTTGAGTCGTGAGGCGGTCATCGTCTGAGCTGTCATAAGGCCCAGTGATGACCGCTTTCGACCAGGAAAATTTATCATTATAATAGCGTAAGTCTTTAAAGCCTTAAGAATATAAGGCTTATGGTATTATGATGATAAAAGACAGAATTTAAAGGAGAATAATTAAATGCGCCTATTACTAAACAGTGAATTATTAAATGAGCTAACAATAGCTTCAAAAAAGATTGGCGATCTTCCCAATCCACCACTAACTGCCGAAAGATTTATTGTTGCAATTATTGATATGATAAATAGTGGGACAAGCGAAAAGTATCAAGACGAATTGAACGAAATGGCACAAGAAATAAATAAAAGAACAAGTGACATAAATAAGACAAGACAAAGTCTTATTGCGTATATAAATGAGGAAAAAAAGCCTTCCTTTTATGATTCTCTTTATATGAATAAAAGGATAAGGGAAGCCAGTGATTTTGATAAATCTACAAGAAAAATTGAAATTCAAGCAAACACAGTGCTTTGCTTTATACTATTTACCCCCAGTGATGCTATAAAATCCTCTTTTGATATTGAATGTAATGAAAAGCCTCAAGCAATAAATGATGATTTTAGCACCTACGAGGAGCAACTAAAAAGGCTTATAAAGATTGTTGATGAAGAAAAGACAGAGGGCACATCTACAACCGGCACAAATGAAAAGGCTGATGACGGAGAGAATAATCAAGAAAGCACCTCCGGTGGCTCAAATAAAAATTCAGGCGCAAATGACACAGATGTAAACAAGCACCAAGAAAGCATAGATGACATATTGAGCATTATAAGTCAATTGAGTGATGAATTGGAAGAATTGGCGAATAACGACGAGAACAATGATGGCAAGGATGAGGAAGAGAAAAAAGCTTCTCCAAAACCGGAATCAAAAATGTCTCTTCTTGTGTCCGACGTTAAGAAGGTTAGAGCCCAGCTATCAAGTCGTGTTTACGGACAGGACAATGCAATAAATGTATTTACAACAGGCTATTTTCAGGCTTGTATGCGTGCAATGACCGACAAGTCAAGGATAAAGCCATTGGCAACCTACTTGTTTGCAGGCCCTCCCGGTGTTGGTAAAACCTTCTTAGCTGAAGAAAGTGCTAAGGCTCTCGGACTTCCATTTATGCGCTTTGATATGAGTGAATATTCAGATAAGGAAGCAAACCTTGAGTTTTGTGGCTCTGATAAGGTTTATAAAAATGCAAAAGCAGGTAATGTAACAGGCTTTGTTGCTGAAAATCCAAAATGCGTTTTACTATTTGACGAAATTGAAAAATCACATATTTGTGTTATTCATCTTTTCCTACAAATTCTTGATGCAGGCAGACTTCGTGATAACTATACAGATGAAGAGGTTTCCTTTAAGGACACTATCATAATCTTTACAACAAATGCAGGAAAACAGATTTATGGGGAAAGTGAAAGCGGCGACTTTTCTTGTGTTTCAAGAAAGGTTATAATAAAGGCACTTCAACAGGAGATAAATCCTACAACAGGTGCAAAATATTTTCCCGGAGCAATCTGTTCAAGATTTGCATCAGGCAATGTGGTAATGTTCAACCATATGGGCGCACATCATTTGCGCTCAATTGCGTGTAAGGAAATAGAGCGTCATGCCAAAAATGTTGAAGATGAAACAGGAATCAAAATCCAAATAGATGAAAAGGTATATACCGCATTACTTCTTTCAGAGGGAAGCGTGGCAGACGCAAGAACAATAAAGGGCAGAGCCGAAACATTTTTTGATGATGAGCTTTATGAGCTTTTAAGATTAATAGCATCTCAAAAGGTTAAAACTCGAATTGACGATATTGAAAAAATTCAAATAAGCGTTGATTTAAGTCAGGCTAAGGAAAATATAAAAGGCCTATTTACTCCATTAGTAAAGCCACAGGTTTTAGCCTTTGCATCTCCTAATACCGTGGAGCTTTGCAGCTCTAAGGCTAAGGAGATAGATATAATAGGTGCGCAAGACCTTAAGGGTGCTATTGAGATTTTAAAGACAAAGGACATTAGCTTTGCCTTGATTGATATGAGATATGGAATGACAAGATCCTCAAATGCGACACTTAATTTAGAGGATGTAGATTCGCTTGCTCGTGAGCTTTTTAAGTTCTTAAAGGAAAACAGAAGCGACTTACCTGTATATTTGATTGAGGAGCGTGGCTGTAATTTAAGCGAGGAAGAAAAAATATCCTTTATGCGTCAAGGTGTGCGTGGCACATTCTACATAACAAAGGGCACAGACTCCTTTGCTAAGCAAATAAACCAAGTATCATCAAATTTATATCAGCAAGCAAGTATGGTAAAATTAGCAAAGGAAAACAAGCTTGTTTCCTTTGAAACAGCTCAAACGGTATCTAAAAACGGAAAGATTGCCCAAATTAAGCTGTTTGACTTTGAAATGAAGGTAGCGGTTGATTCTGAGGATGCGAAAAACATTTTAAGCGCAGTGTCAAGACCTAATGTTCATTTTGATGATGTAATAGGAGCTAAGGATGCTAAAAGGGAGCTTACATATTTTGTAGAATACCTAAAAAATCCTAAGAAATATATGGGAACAGGAGTGAAAGCTCCAAAGGGTATTTTACTCTATGGCCCTCCGGGTACAGGTAAAACAATGCTTGCCAAGGCTATGGCTTGTGAGGCAGGTGTTACATTTATCGCAGCCGAGGGTAACCAATTCCTGAAAAAGTATGTTGGTGAGGGCTCAGAAAGAGTACACGAGCTTTTCAAGGCTGCACGTAAATATGCACCATCAATATTGTTTATTGACGAAATTGATGCAATAGCTAAGGAGCGTCGCGGTGGTTCAAATTCCGGTGCTACAGGTGAGGAAACATTAACAGCCTTTTTAACTGAAATGGATGGCTTTGCAAGTGACCCAACTAAGCCTGTATTTGTTCTTGCGGCAACAAACTTTAATGCAGAGCCGGGAACACAAAAGAGCTTAGATCCGGCATTGGTACGTCGCTTTGATAGACATGTTTATATTGATTTGCCAAGCAAGGAAGACAGAATTAAATTCTTAAAAATGAAGTGCGAAAGAAATCGCGCAATTCAGCTAACAGACGAGCAAATTGATAATATTGCAGTAAGGTCAACGGGAATGAGCTTAGCAGACCTTGATTCTGTTGCTGAGCTTGCTCTTCGCTCTGCAATAAGAGAGGGAAGCGTTGTGGTTGATGATGCTATTTTTGAAGAGGCATTTGAAACCTTTAATAGTGGCGATGTTAAAAAATGGGATGACTCCACTCTTGAGCGTGTTGCAAGACACGAGGCAGGTCACGCCCTTATATGCTACCTAAGTGGAGAAACACCATCATATCTTACAGTAGTTGCTCGTAGCAATCACGGTGGCTATATGCAACACGCAGACAATGAAAACAAGGCTATTTATACAAAGGAAGAGCTTCTTAGCAAAATTAGAACTTCCTTAGGTGGTCGTGCCTCTGAAATAGTTTATTATGGTGAGCAAGATGGTATTTCAACAGGGGCAAGTGGAGATTTGCAATCTGCAACCTCTATAGCTCAGCAAATCGTTTGCACTTATGGCATGGATTCTGAATTTGGACTTGCCGTTGTAACACACGGAGCTGACGGCGACATAGCTACAATGATACGCGCTTGCGTAAATCGTATTCTTGATGAGCAAATGAAAAAGGCGATAGAGCTAATTTCTCAAAACAAGAATAAGATAGATTCCTTAGTCGAGGAATTGATAAATAAAAACCACCTAAATGGCGTTGAAATTGAACAAGCAATAGCCAAGGCGGATAAAAAATAATTAAAAATATGGCATTATCAGTTTAAGAGTGGGAGCTTTCCCACTCTTAAATGAAAACCTTGAAAGGAAAAATTATGACTTATGGACAAAGCGCATTCATAGTTACTCTACTATGCTTGTCGGTAATTATATTATTAGTCCCTTGCTTATTTATGATAATTCGCAGATTGGCTACAAGACCATCTAAAATGATTGTTCAAAAATCGGGAATGGGACGTGTACTTGCATTTTCAGCTTGTCTTATTACATCTGTATGGTGCTTAAGATATGCAGTAGGCTATTATTCTGCTATTAATCCATCCGACCCAACTCAGGCACTTTCCTGGGGTGAGGAGATATTTAACAGTATTGTCCACGCACTTCAAAGCTTTAGTATGGATGAGGACTATACCGAATACATAATAAACGGAAAAGCAATGATGCGTGAAATATTTGGTGATGGCACAATTCTTCAAAATGTTTACGGCTTGTATGCATCTGTTCTCAACTTTGTAGCACCCGTTGTTGGAGGAGCTATTATCTTTGAAATATTAGCAAGCGTTTTCCCAAGAATAAAATTAAGAATTTGTCACCTTGCTGTATGGAGAGATAAGTATTATTTCAGTAAGCTTAATGAGGGCTCATTAGTTCTTGCAAAAAGTGTTTGGCTTGAAACTAAATCGTTCCTAAAAAAGCCTGTTATTGTTTTCTGTGATGCCTACATTGATAGTGACGACGAAAGAAGCACAGAAATGCTTCAAGAGGCGAAGCTTATTGGAGGAATTTGTGTAAATGATGACTTGTCCCACGTAAAAAAGAACAAGCTTGGAGCAAGAAAATTCTTTATTATTGATGAAAATGAGCCGGTAAACCTACAAACTCTAACCTCACTTTCAAACATAGCCAATAACAAATATCTAAAGAATGCAGAAATATTCTTGTTCACAACAGATGATGCATACATTCAAGTTGAAAAAAGCGTAAGAGACAAGCTTGAAAAAGACTATGGCTTTACAAATGATGAGCTTCCTGCCTTTATACCGGTAGATAGCTACAGAAACCTTGTATCTAATCTATTAGTTGATATTCCTTTATATGAGCCATTAATCGGCAGAGAAAAAAATGCAGATGGCACACAGGACTTAAATGTAACTATTTTAGGTACAGGTCATATAGGTACAGAAATGTTTTTATCTACCTATTGGTTTGGACAAATATTAAATTGCAACCTTAAGATTAATGTACTATCACAGGAAACAGAAGAAGAATTCTGGAGCAAGATAGACTATGTAAATCCGGAAATCAAGCATACAACAATTGAAAATGACCCTTGCTTGTTAATAAACAGAAAGGGAGATATGTCCCCTGTATATTGTAAGGTAAAATATCGTCAGTGTGACGTTAAATCCTCTAAGTTTATTGAGCTTTTGACAAATGAGAAAAAGGGTATTTTAGATACCGACTATTTCCTTGTATCCATAGGCTCCGATGAGGACAATATATCAGTTGCAAATACCATAAGAGAATATATAGGACAATATCATCTTTCCAAAAGCACTCTTGATAGAACCGTTGTTGCTTATGTAGTATATAATTCCGAGCTACAGGACGCATTAAATCGTAAAAAGAGACATTGCTTCTTTAATGATAAAACAGACGTTTATACCTGTGCAATAGGTAGCTATCGTGAGGTATATAGCGTGCGTAATGTGTTTATGACAGAGCACGACTTAACAGCTCAGCTAATGCAGGAGTATTACTTCAATATGCAGGATAACAATCTGATGGAAAAGCACAAAAAGCGTATGAAGGACGACTATAAGCACTGGGCAAGCCTTGCAAGAGCAATGCACGTTAAGTATAAAATGTTCTCCTCAGGCTTGATGAATTTATCATTACTTGATTATGATAATCCAACAGATTCTGAATATGTTAATCACGTTAAGAATCAGCTTGAATTGTATAAGAAAACCATAGCAGGTGAATTTTGTACTGAGGAAAATGAAAAAGAGCATATTAATTTCCTACACAGAATGTCTTGGCTTGAGCATAGACGCTGGAACGCATTTACACGTGTTAAGGGCTTCCGTTATACAGGCAATTATGATGCTTATGTTAAGTTTGATGAAAACGGAAAATGTATCCCCGGAACATACAAGCAAATGGATATTAAATTACATCCTTGCTTAGTTGAATGTGATATGAAGGGTGTGCGTGGAGTTTTAACCAAGGATGGTAAAATTACAGGTACATTTGACCCTAAGTATAGGGATGACCTTGATTTGCTTGATGAATTGTCATACGATTTATATGATAAAAAGTATAATGATTACGACTTTAAGATTTATGACTATCCAAACTCTGATTTTTAATGGGAGATAATATGTATAAGCCAAATCCAATAGATACAAGCAATGTTGAATTGCCAAATGAAATAGCTGAGCTAACGGAGTATATTGCAAAAAACGTTCACGAAAATTGGGCGCTTAATCGTATTAATGAGGGCTGGACCTTGGGCGAAAAAAGAGATGATAAGAAAAAAACAACTCCTTGTCTTGTGCCATACGATGAGCTTCCTGAATTTGAAAGGGAATACGACCGTGTAACAGCTATGAACACTCTTAAGCTAATTATAAAGCTTGGGTACAAAATCGAAAAGCAATAAGCAAAAAAGAGAGGGCAAGGGTATGCGTGATACTCCGTTAAGAGTATCACGCAACTCTATTCGCCTAACGGCGAGTGATACTGCTACGCAGTTGTATTTGGCTTACGCCGAGTGATATTCGCTACGCGAGTTTTAAGGCGAATAGAATATCACTGCGAGGCTTTGCCTTGCAATATCACTTCCCGTCAGGGAAATATCACTCTTCGCGTCTGCGAAGAATATCACTTTTAATACTAACAGAAAAAGAGAGAACAAATCGGTTTCATACGAGCCGAAATGCTCTCTTTTTTACACCAAAAGCATTAAAAAATACCCAAAAATTGACATAAAAAACAATTTTTAAAAAATTTTTGAAAAATTAAAGTAAAAATGTTAATTTTTGCGTATATTAATAGGTACAGTATTATGTTAGGGCAATAACCCTTTCGCTTGTGTAATTTTAAGGCTTTATTTATAGTGACTATTCACTAAGAAAGGAGACAGAAATGTTAGGTAATGTTAAATTAACAAAATTGAATACTATTAAGCATTTGAATACTAATTTAACAAATGCTTCTTTCTGCGCTCCAAAAAATAAAGCATCTATAATTATGTCAAGTGATAAAAGCTGTATTAGTGTTAACTTAAAGTATATGTTAAGTTGTGCTATTACAGAAAAGCATTTGTTAAGTAAAATATCGCCTTGTAATACGGACACTAAAAAGCCGGACTACAAATATAAGGGGAATTGTGGTTTGCTTAGCAAAAATTATTCTGCAAACGGTATTCAATTGGTCAAGGGCGTAAGCGCGATTTAAGGGTATTTACCCAAGGCTACACTAAAGGTCACTTGAATATCAAGGCTCAATTAATGAGCCGAAAGCAAAACTTGCTTGTTCAAGAGGTCAGGATTAGTGAGCTTTTCGTAGCTTTACGCTTAATTTTAAATTCATCATTCCATAAGGATGCTTATGATACAAATTAAATTGTGCATAAGTCCTTGTAGCTTTGTGGTGAATGGCGGAAAATATGAAAATATATTTTAAAGGGGGTACGGGCATTCAGTTAAGCTCTCTTGGATAAATCCTAACTGAAAAGGTATAATTATGAAAAAGCAAGTAATTTTATGCTGTTGCAATATGGGCGTTGCAAAGGAAAAAACGAAATATGAAGTTGCTGACAAGACAATGGAAGTGTCAGAGGAAAAGTTTCGTTATCCATTAAACGCATATTTGCAAAAAAACATAACGGCAGGGGAAGAGGCTAAAATAGTTTTAATAGCCAAAAAGGATTCCTTTAACCGCTATGAGCAGAATGTTGTTGATTTTACAAACGAGGTCAATGACGTAAACAAAAACATAGGTGCAAAAATTGAAATTAAGGTATTGGTGACAGATTTTTCATTTGAGAAGGGAGTTCACCACGATTTGCTTGACGCAATCGTTGATGAAATAGACGAAGATTCTGTAATAACAGCAGATATTACCTACGGACCAAAGGATGTTCCTATTTTAACCTTTGCAGCTCTTAATTTTGCCGAGAAATATTTAAATTGTAAGGTTAACAGAATTTTATATGGAAAGGCAGACTTTAATGAGTTTGGAAAGCCGGTCAATAATATGATATGGGATTTATCCACCACATATTATATTAATTCTATTTCAAACAAGATTAATTGCGATGATCCAAAAAAGGCAAGGACGGTATTAAAAAAGCTTCTTTCTATCTAAATAAGGGGGAAAGATAAAATGAGATTTAATGTCGATGAGCAAAGACTTCAAAGGTTAGCAGACGCAATAAACACAAACGAAATATTCGAAAAAGACCCAATTGATCGCTTGACCCATTCCGAAAGCAGAAGAATGGAGCTTATAAACAATATAGGTGAATACGTTTCTCTTATCTACGGTGAGGGCGACTATTGGTTAGAGCTTGCAGAATCCGTAAAGGATTGCTTGCTTTACTATAAAACCGACAAGGGACCGTTTACACACTACTTCTTAAGGTCATTCGGTGCTCGCTACAAAAAGGGCACAGACCAAGAGCAGGCTCAAAAGAAGAGAGTGCAAAAGGACGTAATCGAAATCTCCAATGCGCTTTCCAAGATTTTAGGAAAGTCCTCAACAGTTGCAACACTTGAGGATATAAGGATAATATCCAACATTTTGGATATTGACTTAGAGCGTGTTGAGGCGGTTATAATTGCCGAAAGAGAAAAGGCGTGTATGTCAGAAAATATGGAGACCGACGACGATACAAGTGTAAGCATATTTGATACAGCTACCAATGCTGTACCAAGCCCGGAGGACGAATACATAGAAAAGAATGGTGCATCCTACGGACTTCTTGACTGCGCACAGGAGCTATATGATAGCTTGATTGCCAGTCAAAAGGAGGTTGTGTCCCTTTGCTTTACAGCAGAAACAGGTCACATATTAATAGATAGTCAAATTCCATATTCAGGCTATACTATCATCAGTGCAAAAATCATCGAAAGATGTAAAAAGAGCGATGACAGAATAACTGAAAAGTCAATTGCAAGGATGCTTGATAAGCTACCGGGAAGCGTTAACAGAACTTACCAACAGTTCAAGAGGGAGCTATATCAAAGGCTTAGCAATTGCAGTGGGTTTTGACCCGGATGACAGTGGTCAAGATATAAAAGACGAACAAGAATAAGGAGTTTTCTTTATTCTTGTTCTTTTTTTATTTTTTTGTTAACTATTGAAAGGGCGAGGCTATATAAGTATATGTGAAGATAAAAAGAAAGAGAGGAGCTAAAAAGAATGTTAGAAGTAGGTAAGGAAAATTTAATGGCAATATTGTTTGACGAAAGCAATATGCACGCAATCGAAATGGTAAATGAAAGAAATGAGCGTGTTAAGTTTAGTCAAGTATTTGCTACCGTTTGCGACGAGGAGGTATATTGTATATTAGCTCCTATTAATGAAGTAAAGGGACTTGAAAAAAACGTAGCCTTGGTTTTCAAGGCAAGCGAGGAAAGCCTACGCTTTGTAGATGATGAAGAAACCTGCACAAAAATATTTAATATGTACTATGAGTCACTAAAAAGATATTAATAAGGAGGTGTCAAAATGGGAGAAAATATAGTTAAGGCATCAATGGTTTATAAAAGCCAGTTTGATAAAAACAAAAGCGAATATACAAGCGTAAAGCTTGGCTATGATGCAAAAAGCCTTAAAAAGCTTGAGGGTATGCTTGAGGGCATTGAGGGTCAAGAGTATGCTTGTCAATGCGTTAAGGAATACTTTTTCGGCATAAGACACCGCGCCCACGAAAAGGGCTTAGGCGGTAGCCTGACCTTTGCAGGCGCACCTGCGGTTGGTAAAACAATTTTAGCTGAAAGAATAGCTAAATGCTTAGATGTACCATTTTTACGTATAGATATGAGCACCAAAAACGACAAGGAAAGCAGTGTATTTGAGTTATTTGGTATTCACCCATCATACAAGGCAGCCTGCGAGGGTGTGCTTACAGGCTTTGTGCGTAACAACCCTAACTGTGTAATTCTTTTGGACGAGTGTGAAAAGGCACACATTAATGTGCTGAATTCCATTCTTCAGGTTTATGAAAGAGGCGAAATTGAGGACAAGTTCACAGGCAAGCCCATAAACCTGAGAGATGTAATAATAATAGTTACAACAAATGTAGGTAAGGATATATACGATAGTCAGGTTGGAAAATATATTTTTTCCAATGTAAGTAATTCAATAATTACAAAATCCTTAACAACAGAAATCAATCCATTAACAAAAACTCCGTTTTTTACAGAGGCACTTGTGTCAAGATTTAACTCAGGCAAGGTTATAATGTTTAATAAGCTTCGCCCGGAGGTAATACACAAAATATTATCGAACGATATTCAAAAGCAAATTGAACACTATAAAGCCTTGTACGAAATAGGTGTAAAAATTGATATTTCTAAGCTTGCAACGCTTTTAATCTTAAATCAAGGTGAGAGCGCAGATATAAGAACACTTTTGTCAGCAGGTGGAGAAATTTTTCATAAAAGTATGAGCTGTGGCGTTGAAACAACAATGGACACAGTAAACAATCAAATGTTTACAGAGCTATGCCTTGATGTTTCCTATGATGATGCAACAGATGAGGTTAAGAGCCTGTTGTTTAACGATAACAAGTCAAGAATACTTGTTTATTGTAACAAGGAGGACGAAAAGTACTTTACCGCCTACGAGGGCGATAAGCTTGAATTTGTATTTGCCAATGATACCTTAGAGGCTAAGGAAATTAGCAAAATGGACATAACCGCTACATTTATTGACGTTTCCCAAAGAAGTAATGGCAAGAGCAGAGAAATATTTGATTATTGCACGGGACAGGATGCAATTCCTACATATGTGTATAATACAAGTGGTGTTGGTCGTTCATTCTTCTACTACTACGTAGAAAACGGAGCATCCGAATGCTATTCCCCGAAAATATCAAGCCTTGATTTAATGGGCTTTATAGGAAAAATTACCAAGGGTCTTGACTTAAACTATATGACCAAGGAGCTTTTCCGTGTAAGCAAGATAATAAATTACGATATTGACTATTCCTATGACAAGGAAAACAAAAGAGCAAATGTAGTAATCCACAATCTAAGAATTGAAACTGCAATAACAGCATCGGAGTCCGAGGCGTTTGTATCAGCAAGAGATATACCTAATGTAAAATATGAGGATGTAATCGGTGCCGATAGCGCAAAGACAGAGCTTATCCGTGCAGCAAGATACATTAAAAATTATAAAAGGTATATAAGAGAAGGAATAAGAATACCAAGAGGTATCTTGTTAGAGGGAGAGCCGGGCTGCGGTAAAACAACTCTTGCTAAGGCATTTGCAAATGAAGCAAAGCTTCCGTTTATACAAAAGAATGCAACAGAGTTTTTAATCAAGTGGGTAGGCGATGGAGCAAAGTCCATAAGAGATATGTTTGCTCTTGCAAGAAAATACGCACCCTGCGTTTTGTTTCTTGATGAAATTGACACTATTGCAATGTCAAGACAAGGTGGCTCAAGCGAAACAGAACACACCAAGGATTTAACTAACGCATTCCTTTCTGAAATGGATGGCTTTAGTGATAATTCATGCGCCCCTGTGTTTGTAATTTGTGCTACAAATTTTAAAACAAGAAAGAATGACACCAAGCTTGACGAGGCATTTTTGCGTAGATTTGATAAGAGAATTTATGTAGATTTACCTAAGAAAGAGCAAAGAGAGGAATTTCTTGTAAAAGCACTTAATAAAATAAATGGCTCAAGCGTTACTAAGGAAGCAATTACACAAATTGCAAGAAGAACAATCGGCTGGAGCTTGGCTGACTTAAATCTTGTTGTCCAAAACGCATTAAGAAAGTACGAGGACGAAACAGGAAATATCGGCATAGATGATAAATACTTAGTGGAGGAGCTTGATTGCTTTAATGATGGGGATAAGAAGACACAAAGTGAGGAAAGCATCAAAAAAACCGCAATTCACGAGGCAGGTCACGCATTAGTAGGCTATGCACTTAATATTCCCGTTGTACACGCAACAATAGTAGGCAGAGGCAATTATGGTGGCTATGTTTATCATGGAGATGAGGACAAGGGCACTTATACAAAAGAGGAGCTTTTAAATAAAATTTGTATGTCCTTAGGTGGAAGATGTGCAGAAATATTAGAATATGGTGACGGCGGTATTAATACAGGAGCTTCATCAGACCTAAAAAATGCTACAAGACTTGCAAAATCCATAGTTTGCGATTATGGAATGATTGACGACTTTTTAATGGTCCTTGATAACAGAGAATCAGACCTTGTAATTGAAAAGGTAAGACAAATTCTAAGAGAGCAATACGAAAGGACAATTACCATAATCAAGGAAAGAATGGACAAGCTACACTCCCTTGCAAATGAATTAGCGTCAAAAAACAGTCTTTCCAAGGAAGAAATTGAAGCAATATTATCAAATAATTAAGGAGGTGCGCCTATGAAATTCGGAGAAGTATATGGTGCTATATCGAAAAGGTTAAACAAGGGCATTACATACATTAATATAAATAGCATAGATGACGAGGTTGGATGTGACGAGGATGATATAAAAAGCGTTGCCGATACCCTTTGTCAAAATGGCTTGGCAAGGTGCATTAACCAAAGTGAATATGAGCTGATTTGTGACATCGGTCAGCTAAGAGATTTCACCATTAAA
Organism: Clostridia bacterium; assembly: GCA_017621085.1. Lineage (GTDB taxonomy): Bacteria > Bacillota > Clostridia > Oscillospirales > CAG-272 > RGIG2000. The sequence continues at coordinate 5,464 of JAGATW010000011.1, read as the reverse complement.
AAGCAAAACGAGGGAACCCAGTGTACAAAAAAGGCAGAAAATGATGAAAAGGGAGATAAGCCTGTAACCCTTGAAACAATCAAGACATCTGAATGGAAATTGGCATCGTCAAAGAAAGAAAATGAGCCTATGTCCTTGCAGGAGCGTTTTCGTAGGCTTGGTAAAAGAAGACATTTTGATATTGGTGATGAGGAAGACGATGACGATGACGAGGAAATGCGCAAAAGAATTTTAGAATATATAAGAGCAATAAGCACTTATAATGAAGAAGACCATTCCTTCGAGCCTGAAATGAGAGTGCTGTTTCCAAACAGTGATATTCCCTTAGTCTTAGATTGGGCACAGGACGAGGAAGGAGATATTTACTTAAGTGATAAGGGCGCGCTTTACAATTATTTGTTAGACAAAATGATAGACAAGGAAGGCGAATGCGCCAAGGAAATGGTAACAATTTTAATAGCCCAGCTTGTAAAATCATCATCCTTTTCCGAAAAAGACAATAAGCTGGTAAATTATCTAACGGGAATAAGAGATACTGACAGAATAAGAATTGAAATTTCCTATTTTGCAGTGCAGTTCGGCAAGTATTTAAAGAACGTTTCTTGGCTTTTAGACGAGGTTAAGAAAAGCGGAGATGACCCGGAAGCGTATGTAAACAATAAAATTGATAAGTTTGTAAAGGACTTTTCTAAAGAAATAAAGGAAAATACAGGCGATTTTGTAACAATGGTCGGCAGAGTATATGTTCACAAGATTTATTCAATAGACCCAAGAATTACAAGAAAGCAAGGAATAAGAGCTATTAATGAATTAAAGTCAGAGCTATTAAAGAACGGCGTGACAGACACTAACGTAATAGCAGGAATAAATGATGCTATATCACGTTTAAATATAATGTCAGACAGACTATTCGCAATTCAAAAGATAGATGCGTATATTCACTAAAAAATACCACCCTGTGTCGATTTTTCACACAGGGTGGCTATTTTTTTAGCTTTTTTATTGATTATAAGATTATATTGTGCTAAAATTATAAAAAAGGAGAGTATTATGGAAACGAGATATTATACAGTTATTAAAATAGAGGGCGAATATGCCTATATTAAGGATAAGGAAACAGGGGAGGAAATATTTATTGCTATGTTCTTACTTCCCGAGGGCATAGACATTGGCACAAAATTAAAATACGAAATGTTAGAGTATGAGGTAATTGAGTAATGAAAAGAGTTGCTGTATTTATGCTGTTTGGTCAATCAAACGCAGTTGGTCACGGAACATGCTTAGAGGAAAAGGACAAAATTAAAGAACCACTTAAAAATGTATTTGGCTTAAATCGTGAGCCTAACCAGTCCTTTGACACGGAAAAGCTTAAATTTACAGGCTATACAAGCTATGGTATGAACTTAGCTGAAACACAGGACAATACATATTCCATAGCTAACTGCCTTGCAAGGCGTTGGCAAAGCGATATTGATAACGGAATAGATTTGCCCGACCTATATATAATCCATATAGCTCTTGGGGCGCAGGGCGTTTATGGTATGTGGAGTCCACACAGACCAAAAAAACTAATTCCGGGAGTACAGGGGGATTGTGATATTTCAATGTACCCACTTACAATTCACATTCTTAGCCTACTTAAAAAGCATTTTGAAATAAATGAGCTTGAGCCTGACTATATGGGTATTCATTGGAGAGGCGGAGAGCAGGAAACCTGGCAACACACCTCAAATCTTGAGGGCAGACTAAAGAATGACTACCTAACAATTTTTAACGGTATGAGAGAAGCAATTGGATGTAACGCACCAATAATTCTACATAGAATGCCCTTTGTACAGGTTATGAAAAATGCCGACCCGACAGGAAAGTGCTTTGATAGTATGAACTACATAAATGGCTTATTTAGTGAATTAGCAAACGAAATGAGCAACACAACCGTTTTTGATGTAAGAAGCTGTCCGTTTTATGATGAAAGCACACCGGATTATAATATCCTTCGCTGTGACCTAATCCACTACCAAGGCAAAACAAACGACTGGGTAGCCGGCGAGATTTTAAGGGACTACAAGGAAAGGCGAAAATGAGAAAAAGGTTTATTGACAAAAACAGTAAAGCCGAGGTCGAGGGCAATATAAAATTGTCTAAAGCTAAATGGCGTGATATTGGAAAAATTTATGGACTTAGCCTTAAAAATCGCATAAGGCTAAGAAAATTTGCAAGAGTAGAGGCAGAATGCTTAAATTTTGGCTCTGTTGAGCCGGCTGTTGTTATGTGTACAAGCCCACTTTTAGTGGCGGTGTATTCCGAGGATATGGACGCAGTCCTGATTTTGCAATTTGCCCCTGCATACAAGGAAAAGTATAACCTAAAGGTGGGAGATAAGCTAATTTCCGTTAATACCTACGGTAACCGAGGACCGATAGCAAAGGACATTTTCACAGGCCCTGCCTATACACAGGTGTGGACAGACTTTACCCCACATATAGCCGACTTTTTATCAAATGACAAGGAACGCCTTGAAAGGCTAAAGGGTGACATCGTGGAAACCCACTGGGAATACGTAAAAAGCTTAGGTGGCAAATACATCTATAATCACCCCACAACCACACGCAACGGCTTTTGGTTTATAAACAAAAGGCTATAAAATTCTGTGGAAAATGTGGAGGACAAGCAATGGAACAGTTTTTATCCGAAGAGCAATTAATAGAATATGCAAAGCCGTATTTGAAGAAAAAGGGCTTTAAGAAAAAGAACAAGCGTTGGACGAAAAACATAGGCGAATTTACAATTTGCTTTTATATTCAAGGAAGCAGTTTTTCTAAAGAGGATTACTATATTCGTCCCGGAGTATTTATTAATGCTTTATTGCCAACTGAGCTTGTTTATGGGCATTGGAATACGGAAATTGAGCAAACAACACCTGAAGAAATTATGTTGAAGTTTGAGCAGTGGTGTGAAGAATGGACAAATAAATCTTTAATCAAAGAACGGTTAATTGCATTTATGGAATGGGAACAGCGCAATCCTTTGGAAAAAAGAAGAGCTGGCTTGGTGGACTACAAAAAAGACCCCCCACCTGCGCAAGAGTTTTTTGGAATAGATTCACCCCCGTGGTGTTCGCCGAAGCAATATATTTTAGATAACTTTTGATGTTTGTGACGAAATCAATCGACTGTGTTTTAGTGCGTGGAACAGAACACGGCGTGAATAAAAAGCAAAGGGGCTGTTGCAAATAGCTGATTGAAAAAATCAGTTAAGAGCAACAGCTCTTTTTTGCTTTTTTGGGCTTTCTTAATGTGTCAGCCCCTTTTTGAGTTTATGTTGAAGAGTACAACAAAGATTTGCTATTTATATTGAAACAAGCAATCTTTTATGTTATAATAAACTGAATAATAATTTACATAAGGAGAATTTTTATGAAAAAGAAAGCATTAGTCCTTGTTCTTGCTTTAATGCTTTGTTGCTTGTTTGCTATTTGCGTAAGCGCAGCTGAGCCATCAAGCTCTGACGAATTTGGAGATGTAAGCATTATTACAGACAACGACGCAATCAACGCACTTAACGACTTTGGCTATTCTGATGGTGATACTGCAAGGGTAGTTGTTAAGGTACCCGGTACAGAAACATACCTTACCTATCCTATGTATTATTTCTTTGGCGCAAGAGATGATGGAAAGAATGGCTATCAGCCACTATTTAATGTTACCGCTATTAACGGTGCAACAGGCTTAGTCTATGATGAATCCTGCATTATTCGCTTGGAGCTACCTGACGTATTTACAGCAGTGTCAAAAAACTATTCCCGCACAAATTTAATGACAAATTTAAAGTATGTTCATTTTAAATCAAGCCTTTTCGGTGTTCACGCAGGTGCATTTAATAACTTGAAAGCACTTACCACAGTTGTATGGGATAGCAATGATAGCACAGAAATTAATGGCTATATTGGAGGTAACGGATTTGAAAACTGTACATCGCTTACAAGCATTGATTTGCCATCTCAGTTGACAAGCATGGGCGAGCGTGCCTTGGCAGGCTGTACATCCTTAACAAGCGTTACTATTCCTTCAAGAATTACCGCTATTGCAACTGCAAACTTTATGGGCTGTACTAACCTTAAGACTGTTGAATTTGAGAACATTGCTAATATTACATCAATAAACCACAGGAGCTTTGACGGATGTGTTAACCTTGAAGGTGATTTTGCATTTGAAAATGTAACAACTATTGGCTCAATAGCATTCCAAAATACAAGTAAAAATGAGGGCTGTTACTTTAATTTAAGCCTTCCAAATGTTGTAAGCATAGGACAACAAGCATTTCTTAACTCAGGTGTTAAATCCCTTTCCTTGTCTGAGGAGTTTAAATACGAATCAAACAACTGGAACACATTTATGAACTGCACTAAGCTTGAGTATGCAGACCTTTCTATGTGTACTGTAAAGCAATACCCTGTATGCTTTTTAGCAGGCTGTACCGGCTTAAAGATTGTTGAGCTAAACGACAATATTGAAATCATTGAAAAGCAAATGTTTGCCGGCTGTACCTCTCTTGGATTCTTGTATTTACCAAAGAGTGTTACAAGCTTCAGCACAAATACAGAGTGGCAAAAGGGCGCATTCTATGATTGTAAATCCCTTTATTTTGTAACCGAGGATTATTCAATTGAAAGCTTCTTGACAAATGGTGTATTTGATGCTACAAAATATGAGCAGAATAAGCCTGCAAAGGAAAGAGTTTACTATTTCCCAAGTGCTCTTACAAGCCTTGCCCAGTGCTTTAGAGGCTGTAACAACATTAACGAGGTTTTAGTGGTTGGCGAAAATGTTACCGTGTTTAACGAAACATCAATTACCGGCTTGGGTACAAGCAATGAAACTATGACAGTGGTTTTCCTTGGTAAGATGACATCCTTCAAGCATACCGAGGGAATAGGCAGAAAAGTTGACATAATTATGCCAAATACAACCGAGGCTACATTAACAACTGTGGCAACAGGCAACAGAGCATATAATGGCACAGCACTATACTTGTGTCAAACAGGCAGAAAGTGCACACTTGGCTACAATTCCGTTGCTTGGAGTGATGAGGTTTATCACTTTGCAGAAAAGACCGAAGCAACTGATGCTACCTGCACAATGCCAAAAATGGTAGCAAGCTACTGCTACTGCGGTACTATAATGGGTGAGCCACAGACAGAGGGTGAGGCACTCGGCCATAGCCACACAATCTATCTTGGTATAGCTTATGAAAACTATATGGTACAGGGTAGTAAGCAGTATAAGTGTGAAAGATGCGGTGATGTAAATAACGATGAAAAGGTAGATGCACTGTTTACATGGAAGGGCTATTCATATTCCCAGTTTGCTGATATGAACAATGCAGTCTCAATTGTACAAAGCTACTATATCAACAAAGAGGCTATTGCTGAATACGAGGCTGAAAAGAAAATTGCAATTAAATT
>JAGATW010000073.1 GCA_017621085.1 Clostridia bacterium | reverse complement strand
TCTACCCATTCTTGAGTTAAAACATATTCTATATCGTCGATTGTGATTGAATATGCTTTATCATCAAATGACATCACTTGCAAAGGAATAACTATGTTAACATCGTCCTGTATAACACCACAGGCATATCCGTAGACATGACAGTTTTTCGACATCCCGTCGGGTTGCTTTACCAAATCATACAATCCAGCATCTTTTGCCTTTTGCCCACTTTTAATTTCATTAAGAAAATCTTCGCATTCAGTTATTCCGGTTTTTGAGATTATCGTTTCATCATTATTAAAAAGCAAACCTTTTACAAAATCAAATCTAATACAATTATCAAGAGTGACTTCTGTTTTCAGCAATTCGGACTTTACATATATAGCAGCGAACTCATTATCGGGAAAATATCTTGCCAATACATCTTGACTACCATTAACAGAATACATACCTGTTTTAATCTTATTGGTAAGATGAACAAAGGTCTTTTTTTCTCCCTTTACATGACCGATGAACTCCCATTCACCAAAACACCAAACTCTACCCTCGTTGCCGACAAAAGTGTATTCAGTGCCGTCGATTGTTACAATGGTTTTATCTTCAGTTTCAGTAAATTTAACTTCATTGGTACAAGCAGAAAAAGAAAAAATAACTACCAAACAAATAAAAATAGCGAATACCTTTTTCATAAAATCCCCCCGTTTTTCTGTTTAATAAGCTTCTCTTTTTAATTTTGCATTTTTATTGTTTTATAGCAAGTTTCGCCTTTGTATTACAAAGGCATCGGGCAAAGCCCATACCCCTAAGGATGCGCGCATTCAGGAGGGAGGCTTTTCATTACCTCCATTATAACACAAATCGGCAGAGAAAACAAGTTCTCTGCCGAAGTTTTCGTGCTTGCCAATTCTCCGTGAAGAATGCAGAGAGAACCGAGGAGATTTTTTTATTCTGTGGTTATGGTAAGCACAATTTCATTTCCAAGTATTTCGGAGCTATACTCAAATGAGCCTTTAATGCCTATCTTTTCGGCTATGGTAACAATATTGTTTTTATACCAGCTCAAAAAAGCCTCCACGTCACCATCAAGATAAAGATTTGCTTTGTTGCTTTTGTCAAATAATGCTACGATTTCATCTAAGGTATAATCCGTTATATATGTGTCGTTTTTAACAAAATAATTAGCTGTGCTTGAATTACAAGCTGGAAGCTGATAATTTGTTGGTGTTATTTCGTGGTCTTGTAAAATTACATCATCACTTACATTAAAATAGGAGTGATAGGTATGATTTTTTTGGTCGTCCCATGTGAGGTCAACGTGATAATATTCATTATCAATACGAACTAAATTCCATGCGTGAGCTTGTGATGTACCATCCTTATCACTTGGGTTTTTACTATTTCCAATAACAATAAAAGAGCTAATTCCTGCTCTGTTTAGTAGGTATTGAAAGGCTTCGGCATAGCCCTCGCAAACGGCTTTACCCTCAACAATAGCGCCATAAAGGTTATGAGAGTTTTTCGATTCTACATAAACGGTGCTTTGCGCAAGAGAATCGTGTATTAAAAGCTCCTTTTCATATTCTGACATAGAGCTTGTTATACCATCAAGAAGCTTTAAGACTTTCTCTTCAAGCTTTTGCTTGGCTTCCTTTAGCTTGTAGCCCGACATAGTATATTGAGGCTTTAAATTTATTATTGTTTCATCATTGTATGTATAGTTATAAGAATTTCCAAACCAAAAATGCTCAACGTGGTCGCGCCTATAAGTGTCCATCACCATAATAAGCTCTTCCTTGGATATATGGAGTGTGTTATTAGATACAGGTATTTCCTTTAAGGATTTGTTAACGCCTGACACAATATTGTCGTATGCGTAAAGAAGCGCCTTTGAGTTTGGCATTGTTGATAAAATATTGCGTCCATACAAAAGCTCACTATTTAAAGGTATTTCATATGTATCCGCCTCGCTACATCCCATTAACGAAAAACTGCAAAGAAGGGGGCAAAGTAATATTATTAGTGCTTTTTTTAACATAGCTATTCCTTTTTTAATGTTATTTTCTTAAGTATAGCATATCTTTTTTGTATGGTCAAGTAAAACAACGCACTTCAAGTTGAAGTGCGTTGTTTTTTATGCTATTAGATTATTAATCATTTCTGAGTAGTAGGAGTCATCGTGAGCCTTAACTACATATTCGTGAGGCCCGTTTTCGTCCTCTTTAAAGAAGTTTGTGCCCTCCTTATCTACTGTGGCATAGCCCTTTACTGTTTTATAGCCTGCCTTTTCATTATCTCCAATTATAGCAAGGGCTACAAGCATTGGGTCCCAGCTTTCACGACCATCGCCTGAGCCATGGTCAGATAGTGCTATGTGCAAGAAATCATCAGCCTTTAGGTTGTTGCCTGTTATTAGGTTAGCGCCAACCTCCCAGCCTAAGAATGTAATTGGGCAAGGGCAATTTGAAACAAATGTGTGGGAAGCATCACTTGCAAATTGATATTTGCATAGGTTATATTCTTTTCCACCCTGCATATCCCATCTGCCACCCATTATCCAAATTTTCTTTACCTTTTCCTTGAATAATTCCATTCCTGTCTTTGGAGAAATATCATCAGGCTGACTCATAAGCACGCCACAAATTACCTGTAAAAAGCCAATTTCTAAGATTTCAACAGGCTCTTTAGCATTTGCGATTTGACGACGATACAAGCGTACTGCGTCCTCAAAGTCGTCATTTGTTTTGTCAGTTTCACCTGCTAATCTTTTTTGGTAGGTTACGTATTCTATTTTGTGTGGACAGCTTTTGTCAACTCCTACGGGAATGCTAACCCCCTCTTTTTCCAAAAATCTATAAAGTGAAGGTGCAGAATACTCTGTTAGGGTATTTATGCCCATACCAAGCATCTTTATTTCGCCCATTTTGTGGGCTCTTGCAAGAATTCTGACTGCTACGCAATCATCTGAGTCCTCGCCCCAGTCCGTTCCTAAAATAAAGGTCCTCATCTTCTTTTTTTCCTCCAAATGATGCGCTCATATCAACCTTAACATCCTTTACCGCTGTTCTTCTCCTTGATGTTTTAACTCTTTCCATTAAAAGCTCATAGAATTTTTCGTGGTCAAATTCGCTAATTACAATTTCCTTGCCGAGCCAAGAGGACAAGTGCATTGCGTTGGAAATGGTAAGACCGTTTATGCCCTCGCTTCCCTCTGCAATTAATGGCTCATCTCTTAAAATAGCTGCGGCAAATGCGTTCATAACACCAAAGTGCTGCTCATTTTTACCGTCGGTTTCAATCTCGCTTTCAACGATTTCCGGCCAAGCAAAGGCAACCTCGTTTGTTCTTGAAAACTCCGGCTCACTAATTTCGCTCCTCCACATCATAAGCTTATCACCCTCTGCAATTAGCTTACCATGCTCAAGAGTAATTTCAAAACGGTTAGTACCCGGAATATCACCTGTTGTTGTAATAAATGTTCCTGTTGCGCCGTTTTCGTACTCTACATATGCAGTTACGTCGTCCTCAACCTCTATGTTGTGCCACTTACCATAGTGTAGCTTTGCCTCTACCTTTACAGGCATACCGCAAATCCATTGCCAAAGGTCAAGGTTGTGTGGGCATTGGTTAAGTAGTACTCCACCACCCTCTCCACTCCAGGTAGCACGCCATTCACCGGAATCATAATATGCTTGGGGTCTGTACCAGTTGGTTATAATCCAGCTTGTTCTCTTAATTGCGCCCATTTCACCACTTTTAACGATTTCACGCATTTTACGATAAATGCAGTTAGTACGTTGGTTCATCATAAGAGCAAATTTAACATTACAGGTTTTTGCTACCTCGTTCATTTCCAAAACCTGCTTTGTATATACGCCAGCCGGCTTTTCTACCATTACGTGTAAGCCCTTTTTCATTGCCATAATAGCATATTTTGGATGGTCATAGTGTGGAACTGCTACAAGAATTGCGTCACAAAGACCACTATCCATCATTTCTTCTGCGTCGGTAAAGGTTACTGTGTTAGGACTTTTTTCCTTTAATGCGTTTAGCTTTTCTTCCTTTAAATCACAAGCTGCGCTTAATTCAATTTCAGGGCATTTGCCATCTAAAATATTGTTTGAGTGAACTGTACCTATGTTACCAATTCCTAATATACCAAGTCTTACCTTTTTCATATTAACTCCTTATTTTAATCCAAGTGATTTCAGATAATCATAGCTTTGCTTTAAGCAATCAAGTGGGTCCTCGCCATAGCACAAATCCTGCTCTACAAGTGCGAACTTTGTGCCTGATTTTTTTGCTGTGTCTAATATTCTTTCAAAGTTCATATTGCCCTTGCCGATTGGAGCCATATGCTGTTCATCATTTACAATTGCTAAGTCCTTTAGGTGAATACATTCTACTCTGCCCTTTAGCTTCTTTAACCAATCACAGGTATCAGCACCACCAACCTGTACCCAGTAGGTATCAAGGGTAAAGCCAAGCTCGTCCGGTGAGAATGCCTTTATAAGCTTATCAAAAATAAGCTCACCGTCTGAGCATTTTGTAAACTCGCAATGATGGTTATGATAGAAAAGCTTACCACCATTTTCCTTTAAAATTCTTGCACAGTCCTTGTAGTCTTCAATGAATTTGTAGGTATTTTCCTCTGTTGCCCATTTTGGCATACAACCAATACCTACTCTATTACAACCAAATATACGGTGCTTTTCAAGAACACCTATCGGGTCTTCTCTTACCTCATCAACATTCCAGTGAGTAAGGGCGCACTCAAGACCATTTTTCTTAAGCTCCTTTGCAAGCCATTCGGGGTCGTATTGGCAAACACCTGAAATTTGAACTGCTGTATAACCGATGTCAGCAACACGCTTAAGCATTTCTGCAAAGCCCTGTGGTGTTGCGCATCTATCTCTTAATGTGTAAAATTGTGCTCCTATTTTCATATTAATACTCCAAACTTAATTTGTTTAATATATCCTTGAGTGCATTTACACCTGCGTCAAATGCCTCATCTGTACTATTGTACACTTGAATTTGGCTAAGGCTTTCACCGTTTTCCAAATCCTTTAAGCCACAAAACTCCATTAGGTGTGGCTCTAAAGTAAGAACGTTGCCACCATTTTTTGCGTACATTGAAATAATTTTTTCAAGATTGCCTATGCCATAGCCTGCGCGTACTACACGCTTGTCCTTTAGTGCGTCCTTTACGTGCATATAGTCAACATAAGGGGAAATTTGCTCCCAAGCTTTTAAGGTATCAACGTCGCATTGAACATAGTTAGCAGGGTCAAAAACTGCCTTGATTTGTGGGAATGTCTTGTGAATTTTAAGACAGCTTTCATAGTCATCACCAAAAATGCCCTTTTCGTTTTCGTGGCACATAATAATTCCATCGGGTGTTGCTTTACAAAGCTTGTCTAAGCAGTTAAATACATCTTCCTCATTTTTGGAAAAGAAGCTAAACATTCTGATTCTTTGGCATCCAAGCATGCTTGCATACTCGCAAATACGCTTATAGGTATCTAACTGTTTTTCAAAATTATCATCTGTTTTGTTCTTGCCAACCGGTGAGCCGATTGACCATACATTTATGCCATTTCCCTCAAGACGTGTATGAATTTCCTTAATTTTATCATAGGAAATGTCCTTAACATTTTCCCCGTCAACGCCTCTTATTTCAAGTAAGGAAATGTTGTTTCTCTTAAGCGCCTCTATTTGACCGTTAAGGTCAACGCTTGCTTCATCTGCAAATGCACATAGCTTCATACTTATACCCCCGAATATGCTGAAAATCCACCGTCAACAGGAATAACTACTCCTGTTACAAAGCCACTTGCTTCCTTATCGCACAAGAAATTTAATGCTCCAAACAGCTCCTCCGGCTTACCAAAGCGACCCATTGGTGTTGCATTTAATATCTTGTCTGTTCTTGGTGTTGGTGTGCCATCTGCATTAAACAAAAGGTCCTTATTTTGCTTAGTTACAAAGAAGCCGGGGGCAATAGCATTAACACGAATGCCTGCCTTAGCAAAATGAACGCTTAACCATTGTGTAAAGTTTGAAACTGCTGCCTTAGCTGAGCTATAGGCAGGAATTTTTGTAAGTGGAGTAAAGGCGTTCATTGATGAAATGTTGATAATACAACCATCGTTATTCAGCATATCGACTGAGAATACCTGTGTTGGAATTAATGTACCCATTAGGTTAAGGCTAAACACAAAGTCAAAGCCCTCCTTATCAAGATTAAAGAAGGTTTTTATATCGCTTCTTTCTTCGTCCCCTGCCTCATAATATTCGTGTGCTGTTGTACATCTTGGATTATTGCCACCTGCACCATTTATAAGAATATCGCATTTACCAAGGTCGGCTAAAATTTTCTTATGTACCTTTTCTACCTGTTCCTTATCAAGAACACTACAAGGGTAAAATTCAGCCACTCCCCCTTGTTTTTTTATCTTTTCGGCTACTTCCTTAACTGCCTGCTCATTAATATCGAGCAAAGCTACTGAGCAGCCAAGACTTGCTAAATTTTCTGCAAAGGCTGAGCATAAAACTCCACCTGCGCCTGTAATTACGGCTACCTTATTTTTTAAGTTCATTTTTAATAATCTCCTTAAAGCCTTCCATATATATTATCCAGTCAGTCCTTGACAAGAAATGACTACCCTGTCTTTCATAGTAGTTAATACATTTGTTTGCACTACCCTTACTATAAAGCTCCCAAGCCGGCACGGCAAGTGCGCAGGCAAGATGCTGACCCTCATTATCAGCCCATACATCCTTTACTGCGCCGCCTACTATTACATACTTAGGTGCTACCAAGGAAATGAGCATATGCTGGTCAAAGGGCAATTCATTTTCGTTATCTATGTACTTTTTATACTCATCACAAAACCAATATGGAAATGTTCCTATTATGTCCTTAATAGTTTCGTTTCCCTTAGCTTTTCCACGAGATACTGCAGCGCCACTACATCCACTTTCGTTAACGCAGGTAAGCTTAAAGCGACCATCAAGGGCTGAGCATAAAAGTGCTGTTTTGCCAAGCCTTGAATGTCCTATTACAGCTACATTGTCCTTGTCAACCTCTGTGCGTGTGCAAAGGTAATCCATACAAATTGATGCAAAATAAGCCCAAATGCTTATTTTACCAAAAGCATTTTCTCCTTCTCTTTCAAAAAGCCCACATAGTCCGTCGGAAAAATCGTTATTGTCCTTTGTTATTTCTTCATAATAAACGGACATTACACCGAACCCCGTGTCGATTATTTCCTCTGTTGGCATATATCTGTTCGGAACACCGTCCGGAATACTTATATGCAAGAAAACAGGAACGTTTTTCTTATCACGCGGTAAAACAAGGTCAGTTTTTACAGTATGACTTTTACCATTGTTTTCAAATGTAAAATAAACGCTTTCCCATTTTACCTTGTCGGCAAAATTGATTTCATTTTCCTCTACTCTTATTTGAGGTGTTAGCTTTTTTGGTAAGTACCCATACTCTTCCTTTAAGAATAGGTCCTTTAAATACTCTCTGTGCTTTTCCCATTTTTCAAGAGTATTTATTTTTTCCCCGTTGGATACAAAAAAGTCCGGTATATTTCTATCTATTTTATTACTCATTGCTTCTTCTCCAAGGTTTTTTCTATACCCTCAAACAGACCACATATGTATGTTGCACCAAGAGCTCTGTCGAATAAGCCATAGCCATATCTGCCACGCTCACCCCAAATCATTCTACCATGGTCCGGGCGCACATAACCATCAAAGCCATTTTCTACAAGTGCTTTTACAATTCCATACATATCAATAGAACCACATTCGGTTGGATGACCTACCTCATAAAATTCTCTATCACTTGTAATTAAAATATTGCGTAGGTGCAAGAAATGAATACGGGATGCGTACTTTTCTGCCATTTTTACAAGGTCGTTATTAACTGATGCACCAAGTGAGCCTGTGCAGAAGGTAAGTCCGTTATTTTTTGATGGAACTATATTTAAAAATCTATCAATATTCTTTTCGTCTGTTATAATTCTTGGTAAGCCAAAAATCCCCCAGGGTGGGTCATCCGGATGTATTGCCATATTAACTCCACATTCCTCTGCTACAGGAATTACAGCCTTCAAGAACACCTCTATGTTTTTCCAAAGTCCCTCTTCGCCTATTTCCTTATACTTATTGATTAAACCCTTTAGTTCCTCACGTGAATAGCTTTCATCCCAACCCGGTAAGGAAAGCTCACTTGTTAGTGGGTCCATTGAAAGTACTGTTTGCTCGTTATATGCTAAGGAATTTGAGCCATCCTTATTTTGATGCTCAAGCTCACTTCTCAGCCAGTCAAAAACAGGCATAAAATTATAACAAATGCACTTTACTCCGTTTTTGCCAAGTCTTCTTATATTTTCACAATAATTCTCGATTAGTGTCTTAGCATTTTTTCCACCGTATTTAATTTCCTCCGGCACAGGCACACTTTCTACAACCTCAAATTCCAAGCCATTTTTGTTTGCCTTTTCCTTAAGAGTCAAAATGTCTTTTTCATCCCATACGCCACCGGGGGCAACATTGTAAATTGCTGATACAATTCCACTCATTTTTGGAATTTGTCTGATTTTTTCAAGGGTAACAGGGTCATTGTCCCCATACCAACGAAATGTAAGCTTCATAATTACACCTCTCTTATTTTTATGCTTTTATTATACTATATACAAAAATACAATTGAATTGTTTTTTATAGCATAATACATTGTATTTTATTGCATTATATGATATAATATACAAAATGGAGGCGTATTATGGCAGTTTTAGAGCATTTTGAGTCTGATTTGTTTTCTCTTTCTCATTCTATTGATAAAGAGCCTAAAAGCGATTGGTTTCAATTACACATTCACGATAATTATGAGCTTTTTTGTTTAGTTAAGGGCAAGGTTGGCTATATTGTTGAGGGTCATAGGTACAAATTACGTCCGGGGTCTGTTTTGCTTATACGTTCAAGCGAATTGCACAGACTATTAGTCAATGAAAGCTATGAATATGAAAGATATGTTATTAATTTCAGCCCTGATTTGTTTTTAAAAAAAGGTTTTGATAAGAGCATTTTAAAACCATATATTAACAGAGAGCTTGGCAAGAAAAATCTATATTCTGCAAAGGAATTAGAGCCACTTTCTGCTATTGCTTGCTTTGAAAAAATGATTAGTGAGGCAAAAGTTATTAATCCCGAGGATGCGATTTTTGCAAATTTAAGCTCGCTAATTTCCTTTATTAATGTGCTATTTCTTAACAAAAAGGAAGAGGAACAAGAAGAAAACAGCATTATTTCTTATATTAATGAGAATTTGACAACTAACATTTCTGTAAGCGACGTTGCTGCATTTGCACACTTAAGCACTTCTCAGCTTTCAAGAGTATTTAAGGAGTTAAGCGGTACATCTGTTTATGAATATATACTTTCCAAACGCTTAATTTTATTTCAAGAAAAAATCAAGCAGGGAAAAAATGCTATCAAAGCAAGCTCCGAGTGTGGCTTTGGTGATTATTCTTCCTTTTACCGTTTGTACAAAAAAAGATTCGGTGTTCCACCCACAAAAAAATCACAAGAGGCTTAATTCTCTTGTGATTTTTCATTTATATATTCACATAATTCCTTAAAGCTTCCCTTTGCGTAAGCATCAATATCAAGATTTTTTGTATTTATTAAGCAATCGGTTAAAAGAAAAACATCCATCCCTGTTAAATTGGCAGACATATCATCACTTACATCATTACCAACCATTAAACAATCCTTTGGGTCAACACCTATTCTTTGTGCTATATCAAGGTAATACTTTGGATTTGGCTTGCTATAGCCAATCATTTCATATGTTGTATAAAGCTCAAAATCAGATGGGTAAAGGTTTACCCAACCCATCCTTGTTTCTGTTGCAATAGTTGGAAACATTGGATTAGTAGCTAATGCTACCTTGATGCCCTTTGATTTTAAATAGTCAATTAGCTTTCTTGACTCCTCAGTATAACCACATTCGGTTTTTGTGTTGATAAATTTTTCTTTATAAAAGCGCTCAAACACTTTATAGTCTGCCTTAACCTTTTCCTCGCCATATATTTTTATAAACACTTCCCAAAATGCCTTTTCATTGCTTTTTGAGCCATCATTTAGTAGCATTGCCTTTATGCCCTTCCACATTGACTCAACAAATTTCTTTGGCTCATAGCCACTGTTTTCGTAAAGGAATGCTGATATTTCACCAAAATACTTTTTTATAAAATTATCTTGATTCATTGGTAAAAGTGTTCCGTCTAAATCAAACAAAACTGCTTTAATACTCATTATTACTCTCCCTTGATTTACTGCTGTAATTATAACACATAAAGAAAAGTATTTCCATATTTCATCTGATTTTTAATACAAATTTTATAATTATAATATGTTCATATTTTCATATGTTGATATTTTCGCCATAAAAAAAGGCAGAAACTACTGCCTTTTTGATTTCTTTATAGCTTTGAATAGCCGAAGCTATTAACAAGTGCATCTAACTTTTCGCCCTTTGCGCATTGTGGGCATTGGTGAGCCGGATGTGATGCATAGTCACTTAAGTCATTTGGATTGAAGGCTGATCGCACCAAATAACCACTGCATTCGCTTACTGTTGCGAATATTGCACTAATTCCTGCTACCTGTCCACCATAATATTTAATTGCCTCAACTGCTGCATTCGCTGTATAACCGGTTGTAACAGAGGCAGCCAAGATAAGCACATTTTTGCCGCATATCATTTGCGCGATATTATCACGGAAAATAAGCTGGCTTCCTGTTGTATGCTCAGGTGTTACTACATAAATAGTTTGGTGCGCGTTAATGCTTACAAATCCGGCATTGGTCAGCTCCTCTGCTAAGCAAGTACCTACAACCTGCATACCATCAAGACATAGAATTGTGTCTATTACTGTACTCGATTTGTAATAGCCAACAAGCTCATGGGCAACTGCCTTTGCCTCGGATAATCTTGATTTTTGCATAGTAACGTCAATGTAATAGTTAATATGGCTGTGGCTTGTAGCAAAATGTCCCTTTAACACACGTAGTCTTAAATTTTTGTTTTTTGTTAATACTTTAATTTCATTCTTAGTAGGCATCCGTTTTAACCCCTTTTTCATTTATTCTATCACAAAGGAGCCAATATGTCAAGTTTTTTTAATCTTCAATAACAATACAGTTAACCTTTCCACTAAAGGCAGTGCATGCGTCTATGCCGATTATGCCCTCCCCATAGTATGGTGAAAAGTCTGCGTCCTTGCCAAATTCGCTACATTTGTGGTCTATTTCTGCGTGTCCATAAGAACAGTTCCAATGTCCGCAAACTACTGTTTTGTCAAGTACATTAAGATTTCTCTTAGAAGCAAACTCCATTCCGTTATACCATCTTGCATATCTCCAATCCTCGTTTGACGCATTTCTCCAATCCTTGTTAAAGCAGTATCTTTTATAGGGTCTATATATATTACAGCCCTCTGTAGCATTACAAGGTATATAGCCATGAGTAAAAATGAATCTGTCAGTTTCAAAATAATCAACACACATAGGTAAAAGCTTTTTGTAATATTCCGTTTGCTTTACCTTTGCTACAAGCTCCTTTGCGTGTGCTAACGCATACATCGGCTCAAGTCCTGTTAAGCGCAATGCTGTATCAAAGGTGCGATTTTTTACGTGAATTGATTTGCCCATTTCATATTCATATATGTCGCCATATACAATATCATCAAGCATCGTTTCCATTAAATCCTCGTGATTACCTCTAATAAGTATTACTTGATCCTTTTTTGCAAGGTCAAGAACAAAATCTATTGTTTCGCAAGGCTCGGTGCCTCTATCTAAAAGATCTCCACATATAATTAATTTATGTGGCTCATTGTCTTCAAAAAAGCCTTTTTCTGTTAAAGCCTTAATAAGCTCAGTATAATAGCTATGTATGTCTGCTACTACATAATATTTCATAATATCACTCCATTCTTTTATTTATTATATATGCTTCCTTGAAGAAAAATCAACATTTAATAACAGTAAAAATTTATTAAAATGAACAAGCCCATAAAAGTGGGCTTGTTCGATGCTTATTTCTCTTTATAGTAATAAATTTTTGTTGCAACTTCACTATTTCTCTTTTTCTCGGCTTCTGTTAATCTGTCATGCTCAACAAGGCTTTGATGCATTTTTCCAAGGTCATTTCTGCTTTTCTCATCTCTTGAGCCACTATATATGTAACCCTCCGCACGAGTGTATGCATTCCAGCGTCTGTTTTCCAAAATTTGAATTGCTTCTTCCTCCTCAGGTGTTAGTATATGTGGTTTATTATCATCATACACAAGACCACAAGCAATTTTAGCTTGTCTGTGAGCAGCTGTTGCGATTGAGGATCTATAGTTGTATTCATACTTCCAGAATTTTTCGGTCTCATGATTCTTTAGTGCTTGACTAATCAACTCTTTTTCCGAAGGCTCACTTTGGTTAGACGCTTTCTTCGGCTTTTTGGATTCTTTTGCAGCTTTTTTCGCTTCTTTTTTAGCCTTTCTTTTGTCCTTCTTAGCCTTTTTCTTATCCTTTTTAGCTTTCTTTTCTTTTTCCTTCAGTTCCCTTTTTTCTTTCTTTTCTTTTTCCTTTAGTTCTGCTTTTTCTTTCTTTTCGGCTTCTTTTTTCTCCCTTTTTTCTTTCTTTTCGTTATTTTTTGCCTCTTTTTTTGCATTTATTTCGCACAATTTTTTGAATTCTTCTTTACTCATTCCACTTTCGGTTAAATAGCGTGTAAGAACTCTTTCAAAGGAGTCTTCCTTCTCTAATAAGCCCGCTACATATGATTGGTGATGATCAAGTGCCTCTTTTTCAAGATCAGAATCAATAATTACCTTCTCAACATATGATGATTCCAAGTCTCCAATAAATTCAATATTGTAGTCTTGCCCTGCAAAATTCTTTATGCCATCTAATGCCTTTTTTTGCTGTGAATTATACACTATGGCTTGAATAACAGGAGATATTTTCATTCTTTCAAAATGCATTCTTAGATTAATGGCTGTTCTAATATTAACATCATCGTCTCCCAATGCAACAAGAACATAGGTTGCATTTGATATTTTCTTGATTTCGTTTACAAATGTTATTGTTTCCACATCGGAATTCGGATGAATAGTAATTTTATATTGTGCTTCACCATGAATATGAGTACCATTATAAGCAGGTGACATTAATTCAGGCGCTAATGCAGTGAATTTTTCTTCAGCTAATGGGTCCTTATCAAAGGCATTGATTTCCAAATTATATCCGTCCATTTGACCATACCAGGAAAGTGCTTTTACCATTTCCGTGCCGTGGCGGCCCATTCCTATAATCACAATAGATATATCCTTTGTACCATCGGAATTTTCTTTTGCGGTTTTGAATATCCTTTTTCCCTTTTTATATAGCAAGTGGTTAATAAGTGACTGTACTTCATTAATTCTGCGCACTCTCATTTTTCCTTTGTCTGTAGATGACAAAAGAATACCACTTTCAATTTTTGTAGAAAAAACATATATACGAGTATTTTCTCTGTTTTTGTATTTTTCTATAAGCTTTAAGGATTGATTAAGATTCTCGGTTTCATCCTCTCCGATTGCGAAAAAGTAAATCGGTTTGTTTTTTGAATGATTTTTAAATTCAACTACTAAAATATCGCTTTTAAAGCATATCGCACGTATTTTCTTTGCCTTTTCTATCAATTCATATGATGTTTCTTCGTTTTCTTCAAACACATCGGTAAATACAATAACTGCTTTTTTATTGGTTTTCTTTATATCATTGGCAAGAATTAATGACTTATCATTAAGCTCTGAGAAAACATATACACTTCCAAAAAATGAGAAAATATATTTTATGTTTGCAGACAATTTTTTAAACAAAGACAAAACAAATCCGAATGTTAATACAGGTGCTGCAACAAACAATATTGAAGACCATACCTGACATATGGAATCTAACCAATCAGGACAATTCGTTAATCCTTGTTCTACAACCTCGAATTCACAACCGGCTGTAAATAGCTGCATTGAATTAAATACAGATAAGAAAAACGCCCTTAAACCTCTCATTGAATCTATACTTGTATCTGACAAATGCATTGGGAAAAACATAAGCATTGCAGAAATCAGAACACCAACAGACAATGCTGTCAGTGGCTTAATTTTTATTTTTTTAATGGAATGTACACTGTCAAATATCATTGCAACAACAGGCACTAAAGCTACACCGAAAGAAAGAATCAAAAAAGTTAGCCACATATAAAGTCACCTCTTCACGTAATATTACACAATAATTATAGCTTAAATGTAAAATTTTGTCAACATTTTCCAAACTATTTTCATTCACATCAAAAAGCATACATGATAAATAATCAGGTATGCTTTTTGATTGTTTTTTAATTAAGCTCTTATTTGAGCAGCTCCTTAGCTTTATCAAGATATGTGTAATAGCTTTCGTGGTTTCTTAAATAGTTAAACCACTCCCAGCCATAGTCGGCAGATAGTGCATAGTATGGAGCATTGCCCTTACCATCCATTCTGTATGTGTACTCAATAGGTGCTTTTTCGTTGTTTGGCAAAACGATACACTCTTTCCCTTTTATTAGCTTAATTCCACCAAAAATAGCCTCATTGCCTGTATCAAGCTCTTCTCCTGCTTCAAAGCTCTTCCACCTTTCGTAATATTCAAGGGAAAGGTCAAGATACTCAAAGCCCTTTTCTGTTTCACCATTTCCAAAATGTGCGGCACTTCTTACAAGGGCTGTCCAAGCATAAGCGCACACCCAAGCATCCGGCACTATACCATTACCAAAGCTCTTTATCATTTCCATATTGAATTTACATACTCCTATAGAGCGTGGGGCATTGTTTCTATGATGAGCCGGGCGACAAATAGTATGCTCCATAAGATTGAAGGTATTTAAAGCATACATTTCGTGTGCCTCTTCTATGCTGTTGCACTCATTGTTTTCCTTAAACTCATTAAGCACAGAGGAGTAGGATGTAATAGGTGATTGAATTTTTCTAATACCCTTTTTATCAGCAAAAATTACTATTTCACCATTCATATTTTCTACATAAGAATATTCAACGCCTGCAACGTACCCATCTGTTAGATTTATAGCTTCATAAACTCTTTTTAGTCCGTTTTTAAATGGCATGTAGCCCTCTCCTCTGCCTTCATAGGAAGCAAGGTCGTATATTGCCTTTATTGCACCGCTACAATATTCATTGATTACACGCACTATACCAATTTTGTCAGCAAAATAATACTCCTTATGTCCCTCGCGATACGCCAGGCCACCACTAAGACCTGATATGTCAAGAGAAAGCTTAAGACAGTTTTCAAACTTTCCTGACTTTGTTTCTACAATTCCACCATCCTCACATTTTATGCTTGTCTTAACCGGATAAGAATCCCAAAGCATATACTCAATGGTGGGTGATGTGCCCTTTTGCCATTCCTCGTTCCATACACAGCCTGTTGCTGTTACTAAAATATCATATATGTCATTACAAAGCATTCCCATTTCAGCTATTGGTCCGTCGGTGCTCTTCCATTCAAAGCTCCATCTTTGATTTCCTGCAAGCTTGTAGCAATTTTTAGCTTTTGTCACTACTGCTCTTTCAAAGAAATTCCAATGTCCTGTAAAGTCGGTGCCAACGCTTCCGTCCCAAATTCTCTTCATACAAGAGCCTGATAGTCTTGCATGCTCCTTCTCGATTTCCTTTGAAGCAAGCTCATTTGCACGTAAAATATATTTTGTAACGTCCTTTAAGCTCTCATGCCCATTTTGCTCACAATAATATTCATTTCTTATTGCCTGTAGCATATCAGCAAAGGAATTCTCGTCATAGCCATGTCTTACAGCCTTGCTATCAGACCTTAAAATTACTGTATCAGTGTCCATATATTCAACACTATAATCAATTTTATATCAAGATATAATGGATTGTAGCTTGTCACATACTCCCATTTATTTCCCCTTGCTAAAGGTAAAAGCCCTTTTCCATCATTGATTTTATAGGATTTTAAATAGCGCTCCTCTGTTAATCCGTCACAATTAGAAACACATTTTACTATACCAATGCCGTCCTTATAATAGTTTTTGCAAGTCCTTACACCTTGCTCTGTTAATTGCTTTGTTACATATGCAACACAGCCCTCAAAAACTCCTGCCGGGGTTTGTACTGTATCACCTTCACTTTCAAGAGTCAATGTTGTTTTATCTGTTCCTATATACGATTCTCCAAGCCTTAATTCCTTGAAAAAATATCCGTCACAAAAGGATGCATTTCTGTATATATTGTTGGCTGTAACATCAAAGGAAAGAATATATCCTGCATCAACAGTATCATTATTCCAAAAGCGAAGCTCACCGTTTATATACCTATATTTTTCAATTGTAGTACCTAATCCGAAGTTCTTTTCGTCTTTATTCTTCAGCTCGGTATTTTTTATATCGTATATAGGCTTTATACAGGATGAAAGATAATACTTTTCATCGGTCTGTGTAAGTAATGCCTTTGCCTTAGAAAGAGCCTCTTCACCCTTTTCATAATTACCTATTTCGTAATAGTATAGCATGCCTAACGTATAATATTCTGTTGCTAAAGCCTTTTTAAATCCGTGCTTTTCTAACATTGGAATATTCTTTTCAAGAATTAGCTTCTCTCTTACATTGCCATATATTTGAGATTTTTCTCTTGCAAGGATAAACTCCATTACCTCTTCGTTTTTACCCTTGATGGCTGATTCCTTGATTTTTTCAAAAAGCTCATCATTTTTTGTACCCGGTAGCCACCACCAGCCACTATGCAAAACATCAGCAAGAGCGTGATATTTTCCCTTACTTTCAGGCAAATTCTCGACCTCTTTTAATACATCCTTATATACAATTTCGAAGCCATCCTTATTGTTCTTCAGTCTCCAAAGCTTAAGCTCCTCAACCTTTTTCATAACCTTTTCAACTAATGTATCATTCCATTTTTCATTCATAGCACACAGCTCCTTTCTCATCCTCTTTCTGCCATCGTTTAGCTGCCATTTGACTGTGCCCTCGCTAATACTCATTTTTGACGCTATTTCCAATATTGAAAGTCCTTCAAAATAATATAGCTGAATTACTCTTTTTACCTTTTCGGGAAGTCTTTCAAGGCTGTTTCGAACCTCATTGTTTTCTTCACTTGCTACATATTTTTCTTCGGGATTTATGAACTGTGCATCAGTCATTTCATAGTTTTCAAGCTGATCTAATGGCACAATTCCACGATAACGTCTTACAGTATTGAGCGCACAATTTTTGGCAATTTTACGCACCCAAGAGCCAAATTTGCTTGGCTCGCCAAGTGTGTTCAGCTTCATCCACGCAGTAACAAACGCATCCTGTGCTGAGTCTTCTGCCATAAACTGATTTTTGACAACACTATTTGCCACAGCAATTACAGAGCTTTGATGACGTGTTACTAACACCTCATACGCCTTTTGCTCTCCAGATAACGTTAATAATACCAGCGTTTCATCTGTTTGATTTCCGTACATTTTCGGCTCTTATCCTTTCATCGTTTTTTGAGTACTCACCTTTAAGACGTTGAATAATGAAAAAAGGTTGGGTATTTTTTGAAAAATGTTATGAACAAATTAATTTTATCACAATTTTGTATAAAACTCAAGGTAGAAATCAAAAGCCTGTCTTACATATACTCGTTTATTAGAAATAAAAAAGCCTGTCGCCTGCAAGAGCCAAGCATATGAAAAGCAAAACAAAAAGACCATCAAACGATGGTCTTTTTTGTGATTTATTCAGCTTAATTAACTATATCGTTATATGAAACAAAGCAGTATTTTTCGTTTGCGTTAGGTGTGCCAACCTGCATATATGAGTATTCTGTTTCTTCGCCTTCTGTTACAGCTACATATGCGCCCATTGCAAATTTTGTGTCCTTGTGTTCGTCTGTAAAGCCTACTATTTTAAGTTCAAAGGCTACAAACTCGTAATTAGTAATTTCAGCATTGATAACACCATCTGCTACTGTGCCATCCTTACTGAATACATTATTATCGCCAAGTCTGCTTTGCAATACTGCGAACACACCGTATTTTAAGGTTTTGCCTGTTATCTCTTCATATTCTGCAATAGCTACATTGTTAACAGTGAAGCCAATAGTAATTCCACCCCTGCCATCCTCAGGTGCGGAATAGCCGAGACAGGTGAAGAGGGCGGGGGCACTTGTTAGAAGCGGTGAAGTGTCACAATCAAGACAAACAGTGTTCTTTACTCCCTCTGATAAATAGTTTTCATAACTAATATCTATT
>JAGATW010000072.1 GCA_017621085.1 Clostridia bacterium | reverse complement strand
TGCCCTTGTAGCTCAGAAGGTAGAGCACTTGACTTTTAATCAAGGTGTCCGGAGTTCGAATCTCCGCAAGAGCACCATATAAAAAAGCCTGTAAACGGATTTGTTTACAGGCATTTTTATTTATTGTCTACATCAAACTTCAAAAGCAATTTAATATTAATAAACTAATTATTAATAATATTGAAAAAATCATTTAAGCAACTTGACAAATTTTGCTTAATATGTTATATTATTATTGTGATAAATTAACAAATCACGTCTTAAACGAGATTTTGTGATTTTAGGAGGAAAACAAATGAAAAAAATCTTAGCAGTAGCACTGTCTGTATTAATGCTACTACCAATGCTTTCAAGCATCGCGTTTGCTGAGTTTACACTTCCTGAGGGAACTGAAACCGTAAACGTTGCAAAGGACGCAACTGTTAGCGTTACTGACCCTAATGGTCAAAACCCTAGCATTGACTCCAAGGTTAATGTAGATGCAATTATTGACGGTGATAAGTCAACAGGTACTCATTCCCCACAGGGTATGATTTATGCATACGAGTTGGCGTTTGATGAAGTTTATTACTTTACCGATGTTGTAGTTGCATGTAACGGTAAGGGAACTCTTGCAAATGGTTCAACTGTTACCACTGATGTATATAATATCTATAAAATAATGGTAACCGTTTACTACGGCGATGAGGTTACCTTCCAAAGTGAATCACTTGATGTTAAGAGCCTTAAGGAAATCAAGGTTCCTGTAAATGCAAAGGGTGATAGAATTGAGGTTTGCAAGGTTAAGGGCGCATATGACAGAAATGAGTATATGTGGGAAATTGAAGCATACGCTCCTAATATAGAGCTTTGCAGTGCGCAGCTTGAAAATGTAGCACCTGAGGCTGTTTTCTCAGCAACTGATGCTAATACTAATTACTGGCATGCTATGAACTACAAGTACTTAGTTGATGGTGATATTAAAACAGGTACACACTCACCTAAGGGTAGAAACTACTCTATTTGGATGCACTTCAATCAAGAATATTTGTTCTCACAAATAGATATTGAATGTAATACAGACGGTGGTGCAAAGCTTGCAGCCGGTAATGAAATTAATGATAGAGCCTACAACGTTTCAATGATGCAGATTCGTGTATATAACTATAACGAGGACCTTGTTTGGGACTCCGATATGGTGGATGTATCAACAGTTACAACATTGTCCGTTTCTCCTTATGTTGAGGGTGCTATCATTGAAATGAAGATATACAATGGTGGCTTTAGCGGTGGTGAATATTTGTACGAGGTTGCTGCGTATGCGCAAAGTGGTGACCATGTATTTGAATCCGGCAAGGAAGTAAACCCAACATGCTTGCTCCCGGGCTACAGAGAATATGTTTGCCAATGCGGTAAGGTAATCAAAAAGAGCCTTGACCCAACAGGCTTCCATAAGTGGAACAGACAGGAAGTTACAAAGAACCCAACTAATGTAAACAATGGTGTTCTAACAGTTTATTGTGATGGTTGTGTAGATACTAAGCTTTATGATGTTCCGGCAACAGGACATAACTGGGACAATGGAACAGTAATTGCACCAAAATGCGGTGAGGATGGCTATACTCTTTATAAGTGTACCGACGCAGAGTGCGATTTGGAATATAAGGCAAATTATGTAGAGGCACCGGCTCACGTATGGGATGATGGTAAGCTTACAAAGAAGCCTACAGTTGAAGAGGAGGGTGTAATTACATATACCTGCTCAGTTTGTAATGGCGAAAAGTACGGCAGAGTAAGAAAGCACAAGTATACAGACAATATAACTGATTTTTCAATTAGCGAACACGTTCAAAGCATTACAGATGTTCAAACAACCCCGTTTGAAAATCCCGCTGTTGCTCCAGGTAATTTGTTTGATGGTGATTTTAATACATGGTGGTATGGTGACAAGGATTCATATGTATATGTAAAACTTAACCAAGAATATGTATTTACAAGTGGTTTCTTCTATGGTACTGCCAACTGGGCTCCTGTCACAATTGAATTTTATGTTGAAAATCCAAGCTTTGATTCCAGCAAGCCTGAAAGCGAAGAAAATGCTAAGTATATCCTAACCTCTTCATTTGGTACTGGTAACATAAATAATGGTACTGACACATCAAAGCCTGTAGAGTGTGATTTACTCGATGCTCTTAGTGGTGGAACAAGAGCAAGCATTATAAAGGTTATTACACCAAATCCAAAGAAAGTTTGGAATGATAATTATCCGGGTAGCGGATGTAAGCTTCAAGAATTGAAGTTGAAGCTTCATAAATGTGAAGTAGGCCAAGAAGACTACATTCTTGAAGGTCCTGATTATAAGCCTGCAAAGTGTGGTGTTGACGGTAGCTGTCTTGCTAAGTGCCAGGTTTGTGGTAGCTATAGTAAGGTAACTATTAAGGCATCTGCTGATGTTGGTCATAACTATGGAAGCAATGAAATAGCAGTTGATGTTGAACCAACATGTGTGAATACCGGCGTTGGTCACGCAACATGCGTTGATTGTAAGAAGGTTGTAAACGGCATTACAATTCCTGCAACCGGTAAGCATACCTACACAGAGGAAAGCATTTATGTTTCTGCTAAGTGTGGCTTTGCTGGCGTTAAGCATATGATTTGTAAGGACTGTGGTAAGATAGGCTCAAGTCAAGAGCTTGCGCCAACAGGTAAGCATACTTATGAATGGGCAACAAAATCATTAGCAGCTTACACAGCTATTGGTAAAACAGAGTATTGCTGTATTTATTGTGACCAGCTTGACCCTGATACAAAGGAAAATGTAAAGGTAGCTGAAAAAATAGAAATTCCTGATAGCATTTTAACTTATAATGGAGCATCATCATCTTCTAATGAGGATGAAAACACTCTTTCCTTCACATATAAGCTTGACCTTGATGAGGTTAAGGTTATCGAGGGTACTTGTGATGTAAGAGTTTATACAACAATTAAGGATTCACAAGGAAGAGAAGCTACAATTGAGTCATACGGTAAATATGCAACAAATTCATACAATGCTGAAACGGGTGAATTTACAGTTACAATTTACCCAAGAACAGCAAATGATGTATTTGAGGTTAATACAGTAGTTAGAATAATGAATTTCAGAGGTATAGTATATAAGTACTATTCAGCTGGTAGTGTTTCAATGAATACTGCAAAATAATTAAAAATTGCGCCACAGAAAGTAACGCTGTGGCGCATTTTTTGTAAAAACTCTTCATTAATATATATAAGCAGTGCCACAATGGTAAAACCACTGTGGCACATAAAAGTATTATTTTAAAAATTTAGCTGATTCGTTTTGAGCCATTTCGTCACATCTTTCATTGTAAGGATGGCCTGCATGACCCTTAACCCAAACATAGGTTATATTGTGTTTTTTAACCTCGGTTAAAAGTGTTTCCCACAAATCAGGGTTTAAGGCAGGGCTTTTGTCAGCCTTCTTCCACCCCTTTGCCCTCCAAGACTCGGCCCAACCATTTGTAAGGGCATCAAGAACATATTTAGAATCAGAGGTTAGAGTAATGTCACAAGATTCTTTGAGGGCCTGTAATGCCTTAATAACGGCAGTCAATTCCATTCTGTTGTTAGTTGTATCTGCCTCGCCACCGCAAAGCTCCTTTTCAACTCCCTTATAAACAAGGATAGCTCCCCATCCACCGGGACCGGGATTGCACCTGCAAGAGCCATCAGTATATATATCAATATGCTTCATAAATAATCTCCTTAAGAAAAGTACTTGTTAATTCTAACATATAATTTAAATCAATTCAATATTTTTTGAAAAATTTATAAAATCTTCTTGACAACTAAAAAATAGTATGATACAATATCGCAGAACAGGTATGCAAATATCTGCTTCCTGCCGACAGTAAATCTTTAAATTGTCGGTCGTAAGTCCATAGGGAGGTGTAAAAAGATGGAAAAAGTTCTCAACTCTTATGAAACTTTGTTCGTAGTTGACTGCTCAATCGGTGAAGAGGGAGTTAAGTCAGTTGTTGACAAGTTCACAGCATTAATTGCAGAGAATGGTACCGTTGAAAATGTTGATGAATGGGGCAAGCGTAAGCTCGCATACCCAATCAACGACCAAAATGACGGTTACTATGTTCTTGTAAACTTCAAGAGTGAAGGCGAATTCCCGGCTGAGCTTGAGCGTTTATTCGGTATTAACGAAAACATTCTTCGCTCTATCGTAGTTCGTCTTGTTGAAGACAAGAAAACAAAGAAGGAAGCGTAAGCTTTTTGGAGGGTCAAAATGGCAAACTTTAATTTAAATAAGGTAATTTTAGGTGGCAGAATGACTGCTGATCCTGAGCTTAAGCAGACCCCACAAGGTGTATCTGTTACATCCTTTTCAATTGCAGTAAATCGTAGAGGCAAGGATGCTCAAACAGATTTTATTAACTGTGTTGCTTGGAGACAAACAGCAGATTTCATTTGCAGATTTTTCAAAAAAGGTAGCTCCATTTGCATTTCAGGCTCTGTTCAGACAAGAACCTGGAACGACCAACAGAACAATAAGCGCTATGCAACAGAAATAGTTGCTGACGAGGCTTATTTTGTTGATTCTAAGGCAGATGCTCCGGTAGGTGGCTCATTTAGCTCAGATGCTCCTGCATTCCAAACACAAGAGAATGCAAGATTTGAAGAAGTTGCAAGCGATGATGATTTACCATTCTAATTTAGTTAGATAAAAAGTCATCAATTAACTATCAAAACAAAGCAAATTTTATAGGAGGAAACAAAAATGGATAACAACGTTGTTGAAAAAGAACAGGTTGCTCAGCGTCCTGCACGTCAGGTTATGCGCAAGAAGAAGAAGGTTTGTGCATTCTGCGCTGACAAGGTTGGTCATATAGATTATAAAGACACAGCTCGTTTAAGAAAGTACGTTACAGAGCGTGCTAAGATTCTTCCAAGAAGAATTACAGGCACATGTGCTCATCACCAGGGCGAGCTTACAAAGGCTATCAAGAGAGCAAGATTTATGGCTCTTATGCCTTACATCGACGACTAATTTAAAAAGACTCTCGTTTGAGAGTCTTTTTTTATGCATAAAAGTTAAATAGATTTAAGGAAAGAGCAGTCAATTTATAAGCTATTTTAATTAATTTGATTAAATTTAGAACGTTAGAAATAAAATCAGAAACAAAAAACGAGCTATGTGGGTTAACATAGCTCGTTTGAATAGCATTTACGCCATCTTGTTATACATAAGTGTGAACTGGCTCTTCTTGTGTGCAGCGTTGTTCTTGTGGAGAATACCTTGGCTAACAGCCTTGTCAACTCTCTTTACAGCAGCTACATAAGCAACTTGAGCAGCTTCCTTGTCACCAGCCTCAACACAAGATTTGAACTTCTTAATAGCTGTGTTAAGCTGAGACTTTAGCATCTTGTTACGAAGTGTCTTGGTTTCAATAACCTTAACTCTCTTCTTAGCAGATTTGATATTTGGCATGAAAAATTCCTCCTGTAATATTATAATCCGACAGATGCTATCCGTTGCCTGAGAGGGTGCTCCGAATATAGCCTGTTCGTACAGTTACATATAATAACACATCTTTCTTTAAAAATCAATACCTTTTTTGAAAAAAGTTTAATATTTTTTAAAATATTATATCTATATAAAATTAGCTATATTTTATACATTCTTAATATCCAAGCAAGTAGTTCACATAAAATTTACATATTAATTAAATGTAAATTTTTATCATATAAATTGTAAATTATATATTTTACAAAAAATATTTTAAATTAACTATTGACTTTATTTGGAAAGGGTGCTAAAATAGAAAACCGCAATATATTTTCTAAATAATTCTTTTATATTATATAAAAGGGAAATAGGAGTGATAAAAGTTTATGGTCAAAGAACAAAAGCTTGGCAAAAACACGAGAATGAGCTTCGCTAAAATTAACGAGCTCTGTGAAATGCCGAACCTCATCGATGTTCAGAAGGAATCCTTCCAATGGTTTCTTGACAAGGGAATTAAGGAAGTTCTTCATGACATTTCACCTATCACAGACCATTCTGAGGACCTTTGCATTGAGTTTGTATCATACACACTTGATGTAAATAAGCCGAAGTACCCTGTTGAAGAGTGCAAGGTGAGAGATGTTAACTATGCAGCTCCATTGAGAGTTAATGTTCGTTTGTCAAATAGATTGACAGGCGAGGTTAAGGAGCATGAGGTGTTCATGGGTGATTTCCCACTTATGACAGACAATGGTACCTTTGTAATCAATGGTGCAGAAAGAGTAGTAGTATCTCAAATTGTACGTTCTCCGGGTATGTACTACAACTATACAATTGACAAAACAGGCTTACACAACTACACAACACAGGTAATCCCATATCGTGGAGCTTGGTTGGAGTATGAAACAGATGCATCCAATGCTTTCTATGTTCACATTGACAAAAACAGAAAGATGCCTGTAACAGTGTTTATTCGTGCCCTTGGTATTGAAACTGCTGAGGAAATCAAGGATATGTTTGGTGAAAAGTTTATGACACCAACACTTGAAAAGGACGAGAGTGAAAAGCTCGCAATGGAATTTGGCACATCTATCCAGGAAGAGGCTCTTAAGGAAATTTATAAGAGACATCGTCCGGGCGAGCCTGCAAACGTTGAAAGTGCTAAGACTCTTATTCACAATTACTTCTTTGATGGCAAGAGATATGACTTATATCCTGTTGGACGTTATAAGTTTAACGAAAAGCTTGCTATTTCAAAGCGTATTCTTGGCTTAACTCTTTCACGTCCGGTAGTTAGCCAATTAACCGGTGAAATCATTTGTGAAACAGGTAAGGTAATTACTAAAGAGGATATCGAGGCTATTGATGCAAACTGCGTAAATGAAGTTTATGTAATTGCAACAGAAAAGGAAACGGGTAACCCGGTAGAGCTTAAAATATTCGGTAACGGAACAGTTGACCCTAAGTATTTACTCGAGGATGACTGGAGAGATGGCCTTGAGGACTACGGTGTTAGCGAAAAGCTTCACTTTGAAAATCTTATGGCAATCATTAACGAATGTGGTGGCGATAGAGAAGCTATCCTTGAAAAGATTAAATATTCTACCGAAGAGCTTTGTCCAAAGCACATTACAAAGGAAGATATCTTGTCCTCTATCTCCTATATGATTGGACTTGACTACAACATCGGTAAGAAGGATGATATTGACCATTTGGGTAACAGACGTTTACGCTGCGTTGGCGAGCTTTTGCAAAACCAGCTCCGTATCGGTATGACCCGTATGGAAAAGATAATAAGAGAAAGACTTACAACACAAAGCACAGAAGACTTATCTCCAAAAACACTTGTAAACATAAGACCTGTGGCAACAGCGATAAGAGAGTTCTTTGGTTCATCCCCACTTTCACAGTTTATGGACCAAAACAACCCACTTGCAGAAATTACACATAAGCGTCGTATTTCTGCCCTTGGTCCCGGAGGCTTGTCAAGAGATAGAGCAGGCTTTGAGGTTCGTGACGTTCACTATACACACTATGGTAGAATGTGCCCTGTTGAAACACCTGAAGGTCCAAATATCGGTCTTATTTCATACCTTTCAACATACGCAAAGATTGACAAATACGGCTTTATTGAAGCTCCATATCGTAAGATAATTGATGGCGTAGTAACAGACGAGGTAGTTTACTTAACAGCAGACGAGGAGGATGGTCACGTTATAGCTCAAGCATATGAAGAGCTTGACGAAAACAGACGCTTCGTTAAGAAAAAGATTATCGCACGTGAAAGAAGCGAAATCTTGGAAACAGACTCAGACAGAGCTGAATATATGGACGTTTCTCCTAAGATGGTTGTATCTGTTGCAACAGCGATGATACCATTTATCGAAAACGACGACAACGCTCGTGCGCTCATGGGTTCAAACATGCAGAAGCAGGCAGTTCCACTCCTTACATCCGATTCTCCAATCGTTGGTACTGGTATGGAGTACAAGGCAGCGGTTGACTCCGGTGTTGTTGTTCTCGCAAAGGAAAACGGTGTAGTTGAAGAGGTTGATGCTACACATATCGTAATTAAGAACGAAAAGGGCCTTAAGGACAGATATGAGCTTATTAAGTTTAAGCGCTCCAACCAAGGCAACTGCGTAAACCAAAAGCCAATTGTTAAGGTTGGTGAAAGCGTAATTAAGGGACAGGTAATTGCAGACGGTCCTGCAACATCAAACGGTGAAATTTCCCTTGGTAAAAACGCACTCATCGGCTTTATGACATGGGAAGGTTATAACTACGAGGACGCTGTTCTTCTTAATGAAAAGCT
>JAGATW010000071.1 GCA_017621085.1 Clostridia bacterium | reverse complement strand
TATGACACTCGGAAAAACAATTCATAAAATTAGAACCGAAGCGAAACTCACACAAGAACAATTTTCTCAAATATTTGGAATTTCTCAGCAATCGGTTCAAAAATGGGAAAGCGATGCTTCAACTCCCGATCTTGATAAAATTATTATGATATCAAAGTATTTTGATGTTTCTCTTGATGCTCTTATCCTCGGAAATGATAATAGAGTTGTGGATGAAATGAAGAAAACAAAAGTAATAAAGCCACACTATAAAAACATACACGACTGGGAGTTTTATTCCTCAAATCTTTTGCTTGAATATCAAGAATCTATTGATGAAGGATTAGACATAGATGTTTATAACGATGTGTTTTCTTCGATATCAAGGCTTCCGAAAGGAGAAATAAAAAAGAAGCTTGGAGACGTTTTATTTGAAGCTATCACAACTGCAAATCAAAGAGATGGATATCCGTATATTGAGCCTTCTGAGCTTGAACAAATAAAAGGGCTAAGAAAAAAATATAATATTCCATTAATGTATAATAGCGATGACATGGAAAATAAAATTCACGGTGCGTGGATGGGGCGAATCTGTGGTTGTATGCTTGGAAAATCCCTTGAGGGAATTCGCACAGATGAGTTGATTCCATTTCTTAAGGAAACAAATAATTATCCAATGCACAGGTATGTTTATAAAAGTGATTTAACGGATGAGATTATAGAAAAATATAAATTTGGCTTTGCAGGTCAAACATATGCAGACCAAATTGACGGTATGCCTATAGATGATGATACTAACTATGTTGTGCTTGCACAAGAAATTATAAGTCAGCACGGAAGAAATTTCACATCATACGATGTTGCGGAGGCGTGGTTGAAATATCAAAGTAAGGAATATTATTTTTCAGCCGAGCGCGTTGCTTATCTTAATTTTGTAAAGGGCTTTGACCCGCCTGAATCAGCAGCTTATAAAAATCCTTATAGAGAGTGGATAGGGGCACAGATAAGAGGAGATTATTTTGGATATATCAATCCGGGTAATCCTGAGCTTGCAGCAGAAATGGCTTGGAGAGATGCTTCAATTTCTCACACTAAAAACGGAATATACGGTGAAATGTTTGTCAGTGCTATGTTGGCTGTGGCTTCTACCACTGATAATATCGAAGATATAATTCTTTGTGGTCTTGCTGAAATTCCATGCACCTCAAGGCTATATGAGGATGTTGTGTCCGTTGTTGATGCTTACAAAAAGGGAATTTCTCAAAACAAGTGCTTTGATATGATTCATAAAAAATACGATGAATACACCTCACATGGCTGGTGTCATACCATATCTAACGCTATGATTGTTGTGGCTTCACTATTGTATGGAAATGGCGATTTTGAAAAATCCATTTGTATGGCAGTAGAAACAGGCTTTGATACAGACTGTAACGGTGCAACTGTTGGCTCTGTGCTTGGTATAATGCTTGGAATTGAAAAAATTCCAAATTATTGGAAAAAGCCAATCAACGATACATTACACACATCGATTTTTGGTGTTGAAGCGGTCAAAATCTCAGATTGTGTCAAGCGTACAATGAAGCACATTGCTTACTAAAACAATGAACTTCAAAATCAAATGGTAAAATTTTAAGCACAGGCGATTAATATAAACAAGCTTGCTAAATACAAAGATAGTAAAGGAGAAATTTATGAAAAAGAAAATTCTTTTGGCACTGACTCTTGCATTTGTGTTGTCATTAATACTTATTGTTTCCGTTAATGCGGAAGTCACAATCTATGATGACTTTGATGTGAACGACCTTGAAAACATTGAATACAGAACAAACGATGTCATTGTTTTCGATGACGGCTTTAGCTGTCCTTCCGTTTATGTGTTCAAGGACACTAAAACAGTTAATAAAGGAGATTGGGGACAGTCAAATGGACTTAAAAATGTTCTTGATTTTACCTACATTAATTCCAAGATTGCTCCTGATAAGGAATATGGCTTTGATGACATTGACTCCATTGATATTCCACAAGGTGTTACATCAATTGGTATGTGGGCGTGCAACGGAATGACAACCATCAGAATAATCTCAATACCTGACACGGTAACTACTATTGATTCGGGAGCTTTCCAAAATGCTTCGGGACTTGAGTATTGTATTATGGAGCACAGTGGAACTTCAGCTCTTACAACCCTTTCGGGCTCATTGTTTAGCGGTTCGGGATTGAAAGCATTTTCTATGCCTGACTGCATTACAACATTGCCTAACGGATACGTATTCCAAAATTGTAAAAGCATGAAAGCTGTATATCTTTCCAAGAATTTAACAGCCATCACTGCCAGTGGTGAATGCTTTGACTGGTGTGGAAATATGTATCTTGTAAACGAGCCCTTTGTAGCTAAAAGCGAAAACGAAATTCCTGAAAAGCCATCTGTGTACTATTTCCCAAGCAAATTGACCACACTTGGCCCGTCTTGCACCTTCAGAGGCACCAGTAGTATTAACGATGTTTTAGTATTTCCAAAAAACTACACTGCTACTACAAACGCAGTTGCATTTCAAAATTGTCCCGCCAACACCGTTGTTTTCCTTGGTGATATGACAAATGTTGATTCATCAGGACGTTACCCTTGGGGTACCAAAAACTTTATTTTTGCTAACCCTAACGACAAATCTGCAAGTGACCTGACTCTCGCGTTGGCATCAGGACAAAATGCATATTTCTGCTATGGAGAGGGCACTGTTAACCACATAAAGGAGCAATCAAAGACAACTGCGGCAACCTGTACATTGCCTGCAATGGTAGCTGACTATTGCTTCTGTGGTCAAATCATTTCTGGTACAGAAACAACTGATGGTGATGCTCTTGGACATAATCACACTATATTTGTAGATTTGGTTTACACAAGCTTTGCAGAGGACGGCTATTATAGCTATGAATGTGACAGATGTGGTGATGTAAACAACGAAACAATTGCCAATGCTTTATTTAAGTGTGTAGGTTATTCAGCACCAGAGGACGGAAGCGGAGCTGTTGTAATTAAATTCACAGTTAATTCAGAGGCAATACAAGAATACGAAAATATAACAGGCAAAACAGTAAAATACGGCTTGTTTGCAACGATGAGCAATATAGGAACTGACGACATTGTGGACGAAAACGGCGTTCCTACAAACGACAGCACATTGGTAGCTGAGGTACCAAAGGATTATGTTATTTTGGAGCTTAAGATAACAGGCTTCACAGATGAATAT
>JAGATW010000070.1 GCA_017621085.1 Clostridia bacterium | reverse complement strand
ACACAAGAGTTTGTTGTACCTAAGTCAATACCGATAATTTTTCCCATAATAATTTTCCTCCGTTTATATTAAGTAAATTTTTAACTAATTAATTTGCTACTTTTACCATAGCATATCTTATAACGCGCTCACCATAGGTGTAGCCCTTTTGGAAAACCTCAATTATTTCGTTTTCACCATAAGCCTCATCATCTATGTGCATTACCGCATTATGCAAATTTGGGTCAAAGGTCTTACATTCAATTTCTGTAACACCCATTTTGTTTAAGGATTCGTGTACCTGGCCAACTATTAGCTTTAATCCATCCATAAACTTTTCATCCCCCTCAAGAGTTAATACTCTTTCAATATTATCAATTATTGGGAGAAGATTTTTTACGCAGTCAACATAAGCCTCGCTGTAAATAGAATCTCGTTCCTTTAAGCTTCTTTTACGGAAGTTATCATACTCTGCAAGAACTCTTAAATATTTGTCGCTTGTGTCGGCTAACTGCTTTTTTATTTCAAATAGTTCTGTGTCCTTTTCAGCACCTGCTTCCTTGTTCACATTGCTTTCATTGTTTTCGTTATTTTCGTTATTTTCGTTATTTTCGCTATTTACATTTTTTTCCTTATTGTCCATCATCATCTTCCTCTGTCTTAATTATTGTGCCCGGTGGCAATGCATCTAAGCTTGACATATTATTAATTTCCTCGCTCAGACGATCAATTGTTTTAAGCACCTTAGAATAGTCCATTCTGCAAGGACCTATAATTCCGATTGCTCCTATTGTTCTGCCATTGAGCTTTAGGTTTTTATATATTAAGGTGGAGTCATCCATTATCTTAACCATATTTTCAGAGCCAATGAATATTTTTGTTTCATCGTCGCTTTGGTCGATGGTGGATACCGCCTTTATAATATCTTCCTTGCTTTCAATTGCGCTTATCATTTTTTGAAGCTTATCAAGGTTTTTATATTCCGGATGCTCAAGGAGTCTATTCAAGCCCTCAAATTTAATTTCAGAGCCTAACTCGTTCATTGTTTCATAAATGCCTTTAACCGTAATGGAAATAAGCTCAGCACATAGCTTTTTGTCCTCACCGCTACTGCTCTCTAACTGTGTTTCCATATCTACCATTAAGGAAATATTCATTTCATTAATAGATATTCCTGTCAAATACAAATTTAACACTTGGGACAAAAGCTTAATCAAGTCAGGTGTTACGCTGAATGGAAGCTTAATGTTCCTTGTTTTAACTGAGTCAGAGGCACCCACTATCATTACTATAATAAAGGAATAGGGGTCTAAGTAAACAGCCTCATACTTTTTTATTGTAATGCTTGAGGGACGGGGACGCAAGGAAAGCGCTGTATAGTTTGTCATAGCAGAGGCAACCTTTGTTGCGTTTTCCAAAATCTTATCGATTTCAGCCTGCTTTACAGACAAGAGCTTTTTTAACTGACCCGCCTCTTGTGTAGTTGCGTCATACTGTGCTACAAGAGTGTCAACATAAAACCTATAACCAAGCTCAGAAGGAATACGACCTGCCGAGGTATGGGGCTGTTCCAAATAGCCAAGGCCTTCAAGCTCTGCCATTTCATTTCTAATGGTAGCTGAGGAATAAGGTATGTTTCCCTCTTGCATTAAGTACTTAGAGCCAACAGGCTCACCAAGCTTAATGTGTGCCTCTACAATAGCTTTTAAAATAGATTTTTTTCTATCACTAAGCTCGTATGTATCAAAGCTCATTTGTATGCCCTCCCTTTACAGTTTATTCGCTTCTGTCAGAACTTAGCACTCTTTTTGTTCAAGTGCTAATTTCTATAGATATATTATCACCAATTATTCTTTTTGTCAATACCTTTTTTAAAAATTCTTCAACTTTTTTAGCAATTTAGCTTTTCGAGTGCTAAAGCATTGAAATCCCTTTATTTTCAAGGCTTTTCGTTAAAAATCATAACCTTAAAACCAACATTTTTTCATAAAAAAAGCACATCATTGCCTAAAATCTGCATAGATGTGCCGGTTTTTTTCTTCATTATATAATTATATGTAAGACTTTTTTCATTTTAAGCGAACAAAAACCGCCAAATGCTTGGCGGTTCTTATTAGCTATTAAATTACTTGTTAACTACAACGTAAACAGGATTTTCAGATACGTTTACTGAAACATAGCCGTTTGCATCAACTGTAAGCTCTGTTTTTCTGCCTTCAGGATTTGCGTTTTCGGCATCGGACTCTACAAGAGTTACGCTTTCGTATTCTGTACCTACATAAAGCTTGTAGCCATCAACCTTTGTCATATTAGAGGTTGGGCACCAGAGTGCGTAAGCCTCGTCATGATCAGGATTTGAATATTGATATACCCAAACATCGTCATTACCGGACTTTAGCTCTCTTCTAAATGTGTAGTCATAAAGTGTGTTAAGAAGTGTACGCATGTAGTAGTAGCCGGGCTTGTATTCAAGCTTTTCTGCAGAAGGGCTTCCTGCCATTGGCTGACCGTTATCAAGATAGAAGTAGCCTTCTTTCTCGTTACCGTCCTTGTCAATGTACTTTCTCTTAACGCATTCATTTCCACCCGAGTCAAGGAAAATTTGCTCATTATCCTCAGTAAAGCTATATGCAATAACACCACAGGTACCGTACTTACCGATAGCTGTTCTGTCATTTGCGCCTGAGAAGTCTGCTAACATGTACATAGTTGCCTTATCAACTCCACAGGAGGAAAGGAGCAAGTATGCACGAGTTAACCACATACCTTGAACCTGTCTTGATGTGTAGTCGCCATATGCGTGAGAGGATGTCATTGTTTCGTAGGATTCGTTTGTATCCCAACCAAACTCTGTTAACCAAACCTCAACATCCGGGTAATACTTGTTTCTAAACTCAATAAGACGGGACATAGCATCAACAAGACCATATTCCTCAGGTGATGTACCAACATAAACCTGCTGACCGTTCAAGTTGTAGAGCTCGCCGAAGTATGTATGAACGTTAAATGCGTCCATAGCGATTGCATCATTCTTAGATGTCCATGTGCCATGAATATCTTCTCTGTTTGCTCTCATCCAGTAGCACATAGATGTAATGTAAGTGTTACCAATACCGGCAAGACCTGCCATAGCAAGCTTGATATCCGGGTCTGCGTTTTTACCACCGAGGAAGTATGTATAATCGTCCGGGTTGTAAACGTCGCTTAATACAGTTCTCATATGACCGTCATATGCACATGATGTAAGGGCAGCTAATTGATATGGTGTTGTACCTCTTTGGTCCTCACCATTAGGCTCGTTACCAAGCTCAATCCACTTAATGTAGTTAAGACCAATCTTGTCGCCACCGTCAGAGTGCTCTCTTACATTATCATATAAGTAGCCCATCTTACTGCTACCATAACGAGCAGCAAACTGGTAAACGGAGTCAGCATATGCAATATATGTAGTTGGTAAATACTTTTCTGTAAAGCTTGCAACCTCTGCATTAAGCTTACCTGTTAATGCATTATATGTTCTTGCAGGGTTATCTCCATCACTCCATTGCAAGCAAGGAACGATTAGGTTATAAGGACTGTGATCCTTATAGAATGAGTCAAAGTTACCAACGTTTGTTTTAATAAGATTTGTTGCCTTCTTTGGGAAGGATGACCAGTTATATGACCAACCGAAGTTGTGATATTCACGAAGAACTGTTGCACACTTAAGGTCCTCATAGCCACAAACGGAACCCCAACCTAAAAGACCACAAACACCCATAAGCTCACCAACTGTTGGAAGCTTATGACTTGTTTCACCAAGCTCGTCACCCTCGGTTTCACCTGTCTGATAGCCGTAGAAGATTACCTCAACAGGAGCTTCACCATCAAGGAACTGAAGCTGAATAAATCTTACTTCCTTGCCGATAGGAATTAAGTTCCAAGCATTCGCTTCAAAGCTTGAAGCAGGGTAAGATACATTTGTTGCATCCCAGTCGGATGGAGTATCAAAGTTTGCAAATGCCTTTGAGGAACGAACATCCAAATCATATGCTTCATGGCTATAGAATACCATGATTGCCTCAATGTAATGCTCATACTCAAGGTCGATGATTGGTGCAAGGTCTGTACCATATCTTTCGTGAGTTTCATTGTATGGGTCAAGCATACCGGGTAGCCAGTCGCCCTTTTTGTAATAGAACTGGTTAAGTCTGTTTGTTGGAAGAGTACCAGCCTCAGCACCTTCCACACCATTCATTGCGCCCATTGGGTCAACAATACCCTCAAACTCGTCGAACAATGGTGTTAAGTCCTTAATAACCTCACCACAGTAAACGGATGTAATTCTATTCGGGTCAACATATACTAAGTCAAGACCGCCGGCACGAACAGATTCAACCACGCTCTTAACCTTACCACTTGTTGCCTGTACCGCAATGTAATTTTTAGTATTCTTGTCAGCCTTTAAGTT
Source organism: Clostridia bacterium (assembly GCA_017621085.1). Classification (GTDB taxonomy): domain Bacteria; phylum Bacillota; class Clostridia; order Oscillospirales; family CAG-272; genus RGIG2000. The sequence continues at coordinate 56,991 of JAGATW010000070.1, read as the reverse complement.
AAGAACTGCTGTCTTAACCTCACCTGAGCCTGTTACATTAACTCCGCTTACAAGAGTAGCATCACCAAAGTTTTCCTCAGTAATAGGAGATGAGCTGTATCTGATTTCGTATGTAAGGTTTTTGCCCTTAGCATTGAACTTTATTGTAACTGTTTCAGCGCCAATATCAGCAATTCTTACATATTGAATTACAGGCTTAACCTCTTCAACTGTTTCACCCGGATTAACAGGATCGTCATTATCACCGGGCTTATCAGGATTATCAGGTCCATCCGGCTTGTTAGTACTTGAGTCTGTACTATCGCCACCCTCCTGTGAGCTACTTGTAGGACCCGGTGGGTCTGTACGTTCATCACCACAAGAGCATGATGTAATTACTGCTACTACCATAAGCATTACAATTGCTAATAATAGTGCTAACCATTTTTTCTTCATTTCTTTTCCTCCGAAAAAAGTTTTAAGCACACAAATCTATTAAAAGTTTAGATTCATACACAAGTATATATTACAATAAAAACCTATTTTTGTCAAGTGATTTTATACTATTTTAACAAATAAGTTTTATTTTAAATTAATTTTATGTGCGTTTTGATTAAAACTTTTTGTTTTGTTTCTTAGCCCTGTGCTTCATTTCCTTGCACCGGTGGATTTAAAAGGCTATCAAAGCAATCAATTATGAACCTTGTATCGTATCTTACACCGTCAATATGGATAACTCTTAAGGATTTATAGGTGTATGAGGACAGGGGTCTGTCCAAGGAATCAACTGAATTTGCACAGATAAATATTTCGCTTTCCGTAATTTGAGTTATTATGAGGGTGTGATAAAAAACGTCCTTTTCGTTTTGGAGTTGAATTATGTCTCCTACCATTGCCTCGCTTATGTCCACAACCCTGCCAAAGGGACCAACATCTGTGTTTGTAGTCATGAAATTGTAGAAAAATTCCACCCCTGTCCAGGCTGCGGCTCGTCTGTTTGAGGAAAGGTAAAACCACCCATAAGTCGGTGTAAAATTCATAACACAAGAGCCTGCCAAAACGCATTGTGACACAAAGTTTGTGCAATTCCCGCCTATTCCCTCAAAGGTAAAAAACAAGGGGTTTCTTACAAGGGCATACTTTCTTGCGTATGTAACCGCCCTGTCACGTAAATATTCCTTTTCTTGAATCATAGCTTCTCCTTCACAAATAGCATTACTACATAATATGAGTAAGAAAGCTTTTTGTTCCAAGATGGATTAATACCAGCTTGGCAAAGAATTAAATTCCATTGGTTGATTAGTTCTTGGATGTAAAAAGCCTATGTGTGTGCTATGCAAATGAATTTTATCGTTATCGCAAGCACCATATTTGCCATCCCCGTAAAGCGGACAGCCACGAGAGGCAAATTGGACTCTTATTTGGTGAGTTCTGCCTGTAAAAAGCTTAACGTGAACTAAAAACAATTCACACTCCCCCGCCTGTTTTTTTAAAATTGTCTTATATTTGAGCCTTGCCTCCTTTGCTCCATTTCTTTTGCTTTTTACAACAAAGGATTTGTTTTTTATTCTGTCGTGATACAAAAAATCTACCATTTCGCCCTGCTCCTCAAGACTACCGTGACATAGGCAAAGGTACTCTTTTTCAAATTGGTGATTTGCAATTTGATTTGATAGTATGCCGGCACTTTTTTCATTTTTTGCATAAACCATAAGACCTGTTGTTTGAATGTCCAGTCTATGTACAGGAAATATTTTTTCACCTGTTAATTCAGTTAAAATATCAACCATATTTTCCCTATCGCTTTTTTGGGATGATACACCATATGGCTTTTCGCAAACAACTATGTCCTTATCTTGATATATTATCATAATTCTCCTATTTGCAGATTAAAAATCCACTAAGCCTTATTTATTGAAAAAGCCCTGTAATTCAGGGCTTTTAATTTATATTATTTTAAGGTAATTACGCTTTCATCCCACATGCAAGGAGCTTCATAGCCTAAGAAGTTAACTGCTGTTGCAGCAACATTAGAAAGACCAAACTGACCATTGTCAGCCTTAATTTCATACTTATCGCTATAATAGTTATCATAAATGATGAATGGAACAGGATTTAGTGTATGGCTTGTCTTAGCCTTAAAGCTACCATCCTTGCCTGCCTTTGGCATACCCTTTTTGTCACACTCATACATTTCATCAGCATTACCGTGGTCGGCTGTAATAAGCGCAACACCGTGAAGCTTGTCAACAACCTCTAAAAGTCTCTTTAACTGAAGGTCAAGAGCTTCCATAGAGCATCTTGTAGCCAAAATGTTACCGGTATGACCTACCATATCGCCATTAGGGAAGTTAACTCTTAAGCAAGCATACTTGCCACTTTCAAGACACTCAATCAGCTTATCTGTAATTTCAGCGCATTTCATCCAAGGTCTTTGCTCAAACGGAACAACGTCGGATGGAATTTCAATATAAGTTTCAAGATTATCATCAAACTTACCACTCTTGTTACCATTCCAGAAGTAGGTTACGTGACCATACTTTTGTGTTTCAGAAATTGCAAGCTGAGAAATGCCTGTGCTTGCAAGGTATTCGCCCATTGTGTTTGTAATTTCCGGTGGATTTACAAGATAGTTAGATGGAATATGAAGGTCGCCATCATACTCAAGCATACCTGCATATACTACGTTTGGATAGCGAACTCTATCAAACTTTGTAAATTTCTTATCATCAAATGCCTTAGAAATTTCAATTGCTCTGTCGCCTCTGAAGTTATAGAATACTACACTGTCTCCGTCGTTAATTGTACCAACTGCAACACCATTTTCAGCAATTACGAATGGTGGGAGGTCTTGGTCGATAACCTTAAGCTCGTTTCTATATGCTTCAACTGCCTCAGCTGCAGAATTAAACTGTCTGCCCTCGCCCAAAACGTGAGTTTTCCAGCCGAGCTCAACCATTTTCCAGTTAGCCTCATATCTATCCATAGTGATAACCATACGTCCACCACCGGATGCAATCTTAATATCGAAGCTATTATCTCTCAAGCCATTTAGATATTCCTCAAATGGAAGAATATAATCAAGCGCGCTTGTTTCGCCAACGTCACGACCGTCAATTAAAATATGAAGTCTTACCTTGGAAACGCCTTCCTTTTTAGCTTGGTCAATCATAGACTTTAGGTGATTAATATGAGAGTGAACATTACCGTCAGAGAAAAGACCCATAAAGTGTAATGTAGAGTTGTTTGCCTTTACATTGGAAACTACCTTTTGCCATGTGGAAGATGAGAACATCTTACCATTTTCAATTGACTGTGAAACAAGCTTTGCACCCTGTGCAAAAACCTGACCTGAGCCAAGAGCATTGTGTCCAACCTCAGAGTTACCCATATCGTCATCCCCCGGTAAGCCAACTGCTGTACCGTGAGCCTTGAGCTTAACTGTTGGATACTTTGACATTAACATATCAAGTGTTGGTGTATATGCAAGACTAACTGCGTTTGCCTCAGTTGCGGGAGCAAGTCCTACTCCGTCCATTACAATTGTAAGAACAGGACCTGTTACGCCTATTTGCTTGCTTGCTTTGTTAAGAACTTTTGCCATAATATATCCTCACTTTTAATTATTTACCACATATATTATATACTATATTTATGAACAAATCTTGAACTGTCACAAAATAGTTGACTTTTTTACAATATAATGTTAAAATTATTAAAGAATTTTAGATTTGGAGTGTTTTTTATGTCTATTAAAAATGAATGTATAAGTGTAATTACTGAACTTTGCGATGTAGCGGAGCTTACAAAGGGTGATATACTTGTTGTTGGTTGCTCTACAAGTGAGGTTGTAGGCTCAAAAATCGGCACTAACTCTGACCCGGACACTGCACTTGAAATTTACGAGGGTATTATGTCAGTTTTAGCTCCTCGTGGAATTTACTTGGCTGTACAATGCTGTGAGCATTTAAACAGAGCCATTGTAACAGAAAAGGAGTGTGTTCCTTTTAGTGAAAGAGTTAATGTTGTGCCACAAAAAAAGGCAGGTGGCTCACTTGCAACCGTTGCATATAATAGCTTTAAAAATCCTGTTGTTATTGAGGAAATTAAGGCTGATTGCGGTATTGATATTGGTCTTACCTTAATTGGTATGCACTTAAAAAAGGTTGCTGTACCTGTTCGTCTTTCTACTAACAAAATAGGTAATGCTCTATTTACCTGTGCAAGAACTCGTCCTAAGTTTATAGGTGGAGAAAGAGCAATTTACGATAAGGATTTATTATAAATTCCTTGCCGCATTAAATGTCAATAAAGCTCCCTTGTATAAAGGGAGCTTTATTAGCTTGCAAGAACCTTTTGCTTTTTACAATTATAACAAAACCACTCTGTGCATTTCTGTGCAGAGTGGTTTTTATGTTTATGAAAGAATTACAAATTATCTGCCCTTCATTGATGCTGCTTGCTCCTCAGCAGTCATTTCTATCTTTTCCTTCTTGCGCTTAATAACTATGTTTCTAAACAAGATATCAGCGATGAACAAAATGAGTGCTAAAATAGCAACAGGTGTGCTTACATCGTATTCAAGAATACGAATTTGACCCTCGAGCTCCTCAAACAAGCCCTTAGTATCTGTAAGAATTTCTCCACCGCCATTGTTTGTAATAGCTGTAAGATTATTCTTACCTGCATCACTGAATACATCATATTCAGAGTTATAATAGCCTGTTACAGCAAATGTAGTTGTATCATTGATTTTGCTTGTGGCATCATCAATAATCATTAGCTGAATTGTATAGGTTTCATCAACCTTGTTTGTAGGAATTATTCCTCTGTACTTCTTTTCAGCAATCTTACCAAAGGTAACTGTTGTTTCAAGCTTGCCACTACTGTTATATACCTGGGCTATTAAATGCTCACCCTCACGAACGTTTTCGTAGGTGTTAACTGTAACTGTTGTTTCAAGCTCATCACGTGATGCTGTGTAATCAAGTCCGGTTGAGTCAACCTGACGATTCATAGTAGCATCAAACATATTGGAAACAAGAGTGATACCATTGTTATCTCTAAAGAGTACACCTGTCCAATCCTCATTACCAAGGTCAGACATATAAACGCTTACCTTTCCAAGACCATAGGTCCATTCAGCATACAGTGGCTTCATTCTGTCAACGTAAAGAACAAGCTCAGCCTCTTCCTTAATTACAGAGCTGTAATAACCACCGATAATTTCATAATCACGAACACCCTTAAGTACACTTGAGCTTAAGGAAAGCTGATAAGGTAATACAGGCTTTTCATTAACAAGCTCTGTTGTTATGTCCTCTGCCTTTTCAACGATTTCATTTGTCAAATCGTTTGCGTTGTGAGCAACATAAATTGTACCCTTACCTGCCTCAGCAATCTTGGTAAGCTCGGCTGCTTGTGATGTATCATCATTACCGATTGAAATTGCAGATGTAATGGTTCCCGCCTTTGCCATACGCTCAACAATGCCCTCATAGCCTGAGCCAATATCATTAGGCGCACCGTCAGACATCATAAGAACCTGCTTTATGTGAAGTGTTACCTCATTATTTTTCTTGGAAAGCATATCGCTGGCTGACTGAATAGCCCACTTATAGGATGTACCATAGCTCTTAATGTATATACCTGTACTGTCGTCAGTACCGCCTCTGCTATAATCATTAGGTCTTGTATAGCCCTGTGTTATATACTTATCGCCATCATCCTTGTGGATTGGAATGTCAGACTCCTTACCATTCTTATCAAGATAGTAGGAATAGTAATAGTGTCTTAATTCGTATTCAACAACCTCACAAATCTCTTCTCTGTTCTTCGCATCACCAAGCTGTTGCATTTCAAGAGCTACGTGAGAGTCCTGGTCGAAGCACACTATACCAACATAGTCAGTATCGGAAAATCCTTCGCCCTTTTCCTGTTCCTCTTTAGTTGCACCAAGCATTAATACCTTTTTAACGCTTTCTACAACTACCTCAAATCTTGATTTGCTACTACCGCTCATTATCTTCTTCATTGAGGACGAAAGGTCAACTACCATAACCATGGCAACTGTTTCTCTTTCCTCCTGGAGCTTTAGCTCAACGGGAAGAATTTCAGCAATAGGAGATTCATAATATGTACCCTCGTTAATATCATAGAAGTTATCACCGAAGGATACGAATAAGCCTCTACCAACCTCCTCAACATAACGCTTCAGGTTAGCGCCTGCATTTGATGGAAGGTCGTCAAAGTTTACATCCATTAGTACAATTTGGTCATATTTCAAAAGTCCTTCAAGTGTATTTGGGAAGGCTCTTGGGGAAACAGGACCCTTAATTTCATACTCGCTTAGGTTATTAAGAACTGTACTGTTCTTAATTTGGTTAAACTGACTCTTGCCTGTGCTATAATCACCATCAACTATCAAAACTGTCTTTTGTGCGTCAAGAGAATACCATGCATAAAGAGTATTATTACCCTCTAACATATCACTTCTTGAGTCAACCTTAACAGTTGCGCGAATAGTGTTAACACCTGCTACCTCCGGAGTATATGTGAGCTTAAACACATTTGTTCCGGGCTGTAGGTCAGTACGGTGCGTCTTTTCAATGTCACCGTCATAAATTGTAATTTCTGCATTACGAACAAATCTTGTAGCCTTAACAACAACCTCAACAGTTACATCCTTACCCTCGGCAACCTTACCGTTTGTATTAATGGAGACGAGCTGTACCTCTTTATTGGATGTGCCCTCAGCTACCATGTTGAAGTATGAGCCACTTATTTGAATATCATCGCTTAGCTTGTTGGCTTTTGCAATACTGTCGCCCAAGGTTTCAAGACCATCAGATAAAACAATTATCTTCTTGTTTTGACCCTTAGCAAACGGGTCATCCTTTTGCTCAAAAAGCTCTGCTGCAATGGTTAAAGCCTGTTCAATATTAGTTTGATCGGTTTTCATACCATTTGCATCAAACTTCAAATAATCGTTTGTGTTTGTGTCAAATTTGTCGTCATCAACAGTTTTTATTACATTGTTTGCAAACATAACAACAGCAAATTTTGTGTTGTTTCTGTCGGATGACTTAATAACCTCTTTAATAAAGGCATTCATATCATCCTTCATATTAATATTACTGTCAGATACGTCAGCTACAAATACCACCTTTGTTTCGAGCTTTTCATCAGTTGTTTCAGTAACATTAATGCCACCGAGCAAGCCTGACAAAAGGAATACAAGGGATAAGTGTATTATAAATGGAATTAAATGCTTTGTAGATGCCCTACGCTTTTTGTTCAATCTTAAGAAAGGAATAATTCCTAAAATTAAAGCCGGTATAAGTATTAAGAATAATAGTGGGTGATCTACCGAAATATCAATATTGGTCACGATAATATACCCCCCATTCAATTATTAATAATAAAATCAGTAAGGCAATAAGATACGGGAATATCTCAACAGGCTCAAAGGTTTCCTGCGTGCCATCCTGTGGCTCGGGAGCGCTTATTGATTCTGTTGGTACTCTTTGTACTATCATAGACTCGTTTTCAGATACGTGTCCGGTTACAATATATCTCTTAACTTCCTCAAGATTATCAGCGTCGTCGCCATCCGGATATGTAACAATAAGCTCATATTTGCCGGGCTCGTTAATTACAAACTTGTGTACAAGCTCCTCGTCACTTGTGCCCTGTCCTGTTAAGTCCTTCTTATTTACCATTTCACCATTAAAATTATATGTAATGGTTGTAGCACCTGCCGGGTAGTTAAAGGATACCTCTGTGCCAACAGTTGCCGTTCTATCGGGTAATGGGTCCGGAATTGAGTAGTTAACCATATTCCAAACAAGAATCGGGAAGTCAGAAACATATGCTCCCAAGGATGAATTTGTAAAGTCAAAGGATGTTACAATCATACGAACACTGCCTATATTACCTGCAACCATAACATCTTGTCCCTGTGCTGTAAATACAGGCTTAAATGTGCCCTTATTTATAATAGGACGATATTTTGTAAGAGCTGCGTCAACATAGATAGGTCCTGATGCAAGATTGATTTTCATTGGGTCAAAATAAACATTCTTTACCAATTCTTCAATTATATCAAGACTAAGTGTTTTTTCAAACTTAAATCCGTTTTTGTTGCCCATAGCAGATGCATCGTATTCTGTATTATCAATTACAATACCTGCCTTATCCGGCACTTGCTTTGCATCAAGTATCCAAACAGCACCGTCGGTTGGAATATCATAAGGCTCAACACCTTCAAAGATATAAAGGTCATAGCCCTTGTATTCGTCAACCTGGTCAACGCTTGAATACATATTCGATGAGTCAATTGAATAGCCTACCGCCAAGAAGGCTCTGTACAAGAGTGAACGAGTACAAGATACCTTACCGCCATTAAAGTCAACATATTTGCTGACATAAAGGATTTTCGGATTGATTTTTTCCTTTGGATAAATTGTAAAGGAATCATCATATTCAAAATTATCCTCTGAGTTAATAACAACAGTTGCCTCTGTATAGCTCTTTACAGCCTGGCTTAATTCAATTCTTATCTCACTATCATCAGCACCCTGTGTTGTTGAGTGAGTAAATCTTACTGTTCTGATTTGGTTAGCCTCTAAGCTCAAGGTCTTTTGACCTGCTACCTTACCGTCAATTAAAAGCTTGATGCTGCAGCTTGAGCCTAAGCCATAGTTACCAACACTTGCAATAAACTCTGTTCCGTTTGCAAGCTCATTATCTTCAAAATTAATAACGCCTGCATTCCATTCGCCATCTCTCTTACAATCAACAATCTCAACGCCATCTGCGTTAATGTATGTTTTATCTGTATAAAGAAGAACCTTTGCACCGGAGTTTTGGTTTAAAACATCCCCTGCCTTCAAAAGTGCAGCACTTATGTCGGCATTACCCATTGTACATTTTAAACCATCAAGCTTGGTTAAAATTTCGCCTCTATCGGTTTCTCTTGATGTAAGCTCCTTTACAGTTTCACCGGCTAAAAGAATGGTGTACTGATTGTTAGAGCCTGCATCCTGTGTCGCTTCCTTTACCTGCTGTATTGCGTATTCAAAGCGTGTTACCCCACCCTTTTCAGCAAGCATACTGGCAGAAGCGTCAATAATTACTACCTTTTCTTCACTCTTAAGAGGTTTAACAGTTGGACGGGCAATGGCAAAGCTCGCCGCTACTACTGTTAAAATTTGAAGAATAAGTAATAATGACATTATGAAATTCAAAGGAATTTTGCGCTTAACATATTTCAAGCTTCGTTTCCAGATAAACGTACTTGAAACATTCTTGCTCTTATACTTGGATCTTAATAAATAAATGATTATTATGATCGGTATGGCAAGTAAGCCCAAAAGACCAAGTGGATATATAAAACTCATTTGATTACTTCCGCCTCATAGCCCTTTCCAAAGATTACCCTTTCAATTGGATCATCAGAGGAAACTGTAAAGAAGGTTACATTTCTTGCAGCGCAAAAGTCGATAATCTCCTTTTCATATTCGTCCAATGCCTTTTGATAGGCTTCTACCATTTTTTTGGTGACAACCACTCTCATGTTACGTCCGTCAGCTAAGTCAGGTGCTTCAGAGTCCATCATATGAATACGTCCGTCAAAATCGGGATATAGTTCATCAGGGGACATGATCTGTATGAGCATAACCTCACGTCTGTGATATAACAGAAAGTCGATAGCCTTTTTCCAGTCGCTTTCAGTCAAAAAGTCTGAAATAATAATTGTAAGACCGTCATCGTGACCTGGTGCCTTTGCTTGTACAATGGCTTTTTCCATGTCCAAATCCCCCTCAAACTCAGTATCCTCAAGATACTGCGCCGCACGATAGAAGGAGTCCTTATTTGTAATAGTTATTTTTATATCCTCGAGCTTGTCGCCCTTGATAAGCTTATAAGAAACTCTATCCATTGCAGAAACTGAGAGGTATCCAAATGCTGCCGCAACCCTTAAGGCTGCTGCTGCCTTCTCCGGCTTTCCACAAGCCATAGAGGCAGAGCAGTCTATATAAATCTGGTTGTGCATTTGTCTTTCATCAGTAAAGAGCTTAATGAAGTATTTTTCAAAACGTGCGTAAACGTTCCAGTCAATACGTCTGATATCATCTCCCGGGAAGTATTCACGGAAGTCTGCAAACTCTACTGTATTACCATATGACCTTGCCTTACGACCACCACCGAAGAAACCGGTCATTGGTGTTTTTAAGATAAGAGAGGCAGCATCTAGACGGTCAAGAAAATCACCGTCTAATATTCTTCTTTTCATGCCAAACCGCCCTTATTATTTCTTTTTGTTGATAATTGATGACTTGCTTACATTGTTAAGGTCAGCTATGTGAGCCTTTACAACATCGTCTGCTGTGAGCTTAGATGTTACAGCCTCGAAGCCGAGCTTGATTCTGTGGCGGAGTACCGGAATAGCAAGGGTATTGATATCATCGTATGATACATTGTATCTGCCCTTAACAAGAGCACGTACCTTTGCTGCTGTGATAAGAGCCTGAGCCGCACGAGGGCTGGCACCATCACGAATATATTTCTTTGCTGTATCGGTTGCAATTTCGCTGTTGTAATGAGTAGAAGCTACCATTACCATTGCATACTCAAGAACCTCGGATGCAATTGGAATAGACTTAGCTACCTCTCTCATTCTTAAGAGCTCTTCACCGTTACAAGCAGCAGACGCTGTTTCATCCATTGTCTTTTGTGTCATTGTAACGATTTGTCCAAGCTCAGCAGCGGATGGATTTGGGACTAAAATTTTGAACATAAAACGGTCCATCTGAGCTTCAGGCAATGGATATGTACCATCCTGCTCAATTGGGTTCTGTGTAGCTAAAACGAAGAATGGCTCGTCAAGCTTACGAGAAACACCCATTACTGTAACCTTATGCTCCTGCATGGCCTCAAGTAAAGCTGCCTGTGTCTTTGGTGTAGCACGGTTAATTTCGTCCGCGAGTACTATGTTACTGAATACAGGACCCTTCTGGAACTCGAACTTAGAGGTTCCGTTTTCATCCTTAGTAATAATGTTAGTACCTGTTACGTCGGCAGGCATCAAGTCAGGTGTAAACTGAATTCTTGAGAACGGTAGGTCAAATACCTTACCAAGTGAACGTACAAGACGTGTCTTACCAAGACCGGGCGCACCCTCTAAGAGAACGTTACCACCTGCGATAATTGCGATGATTGTTGATTGAACAACCTCTTCTTGACCAATGATATCCTTCTTAACCTCAGTGAATATCTTTGCACACTTTTCAGCAAAGAGCTTTAATTCCTTCTCTGCCTTTTCGTCAATCTTGATGTCTTGAACCGGTTCCTTTGGTACCACAGGCTCCTTCTTTGGCTCCGGCTTAACCTCAGGCTTTGTTTCAGCCTTTGGCTCTACGTTTGTTTCGGTTGTATTTGCTACGTTTGCCTTTAATTCTTCAGGCTTAGCTTCCTTGTTCGCTTTGTTAAATAATCCCATAATCTTATTCTCCGTATACTGTTATTTTTTTAATTATTTTTTAACTGTGTCAAGATAGTTTGCGATGAACTGACGCTCTTCCTCTGTTAATTCACGGTCGAACATCTTGTCAAATTCATCATTGAGCACGCCTTGATCTACAAGGTCTTGGAAGGTCATATTGCCAAATCCAGGAATAAAGATGGTAGCTTCATCCTTATATTCACTGTTTCCGCCACCACCGGTAGTTTCACTGTCGGACTCGTTTTCGCTATCGCCCTCGGACTCAGAGTCGGACTCGTTTTCCTTGTCGGATTCGCTTTCGCCCTTGCCTTGCTCGCCCTCTTGCTCCTGCTTATCGCCTTCAGGATTTTGTCCCTCTTGCTCCTTGTCGCCACCTTGTTGGCTATCGCCCTCTTGCTCTTGCTTGTCGCCACCCTGCTGGTTTTCGCCCTCTTGGTTTTCGCTCTTGTCGCCGTTTAGGTTGTCTTGAGCTTGGTCAAGGTTACCAATCATATCCTTGCCCATTTCCTGAGCGCCAAAGTGGTCTTCCATAAAGTCGCTTAAGTCCTTGTTGAATTCGTTTGTAGCGTTTTCAACATCTTCCTTAGCACCTTCCATATCGGTTTCTGATTTTTCAAGTGCATCCTCAAGCTTGCCCTGATAGTCCTCAACGATATCCTTCATTTCGTCGCTGATTTCGCCGTTATTCTTGATATTCTCAAGCTCGCCTATCATATCGTTTACAGTTTCTTTCCAAGCCTCGTCACTCTGTTCCTTATTGTCTTGCTTAATGTTTTCTGTTGCTCCATCAAGCTTATCCTTGTTGTTTTCCTCAAGTGCCTCGCCTATTTGCTGGAAGTTGTCATTTTTGGAATCCTGGAAGGAGCTGTTGTCCTTATCGTACTGCTCTTGGTCTTCCTTCATTCCGTTGCTGATGTCTTCCTTCATGTCTTGATACTTGTCACCTAAAGCGTCATTCTTTTCCTGCTCGTTCATATTGTCATTGTTAAGAATGTCGTCTTGAATTTCTTGGTTGTTCTTATCAAGCCAATCCTTAGCTGCTTCCTTGTCGTTAGCACTTGCATCGCTGTTTTCAATAGAGTCCTTCATGTCCTCCATTGTGTCGTTGTTTTCCTTATTGGATTGTGACTGATTGATTTCTTGACGAATGTTGTCAAGCTCGTCAGCAATTTCCTTGTTTGTTTCGTTCTTTTGGATTGCGTTGTTTATATCCTGCTTTGCATCCTCTGTTGCGTTTTCAAGGTCTTCCTTGTTTTCGCTCTTGTCAAGGTTTTGTGCATAGTCCTGAACCGCATCCTTAATGTCGGAGTCAGGAGCCTTTTCAGCAGAATTGAAGATGTCCTCAACTATTTGGTCCTTCTTGTCCTCTTGCTCTTGCTTTGAGCTTTCAAGGTCGCTCTTGTCTTGCTCAAGCTCGTTCTTTTCGTTTTCAAGCTCTTGCTTAGCATCGTTCTTTTCGGACTCGGTCATGTTTTCATTCTTATCAATGTTTTCCATTTCCTTGTTGATATCATCTATCTTGTCTTGAGTCTTATCAATTTCGTCTTGGATTTTATCTGTTTCCTGTTGGATTTTGTCAAGCTCCTCCTGAATCTTATCAAGAGCATCGTTTATCTTGTCTTCATCCTTAGATTGAATAGCGTCGCCAAGGTCTTCAACAAGCTCATTATCGCTGTTTTGCATATTGTCAGTGATTTCGTCCTGAGCCTCGTCTTCCTTCTCGGTCTTATCCTCTATCTTATCTTGTGTGTCGTGAATAGCATCGTCCTTAGCCTCGGTCTTTTCTTCCTCGGTCATGGAGTTGTCCTTATTGATATCATCAATTTTGTCCTTAAGGTCATCCATTTCATCTCTCATCTCATCCTTAGACTCTTCGTCTGCCTTAGAGTTTTCGATGATGTCTTCAATTTCCTCAAAGCCGTTTTCGATTTCGTTATCAACCTCGCCCTTAAGCTCATCCTCAATCTTTTCGAATTCGTCCTCTATCTTATCAACAGTGTCCTCAAGTGCGCTGTCCTTTTCAATAGAATCCATAATGTTATCGTACAAGTCATCAAATGTCTTATCAAGCTCTTCCTGGAACTCGGACTTGTCAACAGTGTTTTCAAGATTTTCCTTCTGTTGCTCCTGCTCCTGTTTTGTTTGCTCTTGCTCGTTCTTTGTTTCTTCCTTTTCAGCCTTGTCTTGCTCTAACTGTTCCTTGTTTTGCTCTTGCTCTGCCTTATCCTGCTCAAGCTGTTCCTTGTCCTGCTCTAACTGCTCCTTATCCTGCTCAAGCTGGTCCTTTTCTTGCTCGAGCTTATCCTTTTCCTGCTCAAGCTCTTCCTTAGCCTGTTCCTTTTCCTGTTCGGTCATTGAGTCATCCTTTTCGATTTCCTCAAGCTCCTTATCGATGTTATCGATTTGCTCTTGCTTTTCGTCAATCTTTTCATCGGTGTTCTCAATTTCCTGCTGGGTCTTATCGATTTCCTCTTGAGTCTTATCCATTTCCTCTTGAGTCTTGTCTATTTCCTCTTGGATTTTATCCATTTCCTCTTGAGTCTTATCGATTTCTTCTTGAGTCTTGTCTATTTCCTCTTGAATCTTGTCGAGGTCTTCCTGGATTTTATCCATTTCCTCTTCAATCTTGTCAAGCTCCTCTTCTACCTTTTCAAGGTCCTTGATTGCTTCCTCAAAGGCATCCTTTAATTCAGAATCCTGTTCTGTACTATCTACTGCATCCTGGAATGCATCCTGAACCTTATCAATCATTTCCTGCTTTTCTTCTGCAGTTGGTTGCTTTTCAATTTCTTCCTTTATCTTATCAAGAGCGTCTTGAATTGCCTCCGGGTCTTGCTTTTCAATTGCATCAGCTAAGTCCTCAGTAATATCATTGTTCTTAAGGCTTTCAATAATTGTATCTCTGATTTCCTTTTGCTGATTTAAGTAGTCTTGAAGCTTATCCTTTGTCTGTTCAAGAATGTCAAGATGCTCTTCCTTGGAGATATCCTGCTTTAAGCTATCCTTATAACCATCCAAAATATCATTAATGGCATCCTTATCAGCATCACTCATATTTGAGCCATCAACAACCTCATCTAAGAACTCAATAACCTCTTGAGCCTTTTTGTAGTGTGGGTTTGGCTCTGCTGCGTAAACTGAGAACACAAGCAAAATTGCAAGTAAAATTGCAAGACAGCCTGCAAGTGTTTTCTTAGGTACGTCAATTCTGAGCTCCTTAACGCTCATTTGAGACATACGGCTCTTAGTGTCATCTCTTTGAACCTTAGCTACATATGATTTATCGTTTTGATACTCAATCATTGTACTAACACGCTCATCTAAGCCGAGCTGGTCAATTCTCTTTGCGATTTGTGCAATACCGTGTGTATAGCGTACTCTATAAATGATTACACCTACAATAACTGCACATACAACACCGGAAATTACAGAGCTTAATATAAAGCCAAGCTGCATTCCGTACCAGTTTTGCGGGAACATTCTAAAGATAAGTGCTGTGATAAGTGTTAAGCACAATCCAAAGAATGCTCCAATAGCGGAAGCCTTAATAAGAGATTCAATTATTAATCTTTTCTTATATGGCTTTACTAACTGATTCAATTCCATAAAAAATCCTCCTAAATTTGTCAAACACCAATTTTATTACTATTATATTATAACACGCAATGTTAATTTTTGCAACATTAAATAATTTTTGTCGTTGCAACTTGATTTTTTTCGTCATACTGCACAATTTTTTGATTTTCCTTTTGAAAACGAAAGTCAAAAAATTATGTAAAATGCCCAAAATTTGCGTGTTTCGAAAGCTTTTTAAGCTACTCATTATTCGAGCATACAATATGACCTCTTTTGCCTTTTCGGCGTACCTCTTGATTTCCTCCTTTTAAAAAATAATTTGCTTGTAACAGTATACGAAGAATTTTGCGTCCAAGCCAACGCTGATTTCAACTTAAAATGCATAAGCTACTATGCATTAAGTGTTGGACACGCACCTGTTTTATCGCGATTATGGGGTAACGATAAACAGGCGCAATTTGCCCTTTCACCATAATAGACGGAAAAAGATGTCATTTGGTTACACACAAAATTAATTTTTTTCAAAATTTTTTTCAAAAAATCTCAAAATGCCCGAAATACAAGGGTTTTCGACACAAAATTTTTTTTAGTAAATCATAAAAAAAGATGTACTGAACAAGCAAAATGCTAAAAAATTCGGCATTTTTCGTCAGTACATCATTTTATTTACTATTCAATTATAAGGTAGGACAACTAAAATTTGCGCCACACCATTTTGTCAACTACGCCTGTGTAGGACTGAATGATTTTTACAACCTTTGTTGAAACATTTTCATCAACATAGTTTGGTACAGGCATACCGTAATCGCCATTTTCATTCATATCAATGGCTGTTGTAACAGCCTGTAGAAGTGATTTTTCATCAATTCCCGCTAAAATAAAGCAAGCCTTGTCAAGCGCCTCAGGTCTTTCTGTTGATGTACGAATACATACAGCCGGAAATGGATTGCCAACGCTTGTAAAGAAGCTGGACTCCTCAGGTAATGTTCCGCTGTCTGACACCACGCAAAAGGCATTCATTTGAAGCTTGTTATAATCGTGGAAGCCTAAGGGCTCATTTCTTATTACTCTCTTATCAAGAACAAATCCACTTGCCTCAAGACGTTTTCTTGAACGTGGATGGCAGGAGTAAAGAATAGGCATATCGTACTTTTCCGCAAGCTTGTTTATAGCGTTGAAAAGTGATAAAAAGTTCTTCTCTGTGTCAATATTTTCCTCTCTGTGCGCTGACAAGAGTATGTATTTTTTAGGCTCTAAGCCAAGTCTTTTTAATACATCAGACCTCTTGATTTCATCAAGATTTTGGTGTAAAACCTCAGCCATTGGTGAGCCTGTAACATAGGTTCTTTCCTTCGGCAAGCCACACTCAGCTAAATATCTTCTTGCATGCTCAGAGTATGCTAAGTTAACGTCAGAAATTATATCTACAATACGTCTGTTTGTTTCCTCTGGTAAGCACTCATCCTTGCATCTGTTACCTGCTTCCATATGGAAAATAGGAATATGAAGTCTTTTTGCGGAAATAGCGGATAAACAGGAGTTGGTATCGCCTAAAATAAGAAGTGCATCCGGCTTTGTTTGTGCCATAAGCTTATATGAGCAATTAATTATGTTACCAACTGTTGCACCTAAATCATCACCTACTGCATCCATATAAACCTCAGGGTCTGCAAGCTTCAGGTCACGGAAGAATATTCCGTTTAAGTTATAGTCATAGTTTTGACCCGTGTGAGCAAGTACACAGTCAAAATAATTTCTACATTTATTTATAACAGCAGCAAGACGAATAATTTCAGGTCTTGTTCCTACAATTATTAATAGCTTAAGACGTCCGTCATTCTTGAATGATACGTCAGAATAATCAGTTTTAATGTTCATTTTATCTATTCTCCATTGTTTTGGATTTGTTGGTTGATTGTTAATAAGCACGAAAAATCAAGGCATTACGCAGATTGGGGGCGACGGCGTACTCAATGTACGTCGAGGTCTCAAGCTAAGTAGTAACACAGATTTTCAAAGCTTAAACAATCTATCGGTTTTGAGGCTTTTAAGCACAGAAAATCAAGGCGCACCGCACTCCGTGGGCGCAGACGTACTTGGCGTACGTCAAGGTCATGGAGCAGGAGCAACACAGATTTTCAAAGCTTAAACAGTCTCAAAAAAGGTGTCGGGGTGATTTGGGTCAAAGGACTCGTTAGCCCACATAACTGTAACTAAGTCCTCGGTTTCGCTTAAATTGATTATATTGTGGGTGTAACCAGGGAGCATATGAACCGCTTCGATTTTTTCACCGCTTATCTCAAAGTTAAGGACCTCGTCAGAGCCGATTTTGCGCATTTGGATTAAGCCCTTGCCACTTACAACAATGAAAATTTCCCATTTTGTATTGTGCCAATGCTGACCCTTTGTAATGCCGGGCTTTGATATGTTTATGGACACTTGTCCACACTTTTGGCTTTTAATAAGCTCTGTAAAGCTTCCTCTTTGGTCCACGTTCATTTTAAGTGGAAATGATACCTTTTCCTTTGGCAAATAGGACAAATATGTAGAATAAAGCTTTTTTGCAAATGAGCCGTTTGGAATTTCGGGAACAACTAAATTGTTGGGCTGGTCTCTAAATGTATAAAGCAAATCTACAATTTCGCCAAGGGTGACCTTGTGCGTTACGGTAGCTACACAATATCTACCGTTATTATCAAGCACAGGGTTAAGACCATCATAATTACATCTTGTTTCCTTACCCTCTAATGCATTTAGCATTTCATCTACAAGGTCATCAATATACAAAAGCTCAAGCAAAACGCTTCTGTCATTTACCTGTATGGGTAGGTCATTTGCTATATTGTTACAAAATGTTGCAACTGCTGAGTTGTAGTTGGGTCTGCACCATTTTCCAAAAAGGTTAGGAAAACGATAAACTAAGACACGTGCTCCAGTTTTTTTGCCATATTCAAACAAAAGCTCCTCGCCTGCAAGCTTGCTTTTGCCATAGTCACTTTCCCCATATCTGCCAATCAAGGTAGCTTGAATTGAAGAGGAAATCATAACAGGACACTTATTTTCTGCCCTTTCAAGACAGGAAAGAAGCTTGTCCGCAAAGCCAAAATTGCCTTGCATAAACTCGCTGTTGTCCTTGGGTCTGTTAATGCCGGCTAGGTTAAATACAAAATCTGCATTATCGCAATAATTTTGTAAATATTCCTCCGGAGTGTCAATATCGTATTCGAAAACATCGTCTATTACAATACTTCTTGTACGGTCCTTACCATCACGAATATTTTTAAGTGCTTGGCAAAGGTTTTTACCAACAAAGCCCCTTGCACCTGTTACAAGTATTCTCATTATTTTGCTTCCTTTTCAAGCTCTTCTCTTATGTATGCAAGGGAAAGAAGCTTTTCCTTAACTCCCTCTACATCTAAAAGTTCTGTATTGTGTGAGTTAAATTCGGTTAAAGGATTTCTTTCCTTATCGCCGTCCTTAAAGTACTTATCGTAGTTAAGGCCACGCTTATCGCAAGGCACACGATAGAAGTTACCAAGGTCAATTGCATTTGCACACTCCTCGTTTGTAAGAAGTGTTTCATACATTTTTTCACCGTGACGAATACCGATTATCTTAATTCCTGTCTTCTTTTCCTTATCGAAAAGCTCAATTACAGCCTTTGCCTGTGTTTCAATTGTACAAGCAGGAGCCTTTTGAACAAGAATATCACCGCTTTCGCCATGCTCAAATGCAAACAATACAAGGTCAACTGCCTCGTCAAGTGACATAATAAAGCGAGTCATTGATGGGTCTGTAATTGTAATTTCATTACCTGCTCTTATTTGGTCAATCCACAATGGAATTACAGAGCCGCGAGAACACATTACATTACCGTATCTTGTGCAGCAGATTTTTGTCTTTTCAGGGGAAACGGTTCTTGACTTTGCAACAATAACCTTTTCCATCATTGCCTTTGATGTACCCATTGCGTTAACAGGATATGCCGCTTTGTCGGTTGACAAGCATACTATATTTTTAACTCCTGCCTCAATTGCAGCAGTTAGAACATTTTCAGTACCTAAAACATTTGTTTTTACAGCCTCGATTGGGAAAAACTCACAGGATGGAACCTGCTTAAGCGCTGCTGCGTGGAAAATGTAGTCAACACCATGCATTGCGTTTTTAACGCTTGCAAGGTCTCTTACATCGCCTATGTAAAACTTTATCTTTTCAGCCACCTCAGGCATTTTTGCCTGAAATTCATGGCGCATATCGTCTTGCTTTTTCTCATCACGTGAGAATACTCTTATTTCCCCAATGTCTGTCTTTAAAAATCTATTTAGTACAGCATTACCAAAGGAGCCTGTGCCTCCTGTAATCATTAAAGTTTTGCCCTTGAAAATTGAATCCTTCATAGCTACCACCTCAAAAATTGATATTTATCACACCTATATTAACATATTTTTTTAAATTTGTCAACAATAAAGCATGTATACAAAAAGCGAAGTCGCTATTTTGACTGTAAAAGAAAAGAGCTTGTCTTTACAAGCCCTTTATTTACGTTTGAATAAGCAACATTCTCAAGGCAATATATCCTGCATAAATTGCCAAAAGAGATATGCCCTGTACTCTTGACAGCTTACCCCTTATCAGTGCAGGTATTGAAAGGATCGCCATAACTCCAAGCATTACCGGAATGTCAATTACCAAGGATGAAAGCATACCGTTTGGCAAAACATCCTCCACGGGAACAGCAAATGGAGAAATAGTAATACTCACACCGGACACCAATATCAAATTAAATAGATTTGCGCCAATTACGTTTCCAAGGGACAGTGAGCCATGACCCTTTACAAGAGATGTAATAGCCGTCACAAGCTCGGGCAGTGATGTACCAAGAGCTACTATGGTAAGACCGATAATAGCCTCACTCATGCCGAAAAACCTTGCCATAACAGTTGCATTATCAACAAGCAAGCGCGCCCCTATTGCAATTAAAGCTGCTCCGATTACGATAAATACAATTTCCTTGATAAGCATCTTATCAAAGACTTTTTTCTTCAAAACAGGTTCACCTGTGTCGATTTTTTCGCAATGCTCACACTTGACATCAATGTCAACGCATGTGCATTTTTCTATCTGCAACCTTTTCAATTCAAGCTCTGCTATTTCCTCGGGAGTGTCATCCTTACGCTTCATCATAAGAACGGTTATAACCATATAAGCAACAAAGATTATGAGCAAAATTATGCCACTTATTCTTGTGAATTTTCCGGAAATATATGCTGTCAAGCTATAGTAAATTGCTGATGCAAAAAAGAACAAAACAGGGGTTATCATTGTTCTTCTGTCAATTTTGCCTGCCTTTACACTAATAGTTATTGCTGCTATTAAAGCTGAATTGCAAATTATTGAGCCAATGGCATTTCCAAAGGCTATGCCGCCAAAGCCTTCCACTGCTGATGTTGCAGAAACCATAACCTCCGGCAAGGTTGTTCCGATTGAAACAACAGTTGCGCCAATCAAAATTTCCGGTATTCTAAATCTTTTAGCAATACCGCTCGCTCCTTCAACAAACCAATCTCCACCTTTAATAAGACATAAGAGACCTGCTATAAACAATGGGATTACATACCATTCCATAAATCCACCTAATTACTTCTTTTTATAGTGATTGTTTTTATAATCGGCTGTGCTTCCTTTGGAATAGTGCCATTACTATCTGTTGGCTTTGCACTTTCGCAAACCTTATCAACTATTTCCATACCGGAAATAACTCTGCCAAAGGCTGCATAGCTTCCGTCTAAATGCGGTGAGTCCTGATGAACTATAAAGAACTGGCTTGAAGCTGTGTTGTAATAATCCTTTTCCGGATATCCACCTGAGCGAGCCATTGAAATAACACCTCTTTCGTGAGAAATGCTGTTTGCATAGCCGTTTTTGGAAAACTCGCCAACTATGTTGATTTCTTTTCCGTTTTTATCAAGTTTACCACCTGTGCCATTACCATTAGGACAGCCACCCTGCATCATAAAGCCCTCTATTATTCTATGAAAGGTAAGTCCATCGTAAAAGCCACTTTTTGCAAGCTTTACAAAGTTTTTAACGGTTTTTGGCGCTGCGCTTTTATCAAGCTCTACCGTTATTACGCCATAGCCCTCAATTTCAATATCTGCATAATATGGGCGATTTGCCATAGCAATGGCTAATATCAGTGAAGCCAGGATGCACACAACTATTAATCCTATAATCGCCCTTTTAATCATTATATTTCTTTTTGCAATTCTTACCTTTTCCTTATAGGACAAGGTATTTCCGGTATTTGTTTTCTCCATAATATTTCCTTTCATCTTTTTGATTTAATACATTACCTACCTATTGTATCACATAATTTGCAAATAATCAACCAAGAAATTTCTAACATTTGTATTGACTTTATTTTTAAGATATGCTATAATTTTCTAAACAAATGTTTTTGGAGGTTTACACAATGGAACATATTAAGACAATCAAAACAAGTAATCTTTGCGAAAGCGCAAAGAATGGTGGCTGCGGTGAGTGCCAGACTTCTTGCCAGTCTGCTTGCAAGACAAGCTGCGGTATCGCTAACCAACAGTGCGAAAACAACAATAAATAATTAACGCACAGGGCTGTTTGATACCAAACAGCCTTTTTAATTGAAATTTTTGGTAGCTTTTGCTACTTAGTAAATATAAAAGAAGGTTTTTTATGGTACATCAATTCAAATTTGGGGGCTACAATATTGTACTTGACATTTGCTCAGGTGGCGTTCACGTTGTTGACTCCTGTGCTTATGACATAATTGAAATGTTTGAAAAGCACTCCAAGAGCGAAGTGGTTTCAGCCATTTCTGAAAAATACAAGGATTTAAGCCTTGATGATATTAATGAGTGCTACGAGCAAATAGTAGAGCTTAAAAATAGTGGCTGTTTATTTACTCCCGACACCTTTGAGCCTATGGCTGATACACTTAAGCAAAAAACAAGCGGCGTTGTAAAGGCACTTTGCCTTCACGTTGCCCATACCTGTAACTTAAATTGCTCCTACTGCTTTGCCTCACAGGGCAAGTATCACGGAGAAAGAGCCATTATGTCATTGGAGGTTGGTAAGCGCGCACTTGATTTCTTAGTGGAAAATTCGGGAAAGCGTCGTAATTTAGAGGTTGACTTTTTCGGTGGCGAGCCACTTATGAATTTCCAAATGATTAAGGATTTAGTTGCTTATGCCCGTGAAATTGAGAAAAAGCACAACAAGAACTTCCGTTTTACACTTACTACTAACGGTGTTTTAATTGACAAGGACGTAATTGACTTTGCCAATCGTGAAATGAGCAATGTTGTTCTTTCTCTTGACGGACGTAAGGAAATACACGACAGATACAGAGTTGACTATAACGGAAAGGGTAGCTGGGACAAGATTGTACCTAAATTCAAGGAGCTTGTTGATGCAAGAGGTGGCAAAAATTACTATATGAGAGGCACCTTTACCCACGCAAACCCAGACTTTTTAGAGGACATTAAGGTTATGCTTGACCTTGGCTTTAATGAATTAAGCATGGAGCCTGTTGTTTGTGCAAAGGGAGATAAGGAAGAATTAACCGAAGAGGACTTTCCTATTGTTTGCAAGCAATATGAGGACTTAGCAAATCTTATGATTAAAAGACACAAGCAGGGCAAGGACTTTACCTTCTATCACTATATGATAGACCTAAAGGGTGGACCCTGTATCTATAAAAGGATATCAGGCTGTGGCTCAGGCACAGAATATATGGCTGTTACTCCTTGGGGCGATTTGTACCCTTGCCACCAATTTGTAGGCGAGGAAAAATACAAGCTTGGCAACATTTGGGACGGAGTTACAAACACCGAGGCAAGAGATGAATTTGCCTCTTGTAATGTTTATGCACGTCCCGACTGTAAGGACTGCTGGGCTAAGCTATACTGCTCCGGTGGTTGCGCTGCAAATGCTTACCACGCAACAGGTAGTGTAAGGGGTATTTATGAGTATGGCTGTCGCCTGTTTAGAAAGAGAATGGAATGTGCAATAGCTGTTGCTGTAGCAAAAGAGCTTGGTGAATAATGAAAACTCCTATTTGTGATTTTATAAACGAATACATAGATAAGGACATTATAAGACTCCATATGCCCGGGCATAAGGGAAAATCATTTTTAGGCTTTGAAAAATACGATATTACCGAGTTTACAGGCGCTGATAGCTTATACGATGCAAATGGCATTATAAAAGAAAGCGAGCTTAATGCAACAAAGCTTTTTGGCAGCGAGCAAACGCTTTATTCCTGTGAGGGCTCTTCTCTTTGTATAAGAGCTATGCTCTATCTTGCAAAAATGAATAGTAAAAGCAGTTATGTTTTTGCCGGTCGAAATGCACACTCATCATTTATATCTGCTTGCGCCTTAAATGACCTTGAGGTTATGTGGTTGTTTCCAAATAGTGATGAAAGCTATCTTTCTTGTACTATTACAGGTGAAATTCTTGAAAAAGCCTTGGGGAGTGTAGATAATTTACCCTGCTGCGTATATGTTACCAGCCCCGATTATCTCGGCAATATGTGTGATATTTCAGCTTTATCAAGAGTATGCAAAAAATATGGTGTGCCATTGCTTGTTGACAATGCACACGGAGCATATTTAAGGTTTTTGAATAATGATTTGCACCCTATAACAATGGGTGCTGATATGTGCTGTGACTCTGCACACAAAACCTTGCCTGTTATAACAGGTGGTGCTTATTTACATATTTCAAAAAATGCTCCTTCTCTTTTTAAGGAGCAGGGCAAAGGTGCTTTAGCTCTTTTTGGTAGCACAAGCCCATCTTACCTTATTCTTGCGTCCTTAGATAACGCAAACAAGCTTTTAAGTAATGGCTACGGCAAAAAAATAAATGATATTGCAAGGGAGCTTAAAAGGTTTGAAAAATATAGCTATATTAAGATAAATGAGCCTTTAAAATTGACCATTGAAGCTTCAAAAATCGGACACAGGGGTCAGGATTTTGCAAAAATTCTTGAAAATAACGGTATTATGTGCGAATTTTACGATAAGGACTTTTGCGTGCTTATGGTAACTCCAGAAAATGACATTTCACACCTTGACCATCTTGAAAAGGTTTTTGCTCAAATTGAAATTAAAGAGGATATTTCTAAAAAGAACAACACTTTAATTCCACCTGAAAGAAAAATGAGCATAAGAAAGGCTATTTTTTCCAAGCGCACCCGTGTGCCTATTGAAAAAGCCCTTGGCAGAACTTTGGCAAGTCCGAATATTACCTGTCCACCTGCTGTTTCCTTGATAGTTTGTGGCGAGGAGTTTAACGAAAGTATAATTAACCTATGCAAAAGCTATGGCATTAATAGCTGTTACGTTGTTGAATAATTTAAAATGCCTTCTCCCGCGGGAGAAGGCTATTTTTATGCAAAGGTTTTTAATAGTTTTTTATTCTTGTAACGCTTCCTTTAAGGTTTTTCCTATTGGCTCGTTTATTACAAGCTCTGCGTCGCTATCCTTTGGAGTTGGAGTTTTGTTTATTATAACTAAATGCTCTCCCTCGTAGGCATCAACAAGAGTGCAGGCAGGGTAAACCGTTAAGGATGTACCACCTACTATTAATGTGTCACAATTATAAATTGCTTCCTCAGCCTCATACCAAGCCTTAGCATCCAAGCCCTCTCCGTACATTACAACGTCAGGACGCACAACTCCGCCACATTTTTCACAGTAAGGAACACCGTCGCTTTCTAAAACATAGTCAAGGGGGTAATTTGCTCCACAGTCCATACAATAGTTTTTATGGACTGTTCCGTGCAGCTCAATTACCCTTTGGCTTCCTGCCATTTGGTGTAGTCCGTCGATGTTTTGTGTAATTACTGCCTTTAGCTTTCCCTCCTTTTCAAGGTTGGCAAGCATATAATGGGCATCATTTGGCTTTGCCCAGGTGCAAATCATATTATTTTTGTAATATTCATAAAAGCCACTCGGATTTGCTTTTAGATAGCTTATGTGTAGCTTTTCCTCAGGAGAAACATCGTCACTTTCTTTTGTGTAAAGCCCACCATTACCACGAAAATCAGGTATTCCACTTTCAGTTGATACACCTGCGCCACCAAAAAACACTATGTTTTCGCTATTATCAATTATATCTTTTATCATTTCAATATCTGTCATTTCATCGCCTCCCTAATTTATTTTATCATACAGTAAGCGTAAAAATCAACATTTGGGTATAAAAAAGGCTACCAACAAGGTAGCCTCATTTGTTATAACAATGTTTTTCTTAATTCCTCGTTGCTTAAGGAGCTAAGATATGCGGGCGCAACGTCTAAAACTGTTTTTGCTCCTACAAAGCCCTCCTTGTGCATACGATAGGTTGCACGTGCGTATGCAACTAATACGGATGCTGTAAATTCCGGATTAGAGTCAAGCCTTAGGCTATACTCGATAATGTGAGTATTTTCTAAATTCTTGCCTGTTTTTCCACTACGAATTACAAAGCCACCGTGTGGAATGCCACTATGCTTTTCGTTTAGCTCCTCTTGGGAGATAAAGTTAACTGTTGTATCATAATCGCTAAAGTAGTTTGGCATTTCCTTAATTGTCTTTTCTATTTTAGCTCTGTCTGCTCCCTCGCTTGCAACTACATAGCACTCTCTTGTGTGCTTTTGACGTGTGCTTAGCTGTGGATTTGCGCCACTTCTTACAGCCTCTAAGGCTTCTTTAACAGGAACTGTATATTGCTTTCCGTCCAAAACACCCTCAACACGTCTTATAGCATCAGAGTGTCCTTGGCTAACGCCCTTACCCCAAAAGGTATAGTCACAGCCATCAACCAATATAGAGCTGCCAAGAGCTCTGTTAAGTGAAAACATGCCGGGGTCCCATCCAACGGAAATCATACCAATGTTGCCACCCTCCTTAGCACTTGCATCAACATTTGCAAAATGCTCAGGAATTTTTGCGTGAGTATCAAAGCTATCAACTACGCAAAAATGCTTTGCAAGATATGGTGTTTGCTTTGGTAGGTCTGTTGCACTTCCACCACATAAAATCATAACATCTATTTTATCTTTAAAATCAAGAACATTATCAGCATGGCATACAGAAACGCCCTGTGTTAAAATTTTAACTGTGCTTGGGTCACGTCTTGTAAATACAGCTACAAGCTCCATATCCTTATTTTGCATAATAGCACACTCAACACCTTTGCCAAGGTTGCCATAGCCAAAAATTCCAATTCTTATCATACAATTTGCCTCCGTGCAAAAAATAATAAAATTATTCTATCACACTATTTTTTTCATTTCAATATTTTGACTTAAATTTTTTGAAATTATTATTGAAAACCATTGATTTATGTGCTATCATTAGTAAAAAATGTTAAAGGGGGACACTATGAGTAGCTTTATTACTGCGCTTACAACTGTTGGAATTATGCTTTTTTATGCTATTCCCGGATTTTTGTTAATAAAGTCAAAGCTTATTAAAAGTGAGGCTATCCCTGCCTTTGCTAAGCTGCTTATGTATGTTTGCTCTCCTATGCTTGTTATAAACTCCATTACCTCTGTTGACTTTTCCATTGAGCTAATGTGGAAAATGATATTTTCATTTTTATTTATTTTAGTTGTGCTTATTACCTTCTTGCTTGTGTTTTCATTTGTGTTTAAGAAAAAGGAGAGCGACCCATCATATAGAATTTTTACCCTTTGCACATCCTTTTCAAACTGTGGCTTTATGGGCGTTCCCATTTTACAAGCACTTTTGCCACATTACCCCGAGGCTGTTGTAATTTCCGCTATGTTCTCCCTTGCTATGAACATTCTTGGCTGGACTGTTGCATCTTACGTAATAACTCGTGACAGAAAATATATGAGCATTAAAAAGATTATTTTAAACCCTGCGGTAATTGCTCTTTTTGTTGCGCTTCCGCTTTTAATTTTCGGTGTTGATTTTCCAAGTCAAATAGATGGTATGATAAGCCTTCTTGCCAGAATGACAACTCCGCTTTGTATGCTTATTATGGGTATGCGACTTGCCTGTGCCCCACTAAAAGACGTATTTACAAAGCCACAGCAATATTTAATTGCACTAATTAAGCAAATTGCATTACCGCTTTTAGTTTTGCTTATTTTGTTACCCTTACCGATTGAGCATAATTTAAAGCTAACAATTTACATACTGTTCCTTTGCCCTGTGGCAAGCGTAATTTTAACATTTGCGGAAATGTTAGGTCAAGGTCAAAGAACTGCTGCAAATATGGTTTTATTAAGCACCTCATTAAGTGCTATTACAATTCCTATTATGTGCTTACTAATTTAAAAACGGAGAGAAACCTTTCTCTCCGTTTTGTTTTATGCTTTAGGAATTTCGTTATAGCTAATGCCTGTTAATGCTTCACAGGTTTTGTAGTTATCAAGATAATATACCTTTTCGCCAGCCTTTACATAAGCGCAAAATACAATTTTACTATCAGCATAATCACTTGTTATACCTGTTATCTTAATGTCAAAATAATCGTGTGTAAGCTTATTCTGTGGTATACACAAATCCCCATTAAGAGCAGGTGCAAAGGCTTCGTTATCAGCCGTATTGCCTGCTACGATTAAGCCATACTCAAAGTCCGGCACGTACTTCATATATTTTTCAATTGCCTCATTGTTAATAACAAAGCCCTGTGCCATTGAGAATGTTTCTCCAAAGGTTGATACAGTGTAGCCCTTGCATACAAACAATGGGTCAATTTCCTCTGACACAACACCGCTTAAGCAACGCTTACACATATCGCCAACTGTAATTTTTTCAAAATAGCTCTTTACATTGGGTGTGTTTTTACCGTTCATATCGTGCGCATTTTCATAAAATGCACGACAGGTATTGTATCCGTAAACAATTCTCCAGCCACTGCTTGGCACATAGTCATCATCACTTACGTTGGAATCCCATGCAACAAGCTCTGCGCTTGAGCAAAAAACTCTATCATAGGTTGATTTATCAATTATTGCCTGTGCTTGCTCCTTTGTTCCTGTAAAGAAGATAACGCCTGTTGGCAAGCATGCTGAGCTTGCCCACCAAGAATAGGTCTCCATTTTAACCTCTTCTACCTCTGACAAGAACTGTGCAGGAATATAGAATTTAACAGACTGCTTTACCCAAGCTGCGTTGTTAGTACCCAAATCCTTAAGGCTTGCGCCAAAATAAAATTCCTCAAGCTCTTCACCAAAGGTTCCATCAAAGGAACGGTCTTCCATAGTGGTCATTTGGTTTGAGAAAACAACCTTTTTAACACCAGAAGCACCTTTGAATGAGTCCTTTGGTGGAATGGCAGAAAAGCCGTCCATAAATATAAGCTCTTTAATGTAAGAGTTGTTGATAAGCAAGGTTCCCATAGTGGTAACTTTTGGCGGAATATTAAGCTTTTGAAGCTTTTTGTTTGCGTAGAAGCAACCATATTCAAGAGTATGTAGCTCTGAGCTTGGGAAAAATTTAATTTCCACCATATTGTTAGTTTGTGATAAATCACCACAGTTTGTAGCAATTTGTATATTATCCGGAACCTCAATTCTTATTATGCTGTGCTTATTATAATTTGTGCCGAGAGCTGTGTTGATTGGCTTAAAGTTGTAATAAAATTTTGTATTGCTTGACACCACATATTGAGCAGGGTAGGTGTGATATTCCCCATTTGCGTCCACAATTACTACACGTGCCACCGTGTCCTCATTCATTCCTGTTAAATCAATTCCGTTAATTGTTTCGGGTGTGCCAAATTCGTCAGTTGCAGCAGCACTTATACTGATTGCAAAAAAGCAACAAAAAACAATTAACATTGAAATTATCAATAAAAATTTCTTTTTCATTTTCATTCTCCTTATGTATTATTTGACATTTCGCTAATTTTATGATACACTATTTATGTGTAAATTTCTATGCAAATTTTGACATTATTTTAGCATTATTTAACGTTTAAGGAAAGGAAGATAAAAATGAAAAATCTACGTCTATCAACAATAACCAAGGATGGCTTTTTTCAAGATTGGGAAATAAACCACAACAGCTGTTTAAGAACTGACATACCCTTGGCTGTAAATGTTGCCGGCAGCACCTCTGTTACAGATAAAAATTGCATTAATTACAACAAATGTGGCAGACTTGACTATTATTTTATTTTCTTGGTTTCAGGAGAGCTACACGCAAAAATCGGACACGAGGT
Source organism: Clostridia bacterium (assembly GCA_017621085.1). Taxonomy (GTDB): domain Bacteria; phylum Bacillota; class Clostridia; order Oscillospirales; family CAG-272; genus RGIG2000. The sequence goes on along the minus strand of JAGATW010000070.1, from coordinate 27,707 downwards.
GGTGGATTTTTATCAAAACGATATAATTATCATTCCTCCAAACACTCCTTACACTATCTTTTCAACAAAGTTTCCCTTTAGCTATTTGTGTGTACACTTTACAGGAAGCCGTGCCTTTGAATTGTTAGCAAAATATGATTTAAAGCTTTTTCCACAAATAAATCATCTCGCCGTTGGTAACAGTGTTCAAATAAGATTCAATTCACTTTTTGACGCATTTTCCAAAAACGATAAGTACCGTGAGAAGGAGCTCTCTCTGCTTCTTGAAAGAATTTTTATCGAGGCTTCAAGAGGAGCAAAAAGCAAAAGCCGTGGCTCCCTTCTTTCAAAATCAATTTCGTTTATAAACGAATTCTATACAACAAGCATCAAAATACCTTATCTTGCAAGCCTGGAGAATATGTGTATGACCACTTACAATTTACACTTCAAAAGGCTAATGGGCATGTCCCCCACTAAGTATATACTTACGCTACGAATGGAATTGGCAGCTGAGCTTTTAAAAACAAGTGATATGTTAATTGGTGAAATAGGACGAATGTGTGGTTATGATGATGTTAACTTCTTCTCTCGCAGCTTTAAGGCGTATGCCAAGACTTCTCCCAGCGAATATAAGAGAAAATTTAATGTTTTTAGCTAACCTTATACATGACAAGAAGTGCAATATATTTTGATGAAAATGCAATTGTATTGCAAATCTTTTTATTATATACTACATCTACAACCTGAATAAATCTTTTGCTAAAAGAAAATGTTGCAAATCAACAAAAGAAAGGTCGTGCTTTAAGCTTTTTATGTATAAAGTAATGATTATAGAATAATATTCAATTATTGTTGACTTTACGACAAAAAAATGGTATATTATATGTGAAAAGATTTTATCATTTACCTCGAAGGGAGGACACTATTATGAGAGATGAATGGATTAATTTTAATGGTGGCGCATGGGAAAATGAAATCAACGTGCGCGACTTTATACAGAAGAACTATACACCATATGATGGTGACGATAGCTTTCTTTGCGGACCAACTAATGCTACCCTTGATTTGTGGAAGCAGGTAAGCGACCTAAAGAAGCAGGAAATTGAAAATGGTGGTGTTCTTGATATGGACACTCGCACGGTTTCTACAATCACATCACACAAAGCTGCATATATTGACAAGGACAAGGAGCAAATTGTAGGCTTGCAAACAGACAAGCCATTAAAGAGAGCTCTTCAGCCTTATGGCGGTATCAGAATGGCTATGCAGGCTTGCAAGCAAAACGGATATGAGGTTGATCCTGAAATTGTTGACTTCTTTACTGAGCACAGAAAAACACACAATGCAGGTGTTTTTGACGCATACACGCCTGAGATGAGAAAATGTCGCTCCAGCCATATTATTACAGGCTTGCCTGACGGATACGGTCGTGGCAGAATTATTGGTGACTATCGTCTTGTTGCTCTTTACGGTATTGACCGTTTAATTCAGGACAAGGAAGCTAAGAAAAACGGAACAAGAATAGTTATGTATTCCGACGTTATACAAGAGCGCGAGGAAATTTCCGAGCAAATAAGAGCATTACAAATGCTCAAAAAGCTTGGTGAATTTTACGGCTTTGATATTTCCAAGCCGGCTTCGACCTTAAAGGAAGCTGTACAGTGGCTATATCTTGCTTACCTTGCAGCAGTTAAGGAGCAAAATGGCGCTGCTATGAGCCTTGGTAGAACCTCTACCTTCCTTGACATTTATGCTGAGAGAGATTTAAAGGCAGGTATTATTACTGAAAAAGAGGCACAGGAGATTGTTGACCACTTTATTATGAAGCTACGTCTTGTATGCTTTGCAAGAACTCCTGACTATAATGCTATTTTTGCAGGTGACCCTACTTGGGTAACTGAGTCTATTGGTGGTGTTGGTACTGACGGACGTCATATGGTTACAAAAATGTCCTTCCGTTACTTAAATACCTTAAACAACATAGGCGCGGCACCAGAGCCAAACCTAACTGTGCTTTGGTCAACACAATTGCCTGATGCCTTCAAGGAATTTTGTGCAAAGATTTCTATTGAGCATCACGCAATACAGTATGAAAACGACGATTTAATGCGCCCTCTCCATGGTGATGACTATGGTATTGCTTGCTGTGTTTCCTCTATGAGAATAGGTAAGGAAATGCAATTCTTTGGTGCAAGAGCTAACCTTGCTAAATGCTTGCTTTACGCAATTAACGGTGGTAAGGACGAAATTACCGGTGAGCAGGTTGGTCCTGAATATCGTGCTGTTGAGGGTGAATACCTTGACTATGACGATGTAATGACCAAATACAATGCTATGATGGAATGGCTTGCAGGAGTATATATTAATGCTCTTAACATTATCCACTATATGCACGACAAGTATTCCTACGAAAGACTTCAAATGGCATTACACGACAAAAATGTTAAGAGATGGTTTGCAACAGGTATTGCAGGATTTTCCGTTGTTGCTGACTCACTCTCTGCCATTAAATATGCCAAGGTTAAGGTTGTAAGAAACGAAAAAGGAATTGTAACTGACTACATTACAGAGGGTGACTTCCCTAAATACGGTAATGATGACGACAGAGTTGACTCTATTGCCACTGAGGTGTTGCATACATTCATTAAATATTTGCGTCAGAATCATACCTACCGTGGCGGCGTACACACAACCTCTATTTTAACAATTACCTCTAACGTTTCTTACGGTAAGAATACAGGCTCTACCCCTGACGGAAGAAAGCAGGGCGAGGCATTTGCGCCCGGTGCTAACCCAATGCACGGCAGAGATACAAACGGTGCTATTGCATCCCTTGCATCTGTTGCTAAAATTCCATTTATGGATTCGCAGGACGGTATTTCCAACACATTTACAATCATTCCATCTGCCCTTGGTAAGGAGGAGGATGAGCAAAGACGCAATCTTATTGCTCTTCTCGACGGTTATTCCAAGAAGGGTGGCTTCCACCTTAATGTAAATGTATTTGACAGAGAGCTTTTATTAGATGCTCAAAAGCATCCTGAAAAATACCCACAATTAACAATTCGTGTGTCCGGCTACGCAGTTAACTTTATTAAGCTTACAAAGGAGCAACAGGACGAGGTTATTTCAAGAACCTTCCATTGCTGTATCTGATATGAAGGGGTATGTTCACTCCATAGAAAGCTTTGGCACGGTTGATGGCCCCGGAGTACGCTTTGTAGTGTTTTTCCAAGGCTGTCCTATGCGTTGCCTTTACTGTCACAACCCTGACACTTGGGTAACTCACGCAGGCACGGAGTACGAGGCACAGGAGCTTATTGATAGGATGGTAAGAAATTTGCCATTTTACGAAACAGGTGGCATTACTGCAACCGGTGGCGAGCCCTTAATGCAAATAGACTTTTTAACAGAGCTTTTTAAGCTTGCTAAAGCAAGGGGCATACATACAGCCCTTGATACCTCCGGTATTACCTTTAACAAGGAAAATCAAGCTAACTTTGATAAGTTAATGGAATATTGCGACCTTATTATGCTTGATATAAAGCATATTGATAAAAACGAGCATAAGAAGCTAACAGGCTTTTCAAACGAAAGTGTGCTTAATTTCCTTGAATATTTAGAAAAAAAGGAAAAGCGTGTGTGGATAAGACACGTTATTGTGCCGGATATAACCTATAAAGACGAATATCTTTTACGTCTTGGTGGATTAATTAAAAATTACGGCTGTATTGATAAAATTGATGTTTTACCATACCATACCTTAGGTGTTTCTAAGTATGAAGGCTTGGGCATTGAATACCCATTAAACGGTGTGCCTCAGCTAACAAAGAGCGATGCGCAAAAAGCTCTTGAGGTTATTAATTCAGCAATTCATTCAAAGTAAAAAATAGCAAGAACAGATTTTGTTCTTGCTATTTTATTTACGTGTTTTAAAAATTTCAATAAACAGTAGTGTGCCAACACCGTTAGTGTCTAAGGTAAAGGCTTTTTTGCCACCTATAAATACTGCTGTGCCTGTTTTTTTGCTTTCAATTTTTTCAATTTGTGAAAAGGTGTAGGTGCATGTTCGACCTATTGCAGGGGTATATATAATATCATTGTCCTTAACCTTAACCTTTTCTCTAAACACCTGTAAAATTCCAAAGGCGAATATGACAAAAACGGTGGCAAGCACTAAATTAAAGCCAATGGGAAATGGCTCACCGATATTGCCGAAAACAAGCATTACTAATGTAATTACATCAATGGTTATCATAATTCCACCCCATACGTAAGAGGAGCGAATTGTAAAATCACGTCTGTTTAGCTTACTTGTTTTACGCTCATTTTCCTTTTTTGCAAGGGCAAAAATTCCTGCAACGCCAAGTATTAAAATAAGTGGCGTAAAAATATATACTAAATTTAACATTTGTTCTTCCTTTTTAGGTTTGATATCTTATATATTTTAACACGCAATCACTTAGCCTGTCAAGTTACTTGACAGTTATTTTGTTTTATGTTATTATTATAAGGTAAATGTTTTTTAAGGAGCATACTATGAAATATACTAAAATAAGTGAAATGAAATATGAAAGAGTTGATAAGGACTCTGTTATTGAAAAAATTAAGGACATAATTACAAGGACTGAAAATGCAGCAAGTGGTGACGAGCTTCTTTCCTTACGTGAGGAATACAATAAGCTAAGTGAGCATGTTGGCACGGTGGCACGTCTTGCCTCAACTCGCCTAAATCTTAACAGCCGTGATGAATTTTATGAAAAGGAAATGGATTACTATAACTCTGCTCTTCCCGAAATTCAAATGTACGACGTTAAATTCACAAAGGCTTTTCTTAGCTCCCCATATTTAGAGGAAGCAAAAAAGACCTTAAATCCTCTTGTTATTACAATGTTGGAGCTTTCCTTAAAGTGCGTTGATGAGCGTATTTTAGAGGAAATGCAGGAGGAAAATAAGCTAACAACCGAATATAGCAAGTTTGTCTCCGAGCTTACCTATGATTTCCGTGGCGAAAAGCTAACCTTGGGTGCTTTGCGTAAATATATGCAGGACAGTGACAGAGAAACAAGAAAGGAAGCCTACAATGCTCTTGGTAAGTCCTTAGGCGATAATAGTGAGTTCCTTGACGGAATTTATGACAAAATGGTTAAAGTAAGGGACAGAATGGCAAAAAAGCTTGGCTATGATAACTATGTTAAGCTTGGCTACAACCTTATGCAAAGAACCTCTTATGACAAAGAGGCTATAAAGGTTTTCCGTGAAAATGTTTTAAGTGATTTAGTGCCTGTTATATCAAATTTAAAAAAGAAGATTGCTGCAAAGCTTGGAATTGATGAAATGAAGCTTTATGATGATAGCACTTACTTTGAAATTGACCCTGTACCAATTCTTGATGCTAAGGGTATTTTAGAGGCAGGCAAGGAAATGTATCACGAAATGAGCCCTGAAACCTGTGAGTTTATTGATATGATGTTTGAGTCCGATGCCTTTGACGTTATGCCAAGAGAAGGCAAGTGGACAGGTGGCTACATGACATTTTTCCCCGATTACCGTCAGCCATTTATATTTGCGAATTTTAATGGTACAACTGCCGATGTTGATGTAATTACACACGAGGCAGGTCACGCGTTTGCTTACTTTGTAGGTAGAGATGAAATGACTCCGGAGCTTTCCTTAGGTGGAATGGAAACAGCCGAGAGCCACTCTATGAGCATGGAGTTCTTCGCTTGGAAATATATTGATAAGTTCTTTGGCAAGAGTGCTGACAAATACAAATATAAGCACCTTTTCTCTGCTCTTTCCTTTATTCCTTACGGAGTTATTGTTGACTACTTCCAAGAGGTGGTTTATGAAAACCCGGAAATGACACCTGCCGAAAGAAACAAGCTATGGCTTGAGCTTGAAGGCAAGTTCCGTCCTTATATGAATGCAAATGGCATAGAGTATCTTGAAAAGGGTACAAGATGGCAATATCAAAACCATATTTTCCAAAGCCCGTTTTACTATATTGACTACTGCTTAGCGCAGGTTATTGCCTTTGAGTTTTTACAGCTAAGCTTAAAGGACTATGATGGTGCTTTACGTACCTATATAGACCACGCAAGGCGTACAGGCAACTATACCTTTACTAAGCTAATTGAAATGGCAGATTTAAAGTCACCATTTGAAAAGGGCGCGCTTTCTGAGGTTGCAGAGCTTTGTCAGGAGCTGCTTGAAAAATTAGCGTAATTTGCTTGGAGGATTTTTATGTTATCATTAGTTGTTCCCTGCTATAATGAGGAGGGAAATGTTCACGCATTTTATAATGAGGTTTGCTCTGCCTTTGAGGGCAAGGTTGATAGCTATGAATTTGTTTTTGTAAACGATGGTAGTAGTGACAAAACCTATCAAAGACTAAAGGAAATACACGCTTCAAGCCCACAAAATGTACAGGTTTTGTGTTTTAGCCGTAACTTTGGCAAGGAAAGCGCTATTTATGCAGGGCTTTCTCACGCTCGCGGTGACCTTGTTTGCTTAATAGATGCCGATTTACAGCAAAGACCACAGGTTGTCCTTGAAATGCTTGAGGTTTTAAATGCTAATCCTGAGCTTGACTGTGTAACTGCGTATCAAAAAAAGCGCAAGGAAAATAAGCTTATGTCAGCTATTAAGTCAGGCTTTTACAAATTTATAAATAAGATTTCCGATGTTCGCTTTGTAAATGGTGCGTCCGACTTTCGCTTAATGAAAAGAAATATGGTTGATGCCATATTGCAAATGACAGAGTTCCATCGCTTTTCTAAGGGAATTTTCAGCTACGTTGGCTTTAATACTGAGTATATTCCATATGAGGTGGCAAAAAGAGAAAGCGGTCAGAGCAAGTGGGGGACTAAAAAGCTTATCAGGTATGCTTTCGAGGGTATATTTGCCTTTTCTACCTCACCACTTAAATTGTCCACTTATGTTGGCTTTATAAGCTCACTTTTGTCAATTGCTTATCTTATTTTTGTAATTGTGCAAAAGCTCGCCTTCGGTATTGATGTGCCCGGATATGCAACAATAGTTGTTCTTGTTCTTTTAATAGGTGGTATTCAGCTGTTCTGCTTAGGCGTTTTAGGTGAATATATTGCTAAAATGTATGTTCAGGCAAAAAATCGTCCTGTGTATATTTTAAAGGACAAGCTTGAGATAAAGGAAAAGAATGATGAGCAAAATTAAATCACTTTATCTAAAGCATAAGGAAATTATACTCTATATAATATTTGGCGCTTTAACTACCCTTGTAAACTTTGTAGCTTATATTTTATTTGACCTTATTTTAGACAAGGAATTATACTTAGTTACCAACCTTATTGCGTGGGTAATAGCGGCACTTTTTGCCTATGTGGTAAACAAGCTTTTTGTTTTCGAGGTTAAAGCATTTGATGCAAAAACAATAACACGTGAGCTTTTGGAGTTTTTAGGTGCAAGGGTTTTAAGCTTCTTAATTGAGGAAGCCGGCTTGTTACTTTTTGTAGAGGTCCTTGCATTTAAGAATATTGCAATTGACCTATCCTTCTTTACATTAACAGGCGACCTGATTGCTAAGGTTATTTTAGCTGTAATTGTTATAATTCTAAATTACTTCTTTAGCAAGTTTATTATTTTTAAAAAGAAAAATAAATAGCAAAAATCCCTCTCTTGTTTGAGAGGGATTTTATTCATAACCGCAGTTGCTTTTATTATGCCACAAAAATGTTGAAATATCAACAAAAATTTATTGTTTTTTAAAACATTGTAGATTTACACAAAAAAGCTATAAAAATTTTTTTAATTTTTTCAAAAAAAGTATGTTCAACCCACTTGCACTGCAAAAGATTTTGTGATATACTTTTTTTATCAAAATTCTACAATTAATTCACAGGAGGATTAGTTATGGCTCAAAAGAAAAACGAGGTTGTACGTCCGGACGATATGCCACGTATTACCACTATGGAGCTTGCAAACAAATTTATTGACGAACAGGTTGAAAACATTCGTAATCAGGTAGGGGACAAAAAGGTTCTTTTGGCTCTTTCCGGTGGTGTTGACTCCTCTGTTTTGGCTGCACTTCTTATTAAGGCAGTTGGCAAGCAGCTTTACTGCGTTCACGTTAACCACGGCTTAATGCGTAAGAATGAGAGTGAAAGCGTTATTGAGGTTTTCCAAAAGGAGCTTAATGCTAATCTTATTTATATTGATGCAACTGACCGTTTCTTAGGTAAGCTTAAAAATGTAGCCGGTCCTGAGGAAAAGCGCTCTATTATCGGTAAAGAATTTATTGAGGTTTTTGCTGAAGAGGCAAGAAAGCTTAAGGGTGTTAAATATTTAGCTCAGGGTACTATTTATCCTGACATTATTGAAAGCAAAAAGGGTCACAAGGCTCACCACAATGTTGGTGGACTTCCAAAGGATTTGAAGTTTAAGCTTGTTGAGCCACTTGAGCTTCTTTATAAGGACGAGGTAAGAGTTGTAGGTATCGCTCTTGGCTTGCCGGAGTCTATGGTTTATCGTCAGCCATTCCCGGGTCCCGGTCTTGGTGTAAGATGCACAGGCGCTATTACAAGAGATAGACTTGAGGCTGTAAGAGAAAGTGATGCTATTCTTCGTGAAGAGGTTGAAAAGGCAGGCTATACAGACAAGATTTGGCAGTTCTTTACTGTAATTCCAAATATGTGCTCCGTTGGTGTTAAAAACGACCACAGAGTTTACGACTGGTGCGTAATCATTCGTGCTGTTAACTCTGTTGACGCAATGACCGCAACTGTACCTGAGCTTCCTTGGGAGCTTTTAAAAACTGTAACCGACAGAATTCTAAAGGAAGTAGATGGTGTATGCCGTGTTGCATATGACCTCTCACCAAAGCCAATTTCTACTATTGAGTGGGAATGATTTTTGATGCAATCAAAAATCAACTATGAATTTTCACAAAAAATTAATATCATAACATTAAGCGAAGCTAAATGCTTCGCTTAATTCATAACGTTAGCTTGCTAACTCATAACGTTGCTATAGCAACTCTTATCTTTGTATCTGTGAAAATGTTATGAAATGCTTCGCATTGTTATGATACACTTCGTGTAGTTATGAGTGACTACGTCACGTTTGAAACCAGAAGGGAGCAAATATGGCAGATAGCATTTTAAGAGAAAAATCAAAGGTTTTTGCAAAAGATATAGTTTTTCTTTTTAGAGAATTAAAAGCCAATGGTGTAGAAGGCGCTTTAATAAATCAATTAATTCGTTGTGGCACCTCGGTAGGAGCAAATATTCACGAGGCTCAATATGCGCAGGGAACAAAGGATTTTATATCTAAGCTTGAAATTGCTCTCAAAGAATGTAACGAGAGCGAGTTTTGGCTTTCTCTTCTTTTTGAGGTTGGACGTCTTTCAAATGAAAGGCTTGCTTACTATAATAACCAAATTATTACTCTCCGCCGAATGCTTGTTTCCTCTATTACAACCTTAAAGGAAAAACAGTAAGCTAAAAATTAATATCAAAAGAACAGTCTCGTGTTTGCGAGGCTGTTTTTTTACCGAAATTGTCAAATATACTTGACAATTTATGATGTCTGTGATATAATCAATTTGTCAAATATATTTGACAGGAGGTCAAAATGAACGAAAAGATGAAGCAAGCGCGTGCTTTAAAAAACTTGTCACAAACGGAGCTTGCAAAAAAAATCGGAGTTTCAAGACAAACAATTAATATGATTGAAAACGGTGGCTATAATCCCACGGTGGAATTATGTATTCGCATATGTAAGGAATTGGGTGTTACGCTTAATGATTTGTTTTGGAGGGAATAATATGTTTTACGACGAAAGAATTGAAAATGTAAAGGGGAAAATATCACGTAATGCTATTTTTATGTCCTTTGTTATTTCCTTGATGCTTGGTATTATTCACCTTGCAAATATAATTAGAAACTCTCATGGCAACAAGCATTTTTGGTTTGTTAGCTTGGAAATTGCCATTTGCGTAAGCACATTAATAGTTTTAGCTATTGGCTTTATAATAAGTAAGCTTAGCGTAAAGGACGAGCGAGCTGACTTAATAAAAAATGCTTTTTATAACAAGGCTTCATCAATTTTGATAAAATTAATCTTAGGTGTATTTGCCTTTGTTATGCCTATTGCTTTATATATTGGCAAGTCATATAATTTTGCTGACCAGGGCTTTGGTGGGATTATATTTGTTCTGCTCTTTATTGTAGGGGTATATGTTGTTTTCAGCTTTAGAAGAAACGATATTTATTTTAACTATTCTATTATGGATAGCGAACACTATTATAAAAATGTTTTTAAGAATATAGGAAAGCTTTCTCTTTATGCTTTAGCTTTTCTTGGCATAGCTATAATTTCTTTTTTGGGGCTATTAATAGTAAAAAGCCTTAGCTCGACAATTATATTAAAAATCATTTTAGAAATATTAGTATATTTTTTCGTTTCCTTCATAGAGCTTTCTTTGCTATATCTACTCTACTCATTCCTTGAAAAATGTAGCTATGATTGTGAAAATTCTATTTCCAAGTCCACTATTATCTCCTTGCTTATCACAATTTTTATTTATGCAGTATATACTGCATGCGTCATATTTATAGACAGTCTGCCTATATCACAGACAAGCGCTACACAGCTTGTTTCAATATTGTCTAACTTTGATATTTATATAAAAATGACACTTTTAATTTTTCTTACCTATTTTGGTTATGAATATCAAAGATTGCACAAAAATAAGCTTCTTAATGCCGGTTGTACCACTATACTTTTAAGCGAGGCTTTATCCATATTTATTGGTCAAATTCTTAGTAGCTTGATATTTGTATTTATGCCTGAAATAATCAGTCAAGATGCATATATAATAAATCAGCTTTTCTCTTTTGCAAATGTGTTCATTGGAGATGCTTTAGCTCTTGCTAATATGGTAGGCTTTGTGCTTATTATTTTTGCACTTGTAAAGGATAAGCTCATTAACAAGGCACATCGCCTTGTGATAGGTGCTTTTGCCATTTTTGTTGGTGTGGAGTTGTTTTTACGCACACAAATAGATACCTTACAAGTCAACATCTACCATTTTATTGTGGAAATAATCGTGCTTTGCTATTTTTCCACGCTTGTAGCTTGTATAGCAAAAAGAACAAAGAAATAATTGAATAATATAAGATAAACAAAAGCTCCTATATTAACGTCAAAATCCCCTGATAGCAATCTATCAGGGGATTTTTAATTGTTTTAATTATAAATCTCTTTTTTGGCAAGGTCAAGGGCTTTTTCTATTACCTTGTCCATATCGTAGTATTTATACTCTCCCAGTCTGCCACCGAAAATTATATTGGGCTTTGTGCTTGCAAGCTCCTTATATTTTTGGTATAGGGCGTTATTTTTTTCGTCATTTATTGGGTAAAAGGGCTCGTCGTTTTTGGTCCATTCTCTTGAATACTCCCAGGAAACAACTGTTTTTGGCTGCTTGCCAAATTCAAAATGCTTATGCTCTATTACTCTTGTGTATGGAATTTCCTCATCACAATAATTTATAACTGCGTTTCCTTGATAGTCACAGCAATCAATAACCTTAGTTTCAAGCCTTATGCTACGGTATTCAAGTGTGCCTAATTGATAGTCAAAAAACCTATCAATCGGTCCTGTGTATATTGTTTTTTCTGCTATTTCCTCTCTTTCCTCGAGGTCAAAATAGTCAGTATTCAGTCTTACCTCTGTGCCACTTAAAAGCTTTTCAATTATTACATTGTAGCCACCTATTGGTATGCCTTGATAGGTATCGTTAAAATAGTTATTATCATAGGTAAATCTAATAGGTATTCTTTCTATAATTGAAGGGGGTAAGGTGTTACATTCCCTTTGCCATTGCTTTTTTGTATAGCCCTTAATTAGCTTTTCATAAATATCTCTGCCAACTAAGGAAAGCGCCTTTTCTTCAAGATTATTTGGGCTTTTAATTCCTGCCTCCTTTACTTGCTTTTCTATTATTTCCTTTGCCTGTGCGGGAGTTGTTATTCCCCACATTTTACTAAAGGTGTACATATTAAAGGGAAGATTATAGGCTTCCGATTTATAAACTGCCAAGGGGGAATTAATAAAATCATTAAATTTGGCAAGGGAATTTACATAGTCCCAAATTTCTTTATTTGAGGTATGAAAAATATGCGCGCCATATTTGTGTACATTTATATCTTCAATTTTTTCGCAATAAGCATTTCCACCTATATGGCTTCTTTTATCTATCACTAAGCAGCGCTTACCCCTTTTCCTTGCCTCATAGGCAAAAACGGAGCCGAAAAGTCCTGCGCCGACTATTAGATAATCATACCTTTTCATCCCTTACCCTCCCTTTTATTTTCTTTGCAGCTTCCTTTTTAATTTCATTGTAAGCGCTTTTATTGTGCGTCCTACACCATTTTTCTTAATTGAAGCTTTAATTGTTTTTAATTTGCCACCTTGTCTTTCACTTTCGCCAAGACTTGCTTCAAATTTCTTTTCCTCTTGACGTAAATTATGAAACTTTTTCGGATTATTTATAATTTGGCAAAGCTGATTCCATTTGTCCCAAGAATATAGCTTTTTTTGGCAATTTCCTCGGTCCATATCTGATTTTAGCTCATTTGAAGCAACTAAAATAAATTCCTTTGAAGCCTCACTATCAAGTCTTTCGTAATTCCACAAATAAGCCTCGTATTTTAGTGCGTTTTTAATTGACTCCAAGGTGCTTTTGTTTGGGTGATTACTTAAAAATCTCTCTATTTCTGCATATTCCTTACAAATAAAGAATGCTTTACTACTTGAATGTACTGATGATTCCTCATTGTCCTGTCTGTAATTAATAAGACAAGGCTTTATAAGTCTTACACGCTTAGCACTTGCCCACACCTTAAAATTAAAGGCTGTGTCCTGAAAGGATGCACCGCTTGTTTCCGTAAAGCGAATGTTATTTGCCTTTATAAATTCTCTTTTATAAATTGCAGACCAAATTGTTGGCTTAATTTTAAATAGTGCTAACTGCTCCTTAGCTGATTTAAAATCAGTAGTTGGGCAAAATATTCCTTTATCTATAAGGCTCTGTGGCATAACTGCACTTGTGCTTTTGCCTTGAGAGTAGTAATAATTAAAGCCTGCCTTACATACATCAAGGTCGTCATTTTTAGCGTTAAAATACAGTTCTTCAAGCATAGTGGGCTCAAAAAAGTCATCGCTTTCCAAAATTCCCACATATTCACCACTTGATATATCAAAGCCTTGGTTCATTGTCGCTCCATAGCCACTATTAGCCTTATCTATCACCTTAAAGCGTTTGTCACGCTCCACATACTCCATAATAATGCTAAGAGAGGAGTCCTGTGAGCCATCATTTACGCAAATTACCTCTATTTCCTTTAGGGTTTGCATAAGCAGGCTGTCAAGGCACTTTTTTAAATATTTTTCTGTGTTATATACAGGAACAACAACACTTACCTTTACCATTTTTATCTCCTTTAGTTTTTAGAATGGCAACGCTTTAACAAGGGCATATTTTGGATTATAATATCTGCTCTTGCCATTTTCCCAGCTTCCAAAGCGCTCAAAGGTATCGGGCCCTACAAAGTATGGCTCTTCTTCATTTGTGTGGAATGGACCTAACAGGTTTCGGTTTCCAAGAGTTAGTATAATCTCTATTTCGTTTTCTCCTACGCTTAAAAGGTTAGAAATATCAAGGCTTCTTTCAAGCATCATATTTCCAGCCCCTTGTCCGTTTACATAAATTTCTGCCATATGGAAGCTTTTTTCAATGTAAAGAACGTACCCTGTGTCGCTTAAATTAATTTTTTTCTTTAGGCGCACCTGTCCTGAAAGGAATGGATAGCCGTCACTTTCAAGAGATGTAATTTCACTTTTTTGCTTATCAATATAGAAATTATCCCCTAAGAGTATAAAGTCATTTTTGCCATTTTCAAATTCACCGTAAACACCAAAATCGCCATATAGATATATAGGCTCAATGTCAGTATCATAGGCTAAGCAGTTTTTAATGCTTTCTGTTACATTTTCACCAAACAAAGCATAATAAACATTTTCACCCTGATAGTAGTCGGTTTCTATAATTATTTCGTTTTCGCCCTGATTTAAGGCATTTGCTACGTTGTAGCACTCACTTGCAAGCTCTAAGGGAGAGATGCCCTCTTTGTTTACACTCTTACCATTTACGCTTATGCTTATTATACCCATTTCCTCGGCTAAAAGCAAGCATTTTGCAGGGGGAGTGTTTATATTTACTGTGTATTTTAGGTAAAGCCTGCCCTTATATCTCATTTTTAAAAGCTCGTCAAGGGCGCACATATGGTATCTTTTTTCTGAGTAGTCCTTGCCATTTGTGGAATAGGAAAGAGTGTCAAGGGTCATATAGTTATTAACCTTGTCAGCTAAGCTAAAGCTTGAGTCAAGTATTAGCTTTTTCTTTTCTTCTCTTACCTTTGGCTTTTCATTTGATACATAAAGTAAATATGACTGACCATTATCAAAATGAACAGAGGTTGGTATAATTTCGCTCTTATCATTTAGAATATCGTATTTCTCAAAGGATTTACCATTTTTCAAGGTAAAATCAACTGTTATTTCCTTACCTAGATTTACAGCATATATAAATTCTCTGCCATTTTCGTCACGTCTGTATGACATACGAACATCCTTGTTATTTTTTATCCTGTGTGGCTGAGCTTTTATAATTTCACCCCACCCTGTGTTTGTTTTTAAGTAGCTGTGAGTATGTCTTTTACCCTCTAAGTACTGTGGCTTTTTGCCGTCAAGCAGCACCTTGCCACCGTTTGATATGTACTCATTTAAAATTTCACAGGTGGCTTTATCCATTGTGTACATTGATGGCAAAACAATATAGTCGTATTTACACTTGCCAACAATTAATTGCTTACCCTCAACATATCCGTGCCTTGCCAAAATAGTTTCATCAATAAAATGATGTCCTATGCCATAATAGGTTAGGGTGCGAATAGTGCGCTTTAAATCCATTTCAAGTGGCTCTATTCCGTTATATGGCTCTCTTGATGTAGGCTTATAATCAAAATATGCACTTCTTATTGGCTGTAATACGCCTACATTTACAATTTCCTCGCTATTTGCAATAAGTTTGCCAAGATATGAAAAATAGTCGTTAAATGTAGTAAAGCCCTCTTTTACCCAAGGGTTTATGCTTGAAAAATGGGCCGGGTAATCTCTTTTTCTTTGTCCTGCCTCTTTATATGGCAAAAGATGCTGACACATTAAATTAACTCCTGCCACATATTGCAGCTCGGCTATCTTTTTTAAATCTATGGGGGAAATATTCCAGCCACAGGCAGCAAAGGTTTCGGTTAGCACCTGCTTTTTGCCAAGCTGACAGGCTACACTTGATACCTGCTTAGGAGCAAGCTCATCATCTAAGCCTCTGCCAAGGTAGTCAATGCCCGGAATATGCTCATACTCATAAAATGGCATAATTCCACCACAGCAATTCATTTGCCCTGCAAGGCAGTTTTCCTCAATATAGTGTCCTGTTAGCTTGTAGCCATATTTTTCGCACCAATCGTAAATTTTTTTCGCAAAGCTTTCAAGCATTAATTCCTGTAATGCTTTCCAATACTTATACCTAAAATCACGATAACCACGCTTTTCCACAAATAAAAGTCCTAAGCCCTTTAAAATGTCCTCTCCGTATTTTTCCTTAAAGTAGATGGGGAGCATTTTTGTATATGGAGTGTCCCAACGGAAATACTGTGGCTCATCGGTAAAAAAGCCCTTTAGGTCATATTTGTCTCTTTTTCTGTATTCCTCGTGGGTCATTTCAATAAACTTATCCACAACCTCAGGGTTTAATATGTCCGCCGTTGATGTTGAATAATGCTCATATACATTAAGGCAATTTGTATCTCCCTTTCTTGCCTTTTTTAAGGCACTTGTGCTAATATCATAGGAAGCAAGTGCATTTTTATCATACTTACCATATGAATATGTTAAGTATCTGTCGTGATTTTCAATGTCCTCAAGAAGCTTACCGCCAACAAAGCCACTTGGCCAACCGTTTTCGTCATAGGCATAGGCTTCCATGCCCAGCTCCTTGGCACGCTTAGCGCAAGCCTCAATACACTCAAACCATTCTTTTCCAAGGTATTCGGTTTTAAGTCCACCACGTGCGTGCATGAAAAATCCACCCACGCCGTTTTCGTTCATCCACTCAACCTGCTTTACAAGCTCGTCCTTGTTTAATTTATCATTCCAAGACCAAAATGGTACGCACCTATATTGCTTTTCTACTTGCTTCACTTAGAAATCCCCCTTACTAGCTTATTTTCTTTATTTTACCACATAAATTTAGCATTGACAAGAAATTTAATATAAACTATGTAATTTTATTTTACAATCATTGACACACAAAAAAATTTAATATATAATGTCATTGAAATAATTCTTAAAGGGGGAATTGCTATGAATAGAGTGCTTGTTTCAACCGGCGCTTTAATTGGCAGACCAAATGGCAGAGATTTTACCTTGCTTAAAGACATAGTGCCTAAGCTTGAATGTGACGGACTTGAGCTTTTAATGTACGATAGCTGGTATGATAAAATCGGAGCTTTAAAATCAACTGTTTTATCTCTTGATATGCCTGTTGTGGTTTTCCACTTGGAAAAGCAAATCGGTGAGCTTATAAGCTATTCAAAATTAGACGAAGCCCTTGAAAGAATGGAAATTAATTGCGCCCTTGCTCGTGACATAGGAGCAAACAAGCTTGTTTTACATTTATGGAACGGGCCAATTTCCGACAAAAATATTGATTACAATATTAAGTGCTTTGAATATCTTGACAATATTGCAAAGCATTATGACCTAACCTTAACCGTTGAAAATGTTGTTTGCAATCAACGTGACCCCTTTTATTATTTGTGCCTGCTTTGCGATGCCTATCCTGACATTAAATTTACCTTTGATACTAAAATGGCAGACTTTCACAAGCAGATTGACCTAATTTATGACGAAAATAATCGACACGTGGTAGACCATTTTGCACATTTGCACATAAATGACCGTCTTGGCGAATATAAGGATTGGCAAAACTTACGTGTGCTGCACGTAGGGGACGGATGTGTTGATTTTAATAAATTTTTTGACTTCGTAAAGAAAATTAACTACAAGGGTGACTTTACAACTGAGGCAACATCCTTTGATTTGCAAACAGGAATTGTAAATATAGAAAAGGTCAATAGTACTGTTAGAAAAATAAGGGAGCTTATTTTATATTAACTCACAATTATTTATTTTGTCCTTTTAACTAGTTACAGCTTACATAGGCAAATAAAAAGTGTGTACTGACAATGTCAGTACACACTTTTATTATTTCTTATATTCCTCTGCTAATGCTTTAAAGGCAGGGAGCGCATTGATTATTCTTTGCTTATCAACGCAGTATGCAATACGCACATAGCCTGTTACACCAAAGTCATCACAAGGAACAACTAAAATTTCCTTGGACTTTGCCTTTTCAAAGAACTTGTAGGCATCGTCCTCAAGCGCCTTTACAAATAGATAGAATGCGCCATCAGGCTGAACACACTCGTAGCCATATTCTGTCAAAGCATTATAAAGAATATCTCTGTTTTCCTTATAAATGTTTACATCTACCTTTGCGCCAATAGTATTTTTAATTACCTGTTGGAAAAGGCTTGGAGCACAAACATAGCCAAGAGAACGTCCTGCGCCACAAATTGCAAGATATACGTTTTGTGAGTCCTGCATTTTTGGGCTTACTGCAATATAGCCAATTCTTTCACCCGGCAAGGAAAGTGCCTTTGAGTATGAGTAGCAAACTATGGTATTATCATAGTAATTCATAAGATAAGGAACGGTAACGTCGCCAAATACAAGCTCTCTGTATGGCTCATCGGCAATTAGATATATTGGATGGGAAAATTCCTTTTCCTTCTTTTTAAGTATATCTGTTACAGCCTTTATTGTTTCCTCGCTGTACACAACTCCACTTGGATTGTTAGGGGAGTTAATAATTACTGCCTTTGTTTTTTCAGTGATTTTGCTTTCCAAATCAACTGTGTCAATCTGGAAGGTTTTTTCTAAAGGAGTGGAAACAACCACACGTCCCTGAGCATTTTCAATAAATACTCTATATTCTGTAAAGAATGGAGCAAATACTACACACTCCTCTCCCTCGTTTAAAAGTGCTCTTAGGGAGATGGTAAGTGATGCTGCTGCACCACAGGTCATATAAATATTGTTAGGACCTACTCCTGCGCCAAATCTTTCGTTAATTTCGTCAGCTATTGCTGTTCTTACACCTAAATCGCCCTGCGCTGAGGTGTAGCCGTGTAAAAGAACGGAATTTGCGTTATTTACAAGGTCGCAAATAGCATTGCTTATTTCAATTGGTGGCTCAACGCTTGGGTTTCCGATACTAAAATCAAAAACCTTGTCCGCCCCTATTTCATTTGCTCTTGACT
Source organism: Clostridia bacterium (assembly GCA_017621085.1). Classification (GTDB taxonomy): domain Bacteria; phylum Bacillota; class Clostridia; order Oscillospirales; family CAG-272; genus RGIG2000. The sequence goes on along the minus strand of JAGATW010000070.1, from coordinate 9,240 downwards.
TGCAGTATTCAAAAATTTCTCTTATAATAGAGCGCTTACTGCCTAAAGCATACATTTTTTCGTTAAACATATTTCACCTAAATATTTAGTAATTTTTTTGCGTTTTCATATAGAATTTTATTTTCAACCTGCTTACCAAGATTATAGCTCTTTATAAAGCTTACCATTTCGCCCTGGTCCTGCCAAGGGCTGTCGGTTGCAAACAAAATTTTACCTTCCCCGTGCCTTATTACCATTTTTTCAAATTGGTCTTTAGTTAAAAAAGGTAGCACGTAGGCTGTATCAAAATAAACATTTTCTCCTGCCAAATTCTCATATACATCACTAAATAGCTCGTTTCCACCTAAGTGGGCAAGAACTAATTTATCATAGCTACCTATTTTATCAAGCAGGTTAAGCACTCTTTTCGGAGTACACTTAATTTCTTCGCCTACAAATGCACCGTCAAGCCCTGCGTGGGTAACTGTAATCAGGTCAAGCTTTTTTGCTAAGGCAAGGATTTTTACATATTTTTCATCATCAAAAAATGTGCCTTGATAGTCAGGATGAATTTTTATTCCCTTAATTCCTGCTTCCTTTATTAAGCAAAGATGCTTTTCGTACTCCTCATCATCAGGGTGAATACCGCTAAAGGAGATTACGTTATTAACGCTTTCATTAATACCCCTTGCAAAGGAAAAAATGCTATCAAATTGCTTTGCCTTTGTTAAGACAGGAAGGTTGATGCTTACATCAACCTCTGCCTTGCTCATTTTATCTAAAAGTCCACTTAATGCTCCGTTTGAGTGTGGTGGAATGCTTGCTCCCTTTGAAAGTGCTTGAATTGTTGCCTCGGCAATTTTGTCAGGGAAAATATGGGTATGGAAATCTATTATCATTTATTATAAGGACTCTATTTCCTTTTCTGTCATTGTTCCAATGTTTTTGTTCTTAAGTACGTTGCAAGCCTCATTTAGCTGATTTGTTTTCATAACTATTGATGCATCATTTGCCTCAACAGAAAGACCGTACATATACTCAATACTTATATTAGCCTTTGCAATTTCAGAAAGAATGTCCTGAAGTGCCCCTGCTACGTGTGGCACCTTAATAATAAGCACCTCTGTTAGCATTGTTGAAAAGCCTGCAGAAAGAAGAACGTCCTTTGCGTGCTCCGGCTTATTAACTATAAGTCTTAAAAGACCATACTCTGTTGTGTCTGCCAAGGAAATTGACAAAATGTTAACGTCATTCTCCTTTAAAACATTTAAAACCTCGCCAAGTCTGCCTTGTCTGTTTTCTATAAAAACGGATACCTGATTAACTGTCATTTCTTTGTCCTCCTTAATATAGCTTTCTGTTATCAATTACGTGAACTGCCTTGCCCTCACTACGCTTTAGTGAGTTTGGACCCATTAGCTTAATCTTTGCGCTAATGCCAAGAGCACTTTGAATTACACCTGCAATCTTCTTAGTAAGCTTTTCAATTCCCTTAATTTCGTCTGTGTAGTATTTGCTATCAACCTCAACCTGAATTTCAAGGCTGTCAAGGTTGTTTTCTCTATCTACTATCATCATATAGTGAGGTGTTACCTCCTCAACATTAATAAGCGCTGCCTCTACCTGACTTGGGAATACGTTAACACCACGAATAATAAGCATATCGTCGCTTCTACCCTTAAAGCGTGAAATTCTTGCGCTGGTTCTTCCACACTTGCATTTTTCACGTGTTATGCTTGTTAAATCTTTGGTTCTGTAACGAATAAGAGGAATACCCTCTTTAGTAAGAGTTGTAAATACAAGCTCTCCTGTTTCTCCGTCGCTTACAGGCTCAAGGGTTTTTGCGTCAATAATTTCAGGATAGAAATAATCCTCGCAAATGTGAAGTCCTGCGTGCTCCTTACAGTCACAGGCAACGCCGGGACCCATAATTTCGCTAAGACCGTAAATGTCGTGAGCTGTAATGTTAAGACGTGTTTCGATTTCGTGGCGCATTTTTTCTGTCCAAGGCTCTGCACCGCAAATAGCTGCCTTTAATTTTATTTTATCAATTAAGCCCTCATCTCTTAAAACCTCAGATAAGTGTAAGAGATATGATGGTGTACAAGCAATTGCTGTTGCGCCAAAGTCAACCATCATTGTTGTTAGCTTTTTGGAGTTACCTGTGCTCATAGGAACTACCATCGCGCCAAGCCTTTCAGCACCATAGTGTGCGCCAAGACCACCTGTAAACAAGCCATAGCCATATGCTACTTGAATAATATCGTCCTTGGTAACGCCTGCCATTGACATACAACGTGCAACGCACTCACTCCACATATCAATATCGTTTTGTGTGTAGCCAACTACTGTTGCCTTTCCTGTTGTACCGGAGGATGCGTGTATTCTTACAATATCGGAATGAGGAGCTGCAAAAAGTCCAAAGGGGTATGTATCACGTAAGTCGTCCTTAGTTGTATAAGGGAGCTTTGTTATATCGCAAATGCCCTTAATATCCTCAGGCTTAACACCGCATTTGTCCATTTTGTTGCGATAATATTCTACATTATCGTAAACATACTTAACTAATTTAACAAGTCTTTCATCTTGAAGCTTAGTCATTTCCTCACGTGACATACACTCCATTTGTTCATTCCAAATCATTTTATTCTACCTCGTATCCCTTTTCGAATGCTCTTGTGTTAATTTCGATTGTCTTTTGTGGAACTGTTGCTTGTAATACCTCGAGCCACTCTTCCTTTGTAAAGCCGATATGCTTTGCTGCAAGTCCTAAAACAACAGAGTTTAAAACCTTTGAATTGCCAAGGCTCTTTGCAATTTCTCCACCGTTGATTGTATATACCTTATGCTCCGAAGATAGAGCCTCCAAAATTCCGTTTGGATACTGACAAGCGCCTATAACAACTGTCATTGGGTCAATTCTTGTATCGTTTACAATCATAATGCCGTCCTTTTTTAAGAAGTGAGCATATCTTTGTGCCTCAAGTCTTTCAAAAGAGATAAGAACGTCAACGCTACCCTCCTCGCAAACAGGCTCATAAACCTTTTTGCCATATCTTACAAAGGTAACAACGCTTCCTCCACGCTGTGCCATACCGTGCACCTCGGAAAGCTTAACATCCCAGCCTGCATTAAGGGCTGTTTTTCCAATAATTCTGCTGGTGAGCAATGTTCCCTGTCCGCCAACGCCAACTACCATTATATTCATATATCTCAGCCCTCCTTATCTTTCTTCCTTGCTAATAGCGCCGAATTTGCAGTAATTTGTGCAAAGACCACATCCATTACACATTGTTTCGTCTATTTTAACTGTGCCGTCCTCATTTCTTGTCATTGCAGGACAACCAATCTTCATACACATACCGCATTTTTTGCACTTTTCACTATCAACCTTACATACATATGGGAATTTTTGTCCCTTTAAAAGTGCGCAAGGTGCTTTTGCAATAATTACGGTTAAGGTATCACTATTTACGCTTTCCTTAACTGTCTTTTCAAGTCCCTGTACGTCAAAGGCGTTAATTTCAATTACATTTGGCACACCAATGCTTCTGCAAAGCTCTGCTAAATCAATTGCATAGGTGTCCTCGCCCTTAAGAGTTTTTCCTGTAGCTGCATGCTCTTGATGTCCTGTCATACCTGTTGTACGGTTATCAAGAATCATAACAGTTGCGCTTGACTTATTATACACCATATTAATAAGTGAGTTAACACCTGTATGTAGGAAGGTTGAGTCACCAATTGTAGCAACCCAGTTTTTAATATATTCCTTGCCCTTTGCCTTTTCCATACCGTGTAGTAGGGAAATAGATGAGCCCATACAAATTGTTGTATCAATTACGTTAAGCGGAGCAACTGCGCCTAAGGTATAGCAACCAATATCGCCTGATGCGTGTATCTTAAGCTTGTTAAGAACTGAAAATACGCTTCTATGCGGACAGCCTGGGCACAAAATAGGTGGACGGGCTGGGGACACTGCCTTTTCAAATACGCAGTCATCAGTACCATTAATTACCTTTTTAAGCATATTTGCACTGTACTCGCCCTGCTTTGTAAAGCATTCCTTACCCTTTACATTTAAGCCCCAGCTTCTTACCTGCTCTTCAATTACAGGCTCTAATTCTTCAATTATGTAAACTGTTTCAACCTCTTTTACAAAGTCCTCAATCATAGCCTTTGGCAATGGATTGATAACACCAAGCTTTAATACGCTTGCATTTGGAAATGCTTCCTTAACATACTGATAAGGAACGCCGGAGGTAATAAAGCCGATTTTCTTATCGTTATATTCAACCTTGTTAATTGGGAAGGTGGAAGCATCCTTTTCCATTTGGATTTCCCTTGCCTCAACAACCTTGTGTCTTCCTATGGCAGATGCAGGCATCATAACATACTTAGTCATGCTTCTTTCGTATGTCTTATCTTCAGGAACTACTCTTTCACCTAATTCAACTATGCTTTGTGAGTGTGAGAGCTTTGTTGTTGTTCTGAAAATAACAGGGGTATCATATTTTTCACTTAGGTCAAATGCGTACTTAAAGTATTCCTTTGCCTCGTTACTGTCGCTTGGCTCAACTAGTGGTAGGTGAGCGCTTCTTGCAATCATTCTTGTGTCCTGCTCGTTTTGTGAGCTTGCAATACCGGGGTCGTCTGCTACTACAATTACAAGACCTGCATTAATACCTGTATATGCAAGAGTATAAAGTGGGTCAGAGGCTACGTTTAAGCCAACGTGCTTCATACAAGCCATACTGCGTACACCTGAAATTGAAGCTCCTGCTGCAACCTCCAAGGCTACCTTTTCATTTGGCGCCCACTCTGTATAAACCTCTTCATACTTTGCTAAAAATTCACTTATTTCTGTACTTGGTGTGCCCGGATAGGAGCTTGAAACCTTAACTCCTGCCTCATATGCGCCTCTGGCAATGGCATCATTACCAAGCATTATTCTCTTTTCACTCATTATTTTTGCTCCTTTCGTAAATCTCTTACTCTTTTTGCCTTGCCCTCAAAGCGTGCCAAGGTATTTGGGGATTCAAGCTTAACCTTAGCATCCAAGCCAAGCATTACCTTAAGCTTATTTCTAACAGTTTTTTCTATTTCCTCAAGAACCTTAAAGGAGTCAGTTGCGCTTGCAAGCTCTACTCTTACTGTCAGCTTATCGGAATAGCCATCTCTTTCAACTATAATTTCATAGTGTGGGCCAAGTCCCTCAACACTTAATACAACCTCTTCAATCTGGCTTGGGAATACGTTAACGCCTCTAATCTTAAGCATATCGTCACTTCTGCCCGAAAGGTTTTCCATTCTTACAGTTGTTCTTCCACACTTACATGGCTCATAAATTAGCCTTGTTATGTCCTTTGTTCTATATCTTATAAGTGGAAGCGCTTCCTTTTTAATACAAGTAATTACAAGCTCGCCCCATTCGCCTTCAGGCAAAACCTCCCCGGTTTTGGGGTTAATAATTTCAGGAATGAAAAAGTCCTCGTTAATATGCATACCGCAAAGATACTCGCACTCACCTGAAACACCGGGTCCCATTAGCTCACTCATACCGTAGTTTGAGGTAACAAGCATATCTTCTCCCCAGCACTTATGCATTTCTTCACGCATAGCGTCGGTTAACAATTCACTTCCCACAAGACCGATTTTAACCTTTAAATCGGTTTTGGGGTCAACTCCGATTTCTCTTGCAACCTCTGCTAAGCGAAGTGCATAGGAAGGTGTTGCTACAAGAAGGCTTGTGCCAAAGTCCTTCATATACATAATTTGCTTTTCAGAGTTACCTGTTGATGACGGAACTATTGTAGCGCCTATGTTTTCAAGTCCATAGTGCAAGCCAAGAGCTCCTGTAAACATACCGTAGCCAAAGCAAATTTGCGCTACGTCATCAGCCTTTGCGCCACCTGCTACTGCAATACGGGAAACGCACTCGGTCCATGTGTCCATATCCCCCTTAGTGTAGCCGACAACTGTTGGCTTTCCTGTTGTACCTGAGGATGCGTGTATTCTTAAAAGCTCCTCCTTTGGTACTGCAAAAAGACCAAAGGGATAATTGTCCCTCAAATCCTGCTTTGTCACAAATGGTAGTCTTGATAAATCCTTTAAGGACTTAATGTCCTCCGGCTTTATGCCACACTCGTCCATTTTACGTCTGTATGGCTCTACCTTTTCATATACTCGCTTTACTGTTTCTTGAAGCCTTTCTAATTGTAAGGCCTCCATTTCTTCTCTTGAAAGAGTTTCTTCCTTTGCCCAAATCATACTACTGCCTTTTCCTTATCAAATGCACTTTTATGTTTTTTATTTAGCTCTTTTGTGAATAAAAATACAATAAAAGAGCCGTTTTTCGTATTATAAATAATATTATATACTAATTAGTCCCATATGTCAACAAAATTTATCATTTTAACACGATAAAATATTCAAGTTTCTATTGAAAATTTTTATATCCTGTTGTATAATGTTATAATGATAAAAAAATCAGCCATGGGAGGCGCAAAAATGGAAAAAATTAAAATGACAACTCCACTTGTTGAAATGGATGGAGATGAAATGACAAGAATTATTTGGAGGATGATTAAGGATGAGCTTCTTCTTCCATTTATAGATTTAAAAACCGAATATTATGACCTTGGCTTACCCGAAAGAGAAAAAACTAAGGACAAGGTTACATTTGATGCTGCTTATGCTAACCAAAAGTACGGTGTTAGCGTTAAGTGTGCTACAATTACTCCTAACAAGCAAAGAGTTGAGGAATATAATTTAACTGAAATGTGGAAGAGCCCTAACGGAACAATTCGTGCTATTCTTGACGGTACGGTATTTAGAGCTCCTATTCTTATTGACTCGATAAAGCCTGCTGTTCGCAACTGGAAAAAGCCAATTACAATTGCACGTCACGCTTATGGTGATGTATACAAGGCTACTGAATATCGTGTTCCTACTAAGGGCAAGGCAGAGCTTGTTTTCACAGATGAAAACGGTAATGTAAGCTTTAAAAAGGAAATTTACGATTTTGAGTGCCCGGGTGTTTTACAGGGTCAATATAACAAAGACTCCTCTATTCGCTCCTTTGCACATTCCTGCTTTAACTATGCTATTAACACAAAGCAAGACCTTTGGTTTGCAACAAAGGACACAATTTCAAAGCAGTATGACCAAACCTTTAAGCTTATTTTCCAAGAAATTTTTGATGAGTGCTACAAGTCAAAATTTGAGGAGCTTGGCATAACATATTTCTATACACTTATTGATGATGCTGTTGCAAGAGTTATAAGAAGTGAGGGTGGCTACATTTGGGCTTGTAAGAACTATGATGGTGACGTTATGTCCGATATGGTTTCCACTGCCTTTGGCTCACTTGCTATGATGACCTCTGTTCTTGTTTCTCCTGACGGAAAATATGAGTATGAGGCTGCACACGGAACAGTTACAAGACACTATTACAGATATTTAAAGGGTGAGGACACCTCAACTAACCCAATGGCAACAATTTTTGCATGGTCAGGCGCTTTGCGTAAGCGTGGTGAACTTGATGGTCTTTGCGACCTTGTTGAATTTGCTGACAAGCTTGAGTGCGCTTGTATCGATACGCTAAACGACGGTATTATGACAAAGGACTTAGTTGGACTTGTAGAGGCAGGCTTTAATGCAACTGCTGTAAACACAAGTACATTTATTAAGGAAATTCGCGCCCGTCTTGAAAAGAAATTAGCATAAAATATGGGTGTACCAACACAGGCAGTTGGTACACCTTTTTAGTATAACAAAAGCACGTAGGTTGCTCGAAATTTGAGTAACCTATGTGCTTTTTTGCGTTAATTATTCAAATCCTCAAAGGAGGTTGTGTTTTTGTGTGGAATTTCCTTCCAGCCAAGGTTTTTGGAGAAAATTGCAACGAACTCAGCAGGGGTTGCAATAACTAAGAAAAACGGCCAAATAAGGGTTGATAAAATTTTAATTCCAAGGCTGACATTTTTTATTCTCTTTCTTTCGACTATATAAATGATAATCGAAGAAATAACGAGTAAAACGTATGCAAAGCCAAAAAATCCAAGCGAACGGAACAGCCATTGCAGAATAACGCCACTAAAGGTATATTGCTCAGGGAAGAAAACAGGAGCTAAGCTAACTGTAATCAAGCGAGAAAAGAACAAAAGGGTGGTTATAATGAATACAGGCAAAACCTTAACGGTCATATCGTAAACCGAGCCCTTGTATTTGTTTCCGTTTTTCCTTTTTGGCTTAAATAAGCACTTAAGTAAATCCTTAAGACGAGCTAAGCATACAAGCCATCTGCCACGACACCAACGAACTCTTTGACGCCACATTACCTTAAAGGTTGTAGGCTGTTCGTCATAGAACACCGCCTCATCACAATAATAAATTTTGTTTTCCTCTACTATTTGGTCGGCTGTAAACTCCCAATCCTCTGTAAGCGTTACATACTTCCATCCGTCTTTAACAAGCTCACTACCTATAACATAGCCTGTGCCTTGAACTCTTGTAGAGCAGTTTAATACACTTCTGCCCTTGCTTTCAAGCAAGCAACCATATACAAAATATAGTCCATAACAGGCTGACATTACATTCTCTCCGAAATTTTTGGAGTTTCTAAAGGATGTAATTATGTCCTTTTTCCCGTGTGCCACAAAGGCATCGTTCATTTTGTTAAAATAATTTTCGTCAAGAATATTGTCTGCGTTGAAAAGGAAAAATCCGTCATAGCTTTGCCTACCGTAGTCCTTTTCTATTTGGTCAAACAAATATCTAAAGGCATAGCCCATTGTACATTCATTTGGGTTATTGTATTCATAAACGGTTGCACCAAGCTCTCTTGCAATATTGGCTGTATTATCTGTACAGTTATGAGCAATTACAAAAATATGTAGCTTTTCCTGTGGGTAGTTGTTTTTCTGTATGCTTTTTATTAGGTTTCCTACCACCTTTTCCTCGTTTCTTGCAGGAATGATAAGACCGTATTTTAGCTTTTCCTCAACCGGTGGATATTTTTTGCTTTTAAAAAGACCCACAATTGCAAAAACTATATAGTGAAGTACAATTGCTCCTGTTAAGCCGTATAAAATATCAAAAATTATATTTACTATTCTTATGTAATCCATATACGCTCCAAATTATCAACTATTTGTTAACTAAAGCTTTATTTATTTAACAATTTCGCTTTATTATAGCATATATTTCCATAATGTGCATATTTAGTTAATAAATTTAATATTTTTTTAACATTTTATAATT
>JAGATW010000069.1 GCA_017621085.1 Clostridia bacterium | reverse complement strand
TGGTCGCCCTTATTGCTTATATTGTTACCTATCACTTTTGCGTTAGCAAAAATTTCACTTGCGAAGCAAATTTCACTCGCCAATAGGCGAATTTCACCGAGGCTCTGCCTCGATTTCATTGCAAGTAGACGTAAGGTCAACTTGCCTGTAGGGACCGGCGTCCCCGACGGTCCGAGAATAATAAATAACCACAACCAAAAATGGTAACAAATTTAATTTCAAATTTCTTGGTAGGGGAGGATATTATCCTACCGTTTTTGCATTTGTCGCCTTGTAATGTTTTTTTCTTATTATATTGATTTTAAATATGTTGTGTGTTAAAATGATAATATAATGTTGAGCTTTGTCGAAGGAGAGATTTTATGAACAAGGACTACAATGTATTTTTATGCTACCGTGGAGAAGGCGCTATGCTTGCGGCAAACATTTATTCTGACTTAAGCGCCTATTCAAAAAACAAGCTAAAGCTTTTTTATGCTCCTAAATGCATTAAGCACGGTGATAATTTTATGACTATTTGTAAAGAGGTTGCAAGTAAGGTTTCCTTAATGATAATGATACTTACCCCTAAATTCTTTTCAATGTGTGGCAACGAGGACGACGTTGTTGTACAGGAATTAAGAGGGGCGCTATCTAACCCAACCTGTACCTTTTTGCCTATTATGACACCCGGCTTTGAGTATGATAACAATGCACTTGCTACCTACTTTACAGAGCAGGAAATTGACAGAATTAAGCACATAAGCGCAATTAAATATAATGACGTTTATTCCTTTAACTCTACTGAAATGCTTCTTCCTATTCTGAAGGACAAGGTAGGCGTTACCGACTATGACGAAATTATTCAGGACGAGCTAATAAGAAAGCAGGAAAGAACAAAAAAGAGAGTACATATTCACAACGAAAATAAAACAGGCTTCTTTAGTCAGCAAAACAAAACCGAGGCAAGACGTCTTGACATTCAGCAAAGAATGCTTTATGAATTTGATATGCCTGTTTACGAAAAGTACTTAGAGGGCAAGAGCGAATTAAATGTTCTTGATATTGGCTGTGGTAACGGTAAGGCTTTAATGAAGCGTCTTGGCAACAGAGCAGAGGTTAAAAAGATTATAGGCGTTGAGTTTGACCCAACCTTTGTAGAAAAGGCAAAGGCCGACTACGAGGGCACAAAGGCAAGCTTTTACCAAATGGACGCAGAGGACGAGGACTTTTTAGACAACTTAAGAGATGTAATGGACGAAAACGATATTGAGGGCTTTGACTTTATTAATATTCTTGCTGTTATGTCACACTTAAAGTCCCCATATCACGTTTTAAAAACCGTGCGCAGAGTATGTAATAAGGGCGCTGTCATATTTATACGCAACATTGATGACGGACTTAACTTTGTTTACCCTGACGAAAAGCTAATGTTTGAGCGTTCCTTTAATATGATAGCTAAGTGCGATACAACAGGCTACCGTTATTCAGGCAGAGAGCTGTTTACCTTGCTCCATCGCTCAGGCTATAAGGACATAATTTACGAAAAAATGGGAATTAACTCTGCCCAAATGGACTACTCGGAAAAGGAAGCCTTTTTTGAAACAATATTCATGTTTTTGAAAAACAGTATAAACGTAACTGCAAATAACAACCCCCACAACCAAGAAATCTTAGTTGAAAAAGAGTGGCTTGATGAGCATTTTGAGGAGCTTGAGGAGCAATTCTTGTCCTCGGACTCCTTTGCAAACTTTGGATTTTTAATAGTTGTTGCTAAGGTTTAAGGAGAGTAGGAGATAATATGAAAATAGATACATCAAAAGTAGAATATAAAAAGCTTGGAATTGATATAATACCAATACTATTAGCCATTCAAGAGGAAGCCTTTGAGCATGCAAAGGACGTAAACCCTGACTTTTTAAGAAGAAATACCTATGATACCTTAGCTGTTTGCTTTGAGGAGCCAAGCCTTGTTTTAGGCGCATTTTATGAAAATGAAATTATTGCCTTTGGCATTTTGTACGCAGCAGGCAAAACCGATGAAAATCTTGCAAAGGACATTGATGGAGTAAAGGACATTACCGAAAACGCAAATGTAAAGCTGACAATTGTCCGTCCGAATTTCCGTGGCAATGGCTTGCAGGCATCAATTATTACAAAGCTTGAGGAGCACGCAAAGGCGTGTGGCTTTAAATACCTTTCCTCAACCGTGTCCCCCTTTAACCCTTGGTCACAGGCAAACCTTAAAAAGTGCAACTTTACCGTGCACAAAATCCTAAAAAAGTACGGTGGACTTGAGCGCATTTTGTTTGTTAAAGAAATTTAACACCAAAGAGGCAGAAAATGAAAAAAAGACTTTTATTATTAACAGTTTTAGCATTTGTTTTAAGTGCGTGTCTTGCATTTGCATCATGTGATAAGCCAAGTAGATACGACGAAAATAACCCTGTAAGCGGTAGCTCATCACAGAATACGGACAGCTCACAAAATGACGATCAAAAGGATGACGACAGTCAAGATAAAGAGCAAACGCCTGAATATGTAACCGTTACCTTTGATACAAAGGGTGGAAGTATCATTGAGAGTGTACAGGTTACAAAGGGCGAAAAGATATCAAAGCCACAAGACCCACAAAAGTATGCCCACACCTTTGATGGTTGGTATTTAGATGATGAAAAATGGTCATTTGAAAACAATACGGTTACACAAAGCCTTACACTTACATCAAAGTGGGTGCCTACCACATATACAATTACATATGTAGGAAATGTTACTCACACAAACAAAACAACTTATACCCCAGAGGACGACAGCTTTGATTTGGACGGCTCAGCCAAAGAAAGATATTATGAATTTTTAGGCTGGTATGAGGACGAGAAATTCAAAAAGCCAATTTCAAAAATCGAAAAGGGTACAGTAGGCAACAAAACACTGTATGCTAAAATAGAATATAACCCTGTAATTCTTGAATTAATTGGTGGTAGCTATAAGGTGGTCGATTGCGACAAAAAGGCTACAAGCGTTGTTGTTCCGAGCACCTACAAGGGTAAGCCTGTAACAAGCATAGGAGATAGTGCGTTTGAAGATTGCAACGGTCTTACAAGTGTAGAAATACCAAATAGCGTAACAACCATAGGTGAAGGTGCGTTCAGGTATTGCACAAGCCTTACAAGCATTGAAATACCAAAAAGCGTAACAAAAATAGACAAAATGGCGTTCTTACAGTGCAAGCGCCTAATAATTTACTACGAGTCAAAAAGCGAGCCGGACTGGTTGAGCATTCATTGGAACTATTCAAACTGTCCTGTTGTATGGGACTGTAAAAACAATGACGAAGCAAGTGATGGATACATATATGAAGTAGTAGATGGAATACGCTATGCTTTAAAAGACGGTAAAGCCATTGTTGAAAGACAGCTAAGCAATACAAAGGATGTGATTGTTAAGGCAAAAATAACACGCAATGGAACCTCTTATACTGTAAGATTCATAGGCAGTGGCGCATTTAGTGATTGCACAAGCCTTGCAAGTATAGAAATACCAAATGGTGTAACAACTATATTCGCTTCTGCGTTTTTGAATTGCACAAGTCTTACAAGTGTAGAAATACCAAATAGTGTAACAAGCATAGGCGGTAGTGCGTTTAGTAATTGCACCAGCCTTACAAGTATAGAAATACCAAACAGTGTAACAAGAATATATGGTGGGGCGTTTGATGGATGCACCAGACTTATAATATACTGTGAGGCTACAAGTCAGCCTGACGGATGGGACGCCAACTGGAACTATTCAAATTGCCCTGTTGTATGGAATTGTAACAATAATGATGTGGCAAATGATGGTTATATCTATACAGTAATTGACGGTGTAAGATACGGCATAAAAGACGGAGCAGCAACTGTTGTAAGACAGCCAATAAATATTAAAGAAGCTATAATTAAGGAAATCATTACATACAAAAATGCAAGCTATCCTGTAACAAGCATAGGCGGTGATGCGTTTTATGATTGCGATAGCCTTGCAAGTGTAACAATCGGGGATAGTGTAAAAAGCATAGGCGATTATGCGTTTTATGGTTGCACCAGCCTTACAAGTATAGAAATACCAAATAGCGTAACAAGCATTGGATGGGCTGCGTTTTCTGGTTGCACCAGCCTTACAATATACTGTGAGGCTACAAGCAAGCCAAGTGGATGGGATACCAAGTGGAACTATTCAAATTGCCCTGTTGTATGGGGACATGGGCAAGGCGAGTAAATCGCCTTGCAGTGATATTCGGCATTTTGCCGAGTGATATTCACCCAAAAGGGTGAGTGATATATTGCTTCGCAATGTGATATTTTTGCGTAAACGCAAAAGAGATAAGCTACAAATGCGTAGAAACACCTCATCCGTC
>JAGATW010000068.1 GCA_017621085.1 Clostridia bacterium | reverse complement strand
CGGTGATCGGGGTCGAACCGATACGGTATCGCTACCACTGGATTTTGAGTCCAGCACGTCTGCCAATTCCATCACACCGGCGTATTTACTCGACTATTTTATCACAGTTTTTCTAAGTTTGCAATACCTTTTTTTAATTTTTTAAAAATTATTTTTCCACAGATTTTGTTGACACTAAATTTATGCCCTTTTCTGTAAAATTGCGTTGAATTATATCTCCTACGGAAATAGGAGCCTTAACTTGTATTTTAGCAATTCTTTTCATTGCCTTTTTTAGTTTTTCCTTCAATATCGGCTTATCTGTTTTTACAGGGAGAAGCTTTGAGGTTTCACTTTTAATTTTAACTGTTGTTGTCAGTATCATTTCCATTTTTCTTCTCCTGTGCGCAAATTATTATCTCTTTTGCTCCCTTGATTTTTTCGGAAAGCTCCTTTGTTACCAATATTTTGCCTGTTTCAAGCCAAGACATTTTTCCTTTTTCTCTTGAATATATTTCTTCTCCGTCTTTTTTTAGAGTTATTAGTAAATTATCGTATTTACCGTTAACTCTAAAATATATAACGCAATCCTCAATGCCCTCATCATATTCATCTAAATGCTGTGGGACTGAATATAAAATTTTATCTGAATTTTTAATTCTTACTGTGCTTATCGGCTTTGCAGTTTTGTTGTCCAAATATTTTTTTACGGACTCACCAACTATTTGAGCTTCCTCAACAATAAAGTCAACTAAATCATGTATTCTTACAGCATTGCCACAAGTAAATATTCCCTTGACATTTGTTTCAAAGTACTGATTTACATATGCTCCTCTTGTTCTTGTATCAAGTCTTATTCCCGTTTCCTTAATTATTTCATTTTCAGGGACAAGACCACATTGATAAACAAAGGAGTCACACTTGATTTTTTGTTCTGTACCCTTTATTGCCTTGCCACGCTTATCAACCTTGGCAATTTCAACAGCCTCTATTCTTTCCTTACCAAAAATTTTTGTAACGGTAGTTGAATAATAAAGTGGTATTTCAAAGTTTTCCAGGCATTCTGCTACATGCTCCTCGGAGCCCTCAGCATATTCCTTTGGCTCACATACGCAAGCAACGCTTCCACCCTCTAATACAAGTCTTCTTGCAACAATCATAGCAAGGTCACCTGAGCCTAAAACAACTGTTTTTTTACCGGGCATATAGCCCTTTAAATTAACAATTCTTTGAACAGCACCTGCTGAAAAAACTCCTGCCGGACGTGTTCCTCCGATTTGCAAAGCACCCTTGGTTTTTTCACGACAGCCCATTGCAAGAACTATTGCCTCTGCCTTTATTGTGCAATAGCCATATTTAGGAGAAACGACTCTTATTCTTTTTTGCTTATCCACGAATAAAACAGTAGAGTCTGTAATGTATTCAATTTCAAGCTGTCTTATGGCATCCGAGAGCATAGATGCAAGCTCTGTTCCTGTAACTACCTCTTCAAGATAGTTTTTTCCAAAGCCTGAATGAATACATTGATTAAGCGTTCCACCAAGCTCACTATCTCTTTCAATAATTAAGATATCGCTGGGCTCTATACCATTTTGGCAGCAGGAAAGGGCGCAAATAAGTCCAGCTGGTCCGGAGCCTATTATAACTATCCTTTTATTCATATCTTCTCACTTTGTTTTTCCATACAGTATGTTTGAGTTTGAGGTGAATTTTTTAACCTCTGAAAGTGGAATATCAAATTCCTCTGCTATTAATTCTGCTATTTTTGAACGACAATAATTTCCCTGACATCTACCCATGCCTGCGCGCGTGCGCCTTTTTACCATATCAATAGTTTTAGCAGGGATTGGACGACGAAGGGCATTTATTACATCTCCTTCGGTTACCATTTCACATCTGCAAATAACCTTAGCATATCTCGGGTCATTGCTAATTGCATTTATTCTTTCTTCCTCTGTCATTTCATAAAACAACTTACAATTTCCGTTCTTTGTTCTTGTGCTTATATATTCGCTCTTTTCCAAAAGAGTTAAGCCACATTTTTTCAATATATCAAGAACATATTCACCAATTGCAGGAGCAGAGGCAAGTCCGGGTGACTCTATTCCCGCTACGTGAATGAAATTTTTAAATTTTTCCGATTCCTGAATATAAAAATCACCACTTGTTGGGGTTGCACGTACGCCTGCAAAGGTTGTTATTGTTGCATCAAGCTTAATATCATCAACTATAACCTTAGCGCCTTCAGCAATTTCCTCTAAGCCTTCTTCGGTAACGCTTGTATCAACCTTTGATTCAACTACGTTTGCGTTAGGTCCTACAATTACATTTCCATCTACTGTTGGAGAAATAAGTATTCCCTTTCCCTTTTCGCTTGGAGTTACAAAAAGTGTATGTGAGGCTGTTCCGATTTCAGCCTTATCTAAAAGCATATACTCTCCACGACGTGGAATTATATCGAATGGTAGCTTTTCACCAACCATTCCTGCAATTTCATCAACAAAAAGTCCTGCTGCGTTTACAACGTATTTTGCTTTAACCTTTTTCTTTCCACAGCTAACTGTATAGTATTCGCCATCATAGTCAATTTTTGACACCTTAAATTCAAAATAGAATTTTACTCCGTTTGTTGCTGCATTTTCGCATAACGCATATGCTAAGTCATAGGGGCAAACAATTCCTGCACTTGGTGCTAAAAGAGCATATTTTGCATTCTTTGAAACTCTTGGCTCAAGCTCGTGTAAGCGTTGTTCATCGATTATTTCAAGATCAGGCACTCCGTTAGCTTCACCACGTGCTTTTAATAGCTTTAAATGCTCTAAATCACTTTCTGTAAAT
This sequence comes from Clostridia bacterium, assembly GCA_017621085.1. GTDB lineage: Bacteria > Bacillota > Clostridia > Oscillospirales > CAG-272 > RGIG2000. The sequence continues at coordinate 20,548 of JAGATW010000068.1, read as the reverse complement.
CCTATGACTAAGGAGCCACATCTTGAATAGTGAACTCCCAATGTACTTGTTAGCTCCTCCATAAGCGCGCAGCCTCTTACATTTAGCTGAGCCTTAAGTGTTCCTTCCTTTGCGTCATAGCCAGCGTGAACAATTGCCGAATTTGCACGTGTAGAACCGGAGGCAACGTCAATACCTGCCTCTAAAACCGCTACCTTTGTATTGTATTTTGCAAGATTATATGCTGTTATAGCGCCGGAAATTCCGGCACCGATTATAACTACATCATAAGCTGTAATAGCCACTTTGCTACCTCCAAATAGGTATTAATTTGTTCTATTTTAACACATTTTTGCCTTTTTTTCAACCCTATGACTTGATTAATATATTAAATTGTGTTAACATATATCTGCATACTTTTTTCTTTTTCGATAAAGGGGGTATATAATGGACTTTTTTCAACTAAACGCTGGGGCTCTTGCCTATCTTGGAGATTCTGTTCTTGAGGCATTAATAAGAGAGGCTTTAATTTTAAAGGGCTTTGAAAAATCTGCGCATCTAAATAAGGAAGCATTAAAATATGTTACTGCTGTTAACCAGTGCTGTGCATTTTCTCGAATTGAAAATATATTAAATGAACAAGAGACTGCTATTTTCAAAAGAGGTAAAAACTGCTCACACTTAAATATTCCAAAAAGCGCTTCTCCTCTTGAATATAAAATTGCAACAGGCTTTGAGGCGATTTTTGGTTATCTACATTTAACAAAAAGCGAAGAAAGGATTAAAGAGCTTTTTCATTTTGCTTACCCGGAATTATAGTTTATTAGCAATTGGTTTCCATGTTTTTCATGGTTATATCAATTGCTTTTTTTTACAATTTTTTCACAAAAAATTATTTTTATTTAATTGACATTAAAATATCATAGTGCTATAATTTACTGGTAATAATATCTAAGAAAGGAAAATGACATGCTTAAAACTATTAAAAAGCTCTCTTCATTTGTTGGTGAATATAAGATTAATTCCATTCTTTCGCCCTTGCTTGTTTTACTTGAGGTTGTTATGGAATGCTTTATCCCTGCAATTGCCGGTGAGCTTATTACTTTTATTCAATCTCCATCTAAATTAGATGATTTGATTTTTACTAAGCCAATTATTTTAGCTATGCAAAAATCAGTTGGCTATGACAATATTATTCCTATAATTGCTGTTCTTTGTGGTATCCTTGTTATTCTTGCACTTTTATCTCTTATGTTTGGTGCATTTGCAGGAATTCATTGCTCACGTGCTTCTTGTGGCTTTGCCAAAAATTTAAGACGTGGACTTTATGAAAAATCACAGGACTTCTCCTTTGAAAATATTGATAAATTTTCAACATCAAGTCTTGTTACAAGATTAACAACTGATGTAACTAACGTTCAGCAATCCTTTATGATGATTATAAGAACAGCTATTCGTTCACCATTTATGTTTGTTTTTTCAATAATTATGGCATTTATTGTTGGTGGAAAAATGGCTTGGATATTTGTAGTTGTTATTCCTATTCTCGCCTTTACACTCATTATGGTTTCTAAAAAGGCAATGCCTATTTTTAGAAAGGTTTTCAAAAAATACGATAAGCTAAATGGCTCTATTCAAGAAAACGTTGCGGGAATGAGAGTTGTCAAATCCTTCGTACGTGAGGACTACGAGAACAAAAAGTTTAATGATGCCTCTGAAGATGTGCGTGCAGACTTTACAAGAGCAGATAAAATTCTTGCCTTCAATGGTCCAATTATGCAACTTTGTATGTATTTCTTGATGGTTGGCATACTTTTGTTTGGCTCTAATTTGCTTATTTCCTCAGGTGGACGCGCATTTGATGTTGGTAACTTCTCTACCCTTTTAGCATATGGTATGCAAATACTTATGAGCTTAATGATGGTTTCAATGATATTTGTAATGACTACGATGTCACTTGAAAGTGCTAATCGTATTTGTGAGGTTATTGACGAGGAAGCCACTATCAAGAATCCTCAAAATCCTGTAACTGAGGTTAAAAATGGTGACATTGTATTTGACAATGTAAGCTTTAAATATTCGCAAAAGGCTGAAAAATTTGCTCTTTCCAATATCAATCTTTCAATCAAATCAGGACAAACTGTTGGTATTATTGGTGGTACCGGTAGCTCAAAGTCATCTCTTATACAGTTAATTCCACGTCTTTACGACGTTACAAACGGTAAGGTTTTAGTTGGTGGTGTCGATGTAAGAAATTATGATATTGTAACGCTTCGCGATGCTGTTGGTATTGTTTTACAGAAGAATGTTTTGTTCTCCGGCACAATTAAAGAAAATTTGCGTTGGGGTAACGAAAATGCTACTGACGAGGAGCTTGTAAGAGCTTGTAAGCTTTCATGTGCTGACGAGTTCATCCAAGTCTTCCCGGAAAAATATGACACTTACATTGAACAGGGCGGAAGCAATGTTTCCGGAGGACAGAAGCAAAGACTTTGTATTGCAAGAACGCTTCTTAAAAAACCGAAAATTTTAATTCTTGACGATTCAACAAGCGCAGTTGATACAAAAACCGATGCTATGATTCGTAAGGCTATGGCTGAGGAAATACCGGACACTACAAAAATCATAATCGCTCAACGTATTTCAAGCGTTCAGGATGCTGATATCATTGTAATTCTTGATGATGGTAAGATTAATGCTATCGGTAATCACGCCTCACTCCTTGAATCAAGTGAGATTTATAAGGAAATTTACACTTCACAGATAAAGGGGGCAGGAAGCAATGAATAAGACTGTTAGAAATCCACGTCAGCCAAATATGGGCAGACCAATGAAAAAAGTAAAGAAAGGGACTTTTACAAGAGTTTTAAAGCTTGTTCTCTCCTTTTACAAGGTGCCTTTTATTGTTGTTTTTGCTTGTATTTGCTTAAGTGCTGTTGCAACCGCTTGTCCTTCTATTTTCCAAAAATATGTTATTGACACAGTATCTGTTGCCCTTAAAGAAATGCAAAACGGTATGAACACAGGCACAGCCCTTGATACCTATTTGCCTCCTATTACTATTGCTGTTTCAATTCTTGCTTGTATTTATATTGTTGGACTTATTTCTGCCTTTGTACAAACAAGAACTATGGCAGTTGTAACTCAAGGCTCTCTCCATAAGCTACGCACACTTATGTTTGGCAAGATGCAAAAGCTTCCAATTAAGTACTTTGACACGCACGCACGTGGCGATATTATGTCACACTACACTAATGACATTGATTCATTAAGAATGCTAATTTCACAATCTATTCCACAGATTATCACTACTATTATAATTCTTTGCACTGTAACTGTTATCATGCTTTCAATGAGCTTTTGGATGACTCTTGTTATCATTGCCGGCGTAATCGTTATGTCCTTTGTAACAAAAAAAATCGGTGGTAGCGGTGCTAAGTACTTTAGAATGCAACAGGAATCCTTAGGTGCAACTGAGGGCTATGTTGAGGAAATGATTAACGGACAAAGAGTTGTTAAAGTATTTAACTACGAGCAAAAGAGCAAGGAGCAATTTGATAAGCTTAATTCCAAGCTATGCTCCGACTCTACAAATGCTAACATAAGAGCAAATACTCTTATGCCTATAATGAATAACTTAGGTCATATTCTATACGTATTTCTTGTTTTGACAGGTAGCTTACTATTTAGCAACGGTGTGACTAACATTTCCTTAACCGGTACTGAAGTATTTACAATTGGTACGGTTGTTGCCTTTCTTGGTCTTTCTAAGCAATTTACAAACAACGTTTCTCAGCTTTCACAACAATCAAACGCAATTATAATGGCTCTTGCAGGTGCAGAGCGTATTTTTGAGCTACTTGATGAAGAGCCTGAGGTTGATGATGGTTATGTTACTCTTGTAAATGCTAAGTATGATGAAAACGGACAGCTTGTAGAAACTAAGGAACGCACAGGCATTTGGGCTTGGAAGCATCCACATACTTCTGATGGCACAGTCACCTATACAAGATTACGAGGCGATGTAAGACTTAATGAGGTTGACTTTGGTTATGTAGAGGACAAGATTGTTTTGCACGATGTTTCAATCTATGCCGAACCCGGTCAAAAAATTGCTTTTGTTGGTGCAACCGGTGCCGGTAAGACTACTATTACCAATCTTATTAACCGTTTTTACGATATTGCTGATGGTAAAATCAGATATGATGGTATTAACATTAACAAAATCAAAAAGGACGATTTAAGACGTTCTCTTGGCGTTGTTTTGCAGGATGTAAACCTGTTTACCGGTACTGTTATGGACAACATAAGGTATGGTAAGCTTGATGCAACGGATGAGGAATGTATAGCGGCAGCTAAGCGTGCAAATGCACACTCCTTTATTGAAATGCTTCCGGAGGGCTACAACACAATGTTAACCGGTGGCGGAAGTGGTCTTTCTCAAGGACAAAGACAGCTTATTTCCATTGCAAGAGCTGCTGTTGCTGACCCCCCTGTTATGATTTTGGATGAAGCTACATCATCCATTGATACAAGAACAGAGTCAATTGTTTCTGCCGGTATGGACGCACTTATGCAGGGTCGTACTGTATTTGTTATTGCACATAGACTATCAACTGTTAAAAACTCTGATGTTATTATGGTACTTGACAAGGGCAGAATTATTGAGCGTGGCTCACATGATGACTTAATTGCACAAAAGGGTAAATATTATCAGCTTTACACAGGAGCTTTTGAGCTTGAATAAGATTAAAGGGATGCAAAACGCATCCCTTTATTTATATACTGTTAACTCCTCGTCTTCACCTATTTTTAAAAACACTTCTCCTTCAAGTGATTTTGCATTTTGAGTATAATCAAGTGTTTCGTTTTCAAGCAAGGCTGCACATAAGGCTTTGTTATTTTCTACAAGAGTTACTGCTTTTTGATTTGATTTGTGTTTATTAATTATTTTTTTAATGTCAAAATTAATAATGCTTTTTGAATACACTATAAAAAAGCTCTCTTTAAGGCTTCCCTTAATTTTTAATAGCTTATCAAGGTTAGTTTCACATAAAAAGCCCTTTATTGTAGTTATATTGCCTCGATAATGCTTGATATCAAATTTTCTGCTTAAATTTTCAAATATGATAAATTCATAATTATCATATTTTAAAAAATGATTGATTATGCTCTCTGTTTCGTCACATTCAAATACTATTATCTTCATACGCAAATTACTCCTTTTTGGTAATATGGAGTAATTTTTTTTAATTTATTCATTCAATTAAAAATGCGTGGTGCTTTTTGCATCACGCATTTTAATTATTACTTTCGTTTTAGCTTTAAAACCACAACAATTCCCACAACAACGCAAATTACTGCCACAACAGAAATTATAGCGACTAAAGCTGTTGGAAATTCCTTTTTGTCTTCATTTGTCGGATAATTATTGTTAGGTGTATCGTCTGGGTTTGGATTTGGATTGGGTTCTGGGTTTGGATTGGGTTCTGGATTTGGATTGGGTTCTGGATTTGGAGTCGGTTCCGGATTAGGGGTTGGTTCCGGATTAGGAGTCGGTTCCGGCTCCGGAGTTGGTTCGGATGTAAACGTTCTTTGACGAAGTGTTACATCGCAATACCATTCCTCTGCAAGCCAATTAAGTCTATTTTCTATATGCTCGCAAAGGTAACCGATAACTGTTGTGTCGTCCTTGTCTAAATCATAGGAATAGTAACCATCTACAAAATTAAATACCGGAGAGGACTGCCATCTATCATAGTGGATACCATCGTAATAAAGAGGCCACTTGGAATAATCATCAGAATTCCATCTTGCTCTTTCCATATAAATTGATGAGCCGATTTCTTCAACCTGCTTGTAAATAAAGCCATCCTTCTCTATCATATCAAAGATTGCATCGTAGTTTTTAGCAAGCACCTCTGTTACCTTATCATTAAAGTCATTATGAGATGTAAGTCCACCCCAAATGCTTCTTTCTCTTGCCCAATAGCCCTCTGTATTAGATGCACCATTTTTATGAATATTTCCAAGAGTATTATCGCAGTCCCATAATGGACCCTTGAAAATTTTTGAATACTCACCGTTTTTATCAGCATCCTTGTAAAAATACATGCTTGATGAGCCAGCATCATAGTTTCTGCTGAATTCAGCAACAATATAGGCATAAGCAAAGGAATCAACATCAATGTACTCTGAGTAATGCTTATTTAATCTATTATAGCCGGTATTTGACATAATAGCCTCTTCCATTTCACCAAATAGTGTGGCAATATACTCTACCTGCTCCTTTGATGCATATTCAGGTGATTTCACAACATAGTGGCTTCCGTTTTCTGTTACAAAATAACATAGCTCGTTTCTCCAATAGTTATTATCAAGCTCTACTAAATAACCACCTGTTATATCGTCCGGATTTACTACATTTGGAATATATGAATATTCTGTAATAATTGTATTAGGTATTCCGTAAACCTTTACAGGTGTTTCCTCATATGTAGTATTTAATGCATCGTTTAGCTTTTCAAGCTCTACAATGTCAAGTCTTACACTACTGATTTGCACCTTTTCGCAAAGTAAATAAATACCATAATATTCGCCATCAATGAAAACGTCAACACTCTTGAACTGACTTGTATGCATTCCAAGAATTTTACCAATTTCATACATTACGCTATTACGTAGCTGTGACTGGTCAAGATAATTAGCAAGCAAAATCCACGTTTTGCTCTCTCCCATACCATAAAGGTCTGTTTTTTCACTCAATTTTATCTGAAATGGCTTTTTTGCATAATCCTTCGTGGTGTTGCCTCTTACCTTGATTTGGCTATATGTGCTATCAGAGTCACTATACTCGTAGCTTCCGTCTTTGTTTATAATCGTTATTTTAGACTCGCTATCTTTACCATTTGTGCTTGTTAATACACGCTCTCCTATTGAGGTTTCAACATGAATGCTTGGTAGATTATTTGCAAAATAAAACTTTAATTCTGCAGAATATCCATCAACATAGTACTTTAGAACATATACATCCTGTCCTGATGAAAGAGTGCTTTTAAATGGAGTTAAGTCAATCACCGTACCACTTGAAAGCTCTATTTTTTCACCGGATGCATTTTTGTATTCTACGTCGTAGGAATCGTCATAAATAAGCTTTATATTACTTGGAGAAACATATGATGGTAAATAAAGCTCTCTTTCCTCAGTTGAAAAAATACGACCATCCTCTGCTTCCACCGAAACAACGGCGGCACTTGCACTTAGGCATAAAACAAAAGCTGTTAATATTAAGAAAAAGACAACATAAAACTTTTTCATTTTAATCTTCTCCATATCTTTCGGAATAGTAATCTCTATCAATTGTTAAAACAAGGTGATATAGTGGATTAATTTTCTTTATTCTATTTGAAAGCTGGGAGCAAAGCTCTTCGTTTGACAAAATAAAGTCATTAGAAACACTAACGTCAAAAAGAACATTTGTGTGTGTAACACCCTTAACTATTCTAAAGTCGTGCATTGAAATTGGATGTGAATACTCTTGTGAAATTTCAGAAACAATTTCTAAGCACTTATGCCTTAATTCATTAGTTTCGGGATCGGAAACGGATATTGGGTCCATATGAATAACGAGGTTTATGCCTTCATTCTTCAAAAAATCAGCCTCTATATTATCCATAAGGTCATGGCTATGCATTATCTCACCGTCGGCATCAATTTCAACATGAACAGTTGCAAAGCATCTGTTTGCACCATAGGAGTGTATTACAAGGTCATGGATTCCTAAAACGCCCTCATAGCTTTTAATTTTTTTAATAATTTCGTGAGTAAATTCAGTGCTTGGTGCCTCACCAATTAAGGTATTTGAGGACTCGATTACAAGCTTAATTCCCATAACAATAATATAAGCTGCAATTATGATACCTATAACGCCATCGGTATATGGTCCTGTATATGGAGTAATTATCATACCCACAACAACGGCAAGGGTTGCAATTACATCGCTTATACTATCTATGGCTGTTGCCTTAAGAGCCTTGGAATCTATATGCTTACCAAGCTTGAAATTTAGAATTGCTACTATAATTTTTACAATAACAGTCGAAGCCATAATAATAATTGCTATTTTATCATAGCTTTGCTTGGAGGGCTCACCTATTAGCTTTTCAATAGAGGTTGTAAGCATTTCAAAGCCCAAAAAGGTAACAATTACGGAAATAAACAAGCTTGCAAGATACTCCATTCTTGCATGACCATATGGGTGGTCCTTATCAGCAGGCTTACCTGAAATAGTGTAGCCAACAACTGTTAGAGCATTTGAGCCGGAGTCAGATAGGTTATTTAATGAATCTGCAATTATAGATATACTACCACAAATCAAGCCGATAACAAGCTTTATAGCAAACAACAGCACATTTGCTACAATACCAACAATTCCGGCAAATCGTCCAACACGAACGCGCACCTGTGGATTTTCCTTGTTGTGGTAGTCCTTTATTAGCTTTTCTATCATTCTTCTTCCTTTATAGCAATTATGTCCTTTGCATATGGTAATGACATAATCCAGTCACACATAGTGTGCCATTCGGCAAGCTTGTGTGTTCTTCTTGCATAGTAAATATTAATTAATGTTTCATAATTGAAGGTACAGGTTCTCATTTGGTTATAGCTTGATGGAAGCAACTGTATCATATCATGCCAATATGCTTTGTCCTTTGTTTCGATATACTTTAATCTTGCTTCCTCAAGGTAACTAATTACATTATCAAGCACCTTTAATGCGCCCTCACTCATTCTATCACAGCTAAAGTCTGCTCTTTCAAATTCCTTTGAATGAATTTTGTGCATTGTAGATGTAGAGTTAGCAACGGTTGCTACCTTATATGTGTCATATTCCTTCCACCAATATAATGGTGCTGTAATATCAACTGACACAAATATTTGACGCAAGTATTTTCTATGGTCGCTACCGGCCTTGGCAAGCTTTTTTGCAAGAGCCAAGTCATTTTCACCTAAGATATAATTTCCATTTTCGTCGTAATAGCTATCGCTTCTTGCCCAAGAATTTAGAGGATTTCGAGCACCTCTTATTGCGTTTTCAAAATTCATAACGCTTGCTCTTTCAATTTTTATCATATTAACCTCCAAAATAGTCATTAATAATATAATATCATATTTAACTCCCATTGTCAACAAAACTAAATTTAAGTTATCAAGGATTTTTTTAGCCTTGTGCATAAATATTTTTTCCAAGGTAAATAATAGTTTTGCAATTAATTTGAAAGGATAAATACAATGGAAGAAAATAATAAGCAAAATTCAAGAATTTTTTATTTAACTTTAGCTGTAGTTTTAACTGTTGTTGCAGTTATCGTAATTGCTGTAACTGTGGCAAGAAGAAGCTCACCTAATGATGACACAGGAATGGGCTCCAGCAATATTGTAAACAATGGTGACACAGATGCAGGTCTTGATGAAAATAATGACCTACCAACCTTTTCCTTACCTATGAAGGAATGTTCAATAGATGTGGACTTTAGCGACTCCGTATTAGTATTCTCTCCTACTATGAAGGACTATCGTACTCACACAGGCATTGACATAAAGGGCAGTCTTGGTCAAGAGGTAATGGCAGTAGCCGACGGTGTTGTTAAGAACATTTGGCAAGACCCATTTATGGGCACTTGTGTATCAATTGAGCATACAGGAAATGCTATAAGCTATTACAAAAACCTTGACCCTGTGGTTAAGGAAGGACTTGTAATTGGTGCATCAGTTAAAGCAGGCGACGTAATTGGAGCAGTTGGTGAAAGTGCTATGAACGAAGTATCCCAAGACCCACATTTGCACTTTGAATTAAAGGTGGATGACAAGCACGTTGACCCAAAGGACCATTTAAAAATCCCTTCCTTAGAATCTAAGCCGGATACAGAATCCGGCGAGGACAAAGAATAAAAAAATGCTGACACAAGCCTTGTGTCAGCATTTTATTTTATACTTATGCCCAACGCATACCGGTTGGCTTTGCTTCCTTAATCATAAGTTTGTCAAGGAATTCAACAGCCTTTTGAAGTCCTTCATCAATTGTCATCAAGCTATCCTCGTGCTCAATTGAAAGAACCTTATCATAGCCAACAAGACGAAGGTTGGAAACAAATGCTCTCCAAAACTCCTCATTGTTGCCATAGCCTACTGTACGGAAAATCCAAGAACGATGAATTTCATCACCATAGTGCTTTGTATCAAGTACACCATTAACTGATGTATTTGCATTATCAACCTTAGTATCCTTTGCGTGTACGTGGTAAATTGCGCCCTCTAAAGCTCTTATAGCCATTACGGGGTTAATTCCCTGCCAAATTAAGTGTGATGGGTCAAGGTTTGCACCAATTACATCGCCTACCGCTGAACGAAGCTTTAAAAGTGTTTCCGGGTTATATACACAGAAGCCCGGGTGCATTTCAAGGGCAATTTTAGTTACACCGTGTGATTTTGCAAATGCTGTTGCTTCCTTCCAGTAAGGAATTAACACATCATTCCACTGGTAGTTAAGAGTTTCAAGAAAATCATCCGGCCAAGGACAGGTTACCCAGCTTGGAAGCTTTGCATCCGGGTCAGAGCCGGGACAGCCTGAGAATGTAATAATTGTATCAATTCCAAGCTTCTCAGCTAAGAGAATTGTATTTCTCATATCCTTATCAAACTGATTTGCAATTTCCTTATTTGGGTGAACAGGGTTACCGTGAGTTGCAAGTGCGCAAATTTCTACATCATACTTTTTAAAGGTATTCTTAAACTCCTCAAGAGCCTTTGGGTCAGCCAAAAGCTTTTCAGGGTCACAGTGGTCCTTACCTGGATAGCCACCTGCACCAATTTCAACAGAATGAACACCAAGAGAGGAAATTATCTTAAGTGCCTCATCAAGAGGCTTACTACCATAAAGGTTTGCAAGTACGCTTAATTTCATATTTATTCTCCTTCTAAGATAAGGGGCGAGGTGCTCGCCCCTTGATTTGTTTTAGTTAAAGTAGTATGGCTTACCTGTCTTTGCAGACTCGTAAATACCCTCAAGAATTTGAGTTACGCAGTATGCTTGCTCCGGTAATACTGTTGGCTCTGTACCATTAATAACAGCCTCAATCCACTGCTTTGCTTCTTGAGCACCAGCATCGTAGCTACCTGCATCATAGAAAGCAACGCCCTTACCATCAAGGTTAGGTCTTGTTTCATACATTTGGTTGTGCTTAACGCCATTGATTTCAAGTACACCTTGGTCAACCATTTTAGCACCAGCCTTTGTACCACAAATTGTTGTACAAGCTTCCTTAGTTTCTGTCATATTAATTGCCCATGAGGATTCAAGAACGATTGTTGCACCGTTTTCCATTACGATAAAGCCGAAAGCGCTATCCTCAACAGTAAATTCCTCAGGCTTCCACTGACCAAATACGTTAGCAGACTCCTTTTGGTCATTGAGCTTATGATATGTAGTACCAACACAATACTTTGGCTTATAGTTGTTCATAGTCCAAAGTGTTAGGTCAAGTGCGTGTGTACCAATGTCGATAAGTGGTCCACCACCCTGCTCATACTCATTAATAAATACGCCCCATGTAGGAACTGCTCTTCTACGAAGTGCTGTTGCCTTTGCGTAATAAATATCTCCAAATACGCCATCCTCAGCTTCCTTCTTTAGATAGATAGCGTCCTTTCTCTGTCTGTTCTGATAGCCGATTGTAAGCATTTTGCCTGTTCTCTTAGCGGCATCAACCATCTTTTTAGCTTCTTCAGCGTTGATAGCCATTGGCTTTTCACACATAACGTGCTTGCCAGCCTCTAAAGCGTCAACTGTAATAAAGCTATGGCTTCTGTTTGGTGTACATACGTGAACTACATCAATGCTCTTATCCTTTAAAAGCTCCTTGTAGTCCGTGTAAACCTTAGCACCCTCAACACCATACTTTTTAGCTGCATCCTGCGCTCTTTCCTCAATAATGTCACAGAAAGCAACCATTTCTGCCTCTGCAACCTTTTTAAGGGATGGCATGTGCTTACCATTTGCGATACCACCACAACCGATGATACCAATTCTTACTTTCTTTTCCATAAATTTATTCCTCCGAACAAATAATATTTCATTAGACTTAGTATATCATACATTTCTATATTTTACAAGTATTTACAGCATTTTTTATTGGATTTTTCCGTGGCCCTTAATAAGAACCTTGCCGCTTGTATTTACAACACCAAAATAACCCTCATAGCCTATTGAGCCCGGATTAAACAAGTGTATATTTTTGCCGGACACCTCTATTATGTTGTCAAAGGGAACATGCGTGTGTCCGAAAAAGACTGCATCAGCATTTAATTCTCTTGCTCTGTATGCTATTGTACCTAAACCACCCTTTACACCGTATTTGTGCCCGTGAGTAATTAAAATTTTAAAGTTGTCAAGGCTTAGTAGCTGTTCGATTTCAACGTCCTGTGCCATTAAATCACAGTTTCCTTTAACATAAAAAATCGGAATTTGAGGATACATATCCTTGATAATTTCAATATCTCTTATTCCATCGCCTAAAAATAAAATACAATCACATTTGGCCTTGTGCATCTCAATAGCATCCTTCATTTTGTCAAAATGTGAGTGAGAATCCGAAAATACAAGAAGCTTCATATAAAATCCTTTCTGTGTCAAAACTTTTTATACTTCATAAAATGTTATTAAAACTTACCGGAGGTGTTTTATGAAAATTGATAAAAGAATGATTGATATGGTATTGATGATGAATGATGATCAGCTATGGAAAACTATACAGTTAGTGGCATCAAAATCCGGCTTTGAAGCGATAAAAAATATGGAAAAGCCAAAAGATATGTCAAAAATTCGCTCCACTCTTTCAAGTCTTAATGATGAGGACATTGCAAGAGTAACCGAGCTTATGAAAAAGGGGAAATAATATGGCAGACTCTTCCTTTGATGATATACTGAAAAAAATCACCGAGAATCCTGAGCTTATGACTAAAATTTCCCAAATTGCAAAAAGTACAGATGGGGAGAGCTTGGCAGATAAGCTACCATCGGTCATTTCGGTTATATCAAATGCAATCGATAATAATGGGGATAAAAGTGAAAAAAACGACACTCCCCCTGACAAAAACGATGTATCAAGCGAAAAAGCAATCTCTGATTTTGCACTACCTGTGGCTAAGCTACAAGAAAAAATTACTAAAAATTCTAAGCTACTGATTGCCTTAAAGCCATATTTAAGTAAGGAAAGATGTGACATTGTTGATAGTATAATTAAAATGGCACAGGTGGCAGACCTTATGAAGCTTATAAAGTGAGGTTATTATGTTCACTAAATATAATGGTATAAATCTACCAAAAAACTACAGTGGCACAAAATTCAAGCAACCATTTGAGGACACACAAATGAAAACGCATAGAGCAAAAACAGATAACTCTATGTCAAGAGGAGTTATACGTACTTCTGTTTCACCTTCTTTTCAAGGTGCTTTAGATAAAGTGGTTGAAACGGCTAATACAGTTGATTATACAGCTCAAAATGATGACGATGCTTCTTTTTATGAAGAAATATCAGATGCTTATGCTCAAAACGAAGTTGCCGCCTGTAAAAATACGACAAAAGAAGAAAGCATAAAGCTTGAATGTGAGAACAAAGAGCCCACAACACATGATTTGTTTAATGAGCTTGGGGTTAGTCATCTATTTGAAAACATACATAAGGATGACCTTTTGCTAATTGCATTAATTGTTCTTTTTGCACAGGAGCATTTGCAAAATAGCATGGATGCTATTATTATTCTTGCTCTTCTTCTGTTGTATCATTAATATCTTCGTATATAAACAAGCTCATAATGTAAGAAATAAAAGCATCTTTGGATACTATTGTAGATTTTTGAGCAAATTTACCTGTGTCGTTAACACTATTTGTTATTACAAATTCTGCATATATGCCATCCGGCTTAGATGATAGCTTATATTCAATTTTACTTTCTTGGCAAAGGGAGTTTAAATATTCAATACGAGTTGCCACATGTGGATTTAGCATTGATAGCTCGTGTGGTCCGTTTATAGCTTCAAACATTATCTTATGTAGTGATACACTCAAAATATAGTCATTATCTTCTTTTATAATGCTTATGGTTATGTCTGCCCTATAATCTATTTCGTTATATACCGTAATTGTACCAATTACAATTGCACAAAGCTTATCAAAATCAGCATATAAACGGGATTCGCTCTCTGTTATTATTATTTCAAAATTCTTATATGAAAATCTCAAATCCTTTTTGATATAATCCACAATTTCTGTAACTAAATCATTAAGCTCCACAGGTTCGACGCTTTCCCTTGCAACGATTTCATCATATGAGGAAAACAATTTAATGTCTTTTTCTATGTTATCAGCATTTGCATGGAAGAACGATACTTCAAGAGTTTTGGTTACGCCTTGTCCTACTACTTTTACAATTGCTCTTTCATATTTGCAATTTTCAGGAGAGGTTATATTCATTCTGCCAAGTATTGATGCTTTTCTTATAAGGTCTGGACTTAAAAATTTTAATATAGAGTCTCCAATATTTGCCGGAAACATTTCCTTTTTGGCAGTTTCGTCTATATACAATATTTTGCCACTCAAATCGGTAATCAAGGTTGGCAAGGTTTTATCTTCTTTTTTAAACATTTTCATAAATTTTCTCTTATTTCCTTTTATTTATTGCTTTTTTTATTTCCTTATGTTAGAATAAATTAAGTAACTTGCATAAATCAAGCTTACAACTTTTACATTTATAGGGGAATTTTATGGATAATTATAGTAAAACAGCAAAATCCGTTGCCTTAACCAAGCTTATCAAGGAGTTTAATCTTGAAACGATATATGCTCCTGAAAATATTGACTCTATTATGATAACAAGACCGGAGGTTAACCGTCCCGGATTGCCTCTTGCAGGCTTTTTCGACTACTTTGACCCTGAAAGAATACACATTATTGGACGTGTAGAGGCAATTTATCTTGCAAAGTGCTCGCCCGAGGAGCGTAGAACTAAGCTTTATAATTTCATTCAAAGAAAGCCTGTTTGTATTATCACAGCAAGAAACATTGGTCCTTATCCGGAAATGATTGAATTTGCTGAAGAATTTGGTATTCCTCTTTTGAAAACCTCTGTGTCCACCAATAGCTTTATATCAGCCGTTATTTCTTCACTTAATGTACATTTAGCTCCCACTATTACAAGACATGGTGTTTTGGTTGAGGTTTATGGTGAGGGTATATTAATTACCGGTGATAGTGGTATCGGTAAAAGTGAGACCGCTATTGAGCTTATTAAAAGAGGTCACCGTTTGATTGCTGATGATGCTGTTGAAATAAGCAAGGTTTCCGACAAAACTCTTGTTGGAAAGGCTCCGGAGATTATAAGACACTACATGGAATTGCGTGGTATTGGTATTATTGATATTCGCCAAATCTTCGGTGCCGGTGCTGTTAAAGAAACTGAAAAAATTGAGCTTGTTATTAACTTTGAGCCTTGGATTGAGGGGAAGGTTTACGATAGGCTTGGTCTTGAAACAGAATATTCCGACATCCTTGGCATTAAGGTTCCTTATATTAATGTGCCTGTTCGTCCCGGTAGAAACTTAGCGGTTATTCTTGAAATCGCTGCTATGAACCAAAGACTTAAAAAGATGGGCTATAATACTGCTGAGGAATTTAATAAAAAGCTTGAAGAAATTTATAAATAAAGCTTTAGGGTGGCTGATTTTAGCCACCCTAATTTTTATGCAAGTGTTATGTGATAAAGTCTGGATGGATAAGTAATAAAATCGTATTCCAAGAACATACCTACGTTCATAAGCGCTGAGCCAAGATATGTTTCCTTGCTACCATTGATTCTATATAGCTTATTAGGACAAAGACCCTTTAGCTTTACGTATTCTGCTGCGGTGCTGGCATCAGTTTCATATCTTACAGCACAAACAAGCGCCTCACTACCATCCTCTTTTACGGTTTCCCAAGCACAGTATAGGCTTTCTTCAGGTGTGAATGGTGAAATTAGTCTATAGTAGTCACCACGTTGAATCAACTCATAATATGACTTAAATTCCTTAATTTGACGAGCGATTTCTTGCTTTTCATCCTCCGTCATTTTTGTTACATCAAGCTCTAAGCCATATGTACCAAAGTAAGCTACATTTCCTCTTGTTTTAAGTGGTGTAATTCTTGCATTTTGATGGTTAGGACATACAGAAACATGTGCTCCCATTGTTGAAACAGGGTAAGCAAAGGATGTACCATATTGGATTTTAAGTCTATCTATTGCATCACTATTGTCACTTGTCCATACCTGTGGCATATAGTAAAGCATACCCATATCAAAGCGTCCACCACCACCTGAGCAGCTTTCAAATAATATATCAGGATATTTTGAAGTTATCCTTTCAAGCAAATCATATAAGCCAAGCATATAACGGTGGTAAACCTCGCCCTGCTTCTCTGCGGGAAGAGCTACACTATATAAATCTGTTATATGCCTATTAAAGTCCCATTTTACATATGAGATATTTGCACTATCAAGTACCTTTACAAGCTGGTTATAGATATTATCTACAACATCCTTACGAGAATAGTCAAGAACATATTGATTTCTTGATACTTGAGGTGCTCTTGATTTCATTGCAAGAGCATAGTCCGGATGCGCACGATATAGGTCGCTATCCTCGGAAATGCATTCCGGCTCAAACCAAATGCCGAATTTCATTCCCTCGTCATTAATTCTTTTTGCAAGATTAGAAAGTGTACCTTGAAGCTTATTTTCGTTTGGAACCCAGTCACCCAGGGCACAAAAGTCATTATCACGCTTTCCAAACCAACCGTCGTCCATTACGAATAGCTCAACACCCATTTTCTTTGCTTCGTGAGCCATAGCAACAAGCTTATCAGCATTGAAGTCAAAATAAGTTCCCTCCCAGTTGTTAATAAGCACCGGGCGAACTGCGTTTTTGTATTTGCCTCTTGTAAGATTATTTCTTATTGCCTTGTGATAAGAATTTGACATTTTACCAAAGCCCTCGTTACTATAAACCATAGCAACCTCCGGGCAAACAAACTCATCGTTTGAAGCAACTTCAAAATTAAAGTTTTCAGGATTGATACCTGCTACAACTATTGTTTTTTCTTGTAAATTCTTTTCTGCCGATATTAAAAAGTTACCGCTGTAAACAAGACCAATACCCCAAGCAGAGCCATATTCTTCATTTGCATTTTTGTCACATACAACAACAAATGGGTTTTCCATATGAGAGGAAGCACCACGCATGCTGGATACTGAAATCTGTGAATGCTTAATTCTTGTTCTCTCAAGCATTCTTTCGCGCGTATGTCTGCCATGAAAATATATCATATCATATGTGCCATTCGGCATATCAAGAGTCAAAGTAAGAGCCTTTTCAAGCTTGATTGAATCATTTGTTTTGTTTTCAATTACCAAGCTTCTTGTAATAAGGTCATACTCCTCAAATACGCCATAATAGAGGTGAAAATAAATATCATAGACCTTGTCCTTAAGAGTAACTACAAGCGTATCAGCATCTTCACCGTAAAATGCCGGAAGTCCTTTTAATGAATACTTACCCTTTTCAGTTCTTGCTGAAACAAAGCGTGGCTCTGCGCCGAAGGAGCCGTCAGTATTACGAACGCCAACAGAGGTTAGTCTAAAGTCTCCGATGCCTGCCATTGAAATTTCTTGATTTATCTGGTTATAGGAATATGCCCACTTGTTTTTTGGATAGTCAGCCGGATTTGGTGAAAAGCTTGTACCCATTATACAATCTACCGCATAGTGCATATCCATATATTCCATTTTTGCGCCATAATATGTATGCTCTAAAACACCTGTCTCATCAACCTTCATTTGATACATAGTATTTTTGGTTAGAAGTGTGTAGGTTTTATCTTCATTATTAATCAAAATTGACATGATTTTCGCCTCCAAATGCTTTTTTTACAGTATAGCATAATTATGTAAATTTTGCAACAATTACAATAAAAAAATGAGTTGAAAAATCAACTCATTTTTTGTTTATTTTATTCTACGTAGTCAACATAATCGAGCCAAGCTCTGTTCCAGTCTGTTACGATAAGTGCCTTTTCTTCACTTGCGTCTGTGAATACTTCGGTAAACTTATTTACGCCATCCTTATAGGAGTCTGTCTGAACAGAGGAAAGTAAGCCATCCCAGCCCCACATGTAGCCTTGGTCATAGCAGAGGTTAGCGAAGATGTAATTTTCAATAATTTCCATACTTTCTGTTGCTGTTTCCGGATTGAGCTTTGTTCTTAAGTTAGTCAAGTAAGCTCTCATTACATACTTTTGACCTGTGTATGAAAGAATTTCGAAGAAA
Organism: Clostridia bacterium; assembly: GCA_017621085.1. Classification (GTDB taxonomy): domain Bacteria; phylum Bacillota; class Clostridia; order Oscillospirales; family CAG-272; genus RGIG2000. The sequence continues at coordinate 2,149 of JAGATW010000068.1, read as the reverse complement.
TACTCAGAGAATTCTCTATCAGTTGTTGTCTTAGGAATACACATAACAACTGACTGATATGAGCAAGGTGTGAAATATGTTTCCTGTGCTTCGTTAAGCTTTGGAGCAGGAAGAATACCAACCTTAAATTCGTCGGTTTGTTCCTTTATGTGGTCAGTCTTTTGTATAACCTCATTGTAGAAAAGAAGTCTGCTGTCAAAGAATGCAGCTTCCATTCCTTCGAAACCACCGGTCCAGTTAACTCTTGCCCAGTCAGAGCCGGAAATGCCCAAGATTTTATCAATAAGTGTACCTACCTTTGGGTCGTTAAGAGAAATTCTATACTCACCATCAATAACCTGAATTTGTTGAATACCGCTATATTGATAGAACTTGCCGAGGTTTGTTGTACCGAAGCCATATGTATCATCGTCTGTCCAAGCTGGGTCGCCAGAGTTCTTCTTAACGAGCTTAGCAATGTTTGTCATTTGGTCGATTGTCCACTTGCCTTCTCTTACCATTTTGTAAACGTCTGGGAATGCGGAAATACCATCAGCCATTGCCTCATTATAGAAAATAAGGAAGGATGTTTGCTCATCAAGGAAGCTGAAGTCACCGGACATAAACAATGTAATACCGTTTACAGTGTATGACTCACGAGCAGCTTGATTGTAGTATGACTTATCAAGGTCAATATACTTGCTCTTGGAAACATCAAAGATAGAACCGTTAGAAACGATTGTTTGCGCTTCCATCATTCTTGGCATAGCAATATGATATCTTGTTTCCTTACTGCCGGACATGATAGCATTTGTAATTAATGTAGAGATTTGGTTTGTACGAGCGTTAATCCAGTTAAGAGAAACACCATATTCCTTTTTAATGAATGCCTCTCTGTCAAGAACGGCACCATTGATGGTTAAACCAAAGTTTGTGTCGTCTTTATAAGCACCTGGGTCTGTAAGTGGCTTTACACAAAGCTCAACCTGAGACCAAGGAGAGCCCGGCTCTGTTCCTACCCATACTGTACCTAAAATGTTAAGAGTTTTACCACTCCATTTTGTAATTGTTTCTGGTGGAGTTTCCTGTTTATTTGGATCATCCGGTACATCAGGAACATCAGGATTTCCACCATTGTCACTACTTGAAGTAGTGCCTCCTTGGCTTGGAGTAGTTGTAGATGGGTTTGTTGTACTTGGCTGTGAGGATGAGCTTGGAACCGGATCCGGCTCTTCTCTTTCTTCACCACATGAAGCTATGATTGGCAAAAGCATTAACACAGCAAGCAAAATCGCGAATACTTTCTTCATTATTAACCTCCTAATAAAATTTTTTACAATTCGCCGTAACTATTATACTATAACTTTATACAAAAATCAATACGAAAGGTGTATTTTTTTGTAAAAGATTTATAAATAATGCATAGTTTAGTTAATAATTTATTAAACAACACCCTGTGCAAGCATCGCGTCAGCTACCTTAATAAAGCCTGCAATATTAGCACCGGCAACAAGGTCATCGCCTAAGCCATACTGGTTAGCTGCCTTGATTGAGTTTTCAAAAATATTCTTCATAATGCCCTTAAGCTTTTGGTCAACCTCTTCTGCACTCCAGCTATATCTCATAGAGTTTTGTGACATTTCAAGACCGGATACTGCAACACCACCTGCATTAACTGCCTTTGATGGAGCAACAATAACGCCGTTTTCCTTAAGGTAAGCAACTGCTTCATTAGTTGTTGGCATATTTGATACCTCAACATAGTACTTAACGCCGTTTGCAACTATCATTTCAGCTTCCTTCATACCAACCTCGTTTTGAGTTGCACATGGCATAAGGATATCTGCCTTTACACCCCATGGCTTTTCACCCGGGAAGAATGGTACACCAAATTTATCCGCATAATCCTGTACCCTGTTACGGCAGGAAGCACGCATTTCAAGCATAAAGTTAATCTTTTCCTCGGTGCAAATGCCATCCTTATCGTAAATATATCCGTCAGGACCAGAAATTGTTACAACCTTACCGCCAAGCTCATTAACCTTCTTAACAGTACCCCAAGCAACATTACCGAAACCGGAAACTGCAAAGGTTTTACCCTTGATGGAGTCCTTAAAGTACTCAAGCATATTTACTGTGTAGTAAACTGCGCCATCGCCTGTTGCCTCCG